>JBEEOW010000001.1:0-262049 GCA_041191405.1 Bacteroidota bacterium
TATTTCTGAAACAACTTGAAGTTTAAAAGAATGACTATAATCTCGTTGACTTCGTCTTTTTAATTGAGTAACAATATTTTCCATAGTATAAGTTATCTATGTGACAACCTAATTCAGGACGGGACATAGAAACAAAAAAAGTCATTTGTAAGAATGACTTTTTTTGTTTCTATAATGATATGTTTTTTGTTAAACAAGTTCTTCTGTTCTACCAATTGCTGCTTGAAGTTGAATTAAATCAACAGGTTTGATTAAAAATTCCGATTTTGTAATCTGTTTAGCTCTGTCAAAAGTTTTTTGGTCAGAATTTGCAGAAATGAATAATACAGGACATTGGCTTATTTCTCTTATTTTATACATTGCATCAATTCCATCAATTTCTCCTTCAAGATTAATATCCATTAAAATAATATCTGGACATTGATTTTTTACACTCGAAATAGCATCAGATCCATTGCTTACTGAGTCACATACACTATGCCCCAATTTCTCAACCATTCGTGAGTTTATCATGGCAATCACCATATCATCTTCTACAATTAGTACATTTTTTGACATATAGGTGTTTTCTGTGGTTATACAAACTTTTGAATATTAAATGTATTTATTCAAATTCTCTATAAATAGTTTAATTTAAAAATACACTTACAATTGTTTATTCAAAAGCAAATATAATGCTTTCTTAGTTTTAAATCAGTTTAATTGTTAAAAATTAAAATTTTTAAAAATATTTTTCAATCATTTTTTTAATGAAGAAAAGCTTAAATTTTCAAAATGAATTACAAGTATCTAAAATAAAAATAGATATAATTCCTTTCTAAAAATACGATTATATATTTTATCATACTTTGTTGAATTAAGATTGAAAAATGTAACTTTGTATTTATGGAAACACCGAAGTTCAATACAAGAAAAGCAAAAGCTCAAAGTGTAAATGATGTGATTAAAGGTTTAGGTAAATTGCCTCCTCAAGCTGTTGAAGTTGAGGAAGTTGTACTTGGAGCTTTAATGATTGAAAAAGATGCTCTTACTACAGTAATTGACATTTTAAAACCTGAAAGTTTTTACAGTGAAAGACATCAAAAAATTTATGGTGCAATTCGTGATTTGTTCTTAAAATCCGAGCCTATTGACTTGATGACTGTAACTTCAATGTTAAGAACTAATGGTGATTTAGAGTTTGTTGGTGGTCCATATTATTTAAATGAACTTACTTTTAAAGTTAACTCATCGGCAAATATTGAGTACCATGCTCGTATTATTGTGGAGCAAGCTATTAAAAGGGAATTGATTTCTATTGCATCAAAAATTGAAACAGATGCTTTTGAATATACTACTGATGTATTTCAGTTATTAGATAGAACCCAATCAGAGATTTTTAGAATTGCAGAAAATAATATCCGTAAAAACTATGCTGATATGCGTTCAATTATGTCGCAGGCTGTAAAGGAGTTAGAGGAAAGAAGTAAGCAAAAGGAAGGTTTAACAGGGGTACCAAGTGGTTTTACAGAGTTAGATAGAATTACTTCTGGTTGGCAAAAAAGTGACTTAGTAATTGTAGCTGCTCGTCCCGGTATGGGTAAGTGCCTTGGTAAAGGTACAAAAGTGTTGATGTTTGATGGTTCATTGAAAAATGTAGAAGATGTACAAGAAGGCGAATTACTTATGGGTGATGATTCTACGCCAAGAAAAGTGCTTTCTATTGCTCGTGGACAAGAAAACATGTATTGGATTCGCCAAAAAAATGCTATAGACTACAGAGTTAATGAGAGTCATATTTTGTCGTTGAAGCGAAATGGTAAATCAAAAAAACACCCAAAAGGAGAAGTTTTAAATATTACAGTTAAAGATTATCTTGAAAAATCAGATAAGTTTAAAACTAACTATAAAGGATATAAAGTTGCGGTAGAATTTGAAGAAAAGCAAACTGAAATTGATCCATATATTTTCGGATTTTTACTAGGTTGTGTTAATCCAGATACCAATTTAAAGGTTCAAATATCTGCTGAAAAAGCTTCACATAAAGAGGAATATTTATCTGTAAATGAAAAACTTACTCACAAAGAAGTTATTGATACAGAATTGATTCCATCTCATTTTTTAACCAATTCAAGAGAAAATAGGCTTCATTTATTAGGTGGGTTATTGGATAGCAAAGGTGTTTATAATAAAAAACACAATTGCTTTGAAATTAGCCATAAAAACGAAGCATTAGCCAAACAAATTAAATTCCTTTGTGATACTTTAGGATTTCAAACTTCAATCAAAAAGAAAGAAGTTAAATTCAAATCTGTAAACATTAAAGACGAGGTATTTAAAGTAAGGTTTGCTGGAAATATTGGTATTATTCCATCTCGAATTGATGATAAAAAACTGAATAAAGCAAGTGTAAAGAAAAACTGGAAAACATCAAAAATTGTTGTTGAGTTTGACAAAGTAGATGATTATTACGGTTTTGAAATTGATGGAAATCGATTATTCTTACTTGAGGATATGACAGTTACGCACAATACAGCATTTGTTGTATCGTGTATGAGAAATGCTTCGGTTGACCACAATAAAGGTGTTGCAATATTTTCGCTTGAGATGAGCTCGGTTCAGTTAGTGAATCGTTTAATTTCCGCAGAGGCTGAATTAGGTTCAGAAAAAATCAAAAAAGGAAATTTAACTGATATCGAATGGAGTCAGCTACATGCTAAAACAAAAGCCTTGGCAAATGCACCTATTTTTATTGATGATACGCCTGCTTTGACAATTTTGGAGTTAAGAGCAAAATGTAGAAGGCTAAAAGCTCAACATGACATTCAGATGGTAATTATAGATTACTTGCAGCTGATGTCAGCTGATGGAGGAGGAAAAGGTGGCGGAAATCGTGAGCAAGAGATTTCGGCAATTTCGAGGTCGTTGAAGCAATTAGCCAAAGAATTAGAAGTTCCTGTGATTGCACTTTCGCAGTTGAGTCGTTCGGTAGAGACCAGGGGCGGAGATAAGCGTCCACAACTTTCGGATTTAAGGGAGTCAGGAGCGATTGAGCAAGATGCCGATATGGTAATATTCTTATACCGTCCTGATTATTATAAAATTACTGAAGATGAAGAAGGTAATTCGGTAGTTGGTATGGGTGAGGTGATTATTGCAAAACACAGAAATGGTTCGCTTGATACTGCCAAACTTAGATTCCGTGGTGAGTTTACACGATTTGAAGACTGGGCATCCGATTCTTTTGCATTTGATACAACCGGAGGAAGTTTAAATGCTTTTCCAATTACAGGAAGTAATGAATTTGATATGGGAAGTGGAGCTATAACACTTGAAAGTAAAATGAATGACAAGCCTTTAGGAGGTTTTAATAGTGGACCTTTTGATGAGGAACCTCCGTTTTAGATAATAAATATAAAATAATAATCAATAACTAAAAAAGCTCCAGCAAATCAGATTTGCTGGAGCTTTTTTGGTTATTAAGATTTATGAAAAATTTATTCTTTTACAAATCGAGTTTGAGCAATACCATTTGTTGTGTTTATTTTAAGTAAATAAACTCCAGGGTTTAAATTACTAGCATCGAATGAAGAACTTGATTCTGTTTTTATTAATTGACCAAGAATATTATATACCTCAACTTTTAATATTGTTAAATCAGAAGAAATTGAAAGTATATTTTGAACAGGGTTAGGAGCTATTACTACTTTTGAATTAATATTCGAATTGTCAATTCCAACTGCATTGTCAACATTAATAGTTACTAAATCTGTAATTTGATAAGCACAAACATTATTTGTTAAACAATTTAATTTGCCTGCAACCCAATCAGTAGAGGGATCCATATTTGTTAATGTTCCTACTGAACCTACTTTTAAATCAGTAATAGTATTTCCAACACCTTCCGAAAATTTGAAATAAGTTTTTAAACCAGTTTCAGTACCAGTTAAACAAGTATTCATATTATTTGCAATTTCAGTTGTAGTTCTTGCAGTTGTCCATATTCTAACTTCATCCATTTTACCATTAAAATATTCAGTAGTACCAACTGTTGCATCTTCACCTAAAGTAATTTTACTTGCAATACCTGTAATTGATGTGAAAGTAGCAGTAGCAGATGCAACCAATGAACCATTTACATATAACTTCATTGCTCCTGCATTAAATGTAGCAGCAACATGGTTCCAAGCGTTTAATGTTAAAACATTTGCTGCAGTTACCGTTTGGTTTGCAGTAGCACCTTTTAAATATAATCTTAATCCTTTACCATTATCAGCAGTAGGGTTGTATGTATCAAATATTATTGAACCATTTACATCTGAAGAGTAATTTGAAATGATTCTATCATAATTCGTTGATCTTGGGAAAATCCAAGCTTCTAAAGTAAGTGTACTTGTGGTTGTAGTTGTAACATTGGTACTTACAATATCATTTACTCCATCAAAATCAAGGGCTCCAGAACCATCATAAGTTGGAGCTTCGGCAACTACTTTAAATGTTTGTGTAGAAGTTAAATTTCCTGTATTAAACACAAGTGTATTACCTGTTCCTGATTGAGTAGTACCTACTTGAGTGTTACCATTATTGTTTTTTAGTAAATAATTTACTCCAATCATTGAGCTATTTGTAGAAATTGTTGTACTTGTTCCTGCTGGTATAGTTGTTAAAGCAGGAGTTAAGTTTTCATCTGTAATATAATGTGTTACAGTAACAGTAGCTGTTTTAGTAGCAACATTTCCTTGAGCGTCTGTTACGGTTAGTGTTACGGTATTATCTCCTAAATCACTACAGGTAAATTTAGTTTTTGATAAGCTCAAAGTTAAATTTCCACCACAAAGTGCAGTTGAGCCATTATCAATCATCGCAGGTGTAATGGTTACAGTATTGGTTGAATCTTCAAGTTGAGCTGTAATGTTTTTGGTAATAACAGTTGGTAATACTTTGTTTTGAACAGTTACCGTTGCAGTTGTCGAAACAATATTGCCTTTACTATCTTCACCAATTAAGTTGATTGTATTTGCTCCTAATTCAGTACAAGTAAAAGTTGATTTGCTTAAACTTAAAGTTAAAGTTTGTCCACAATATGCTACAGAATTATTGTTAACATCATCAGGAGTAATGGTTACACTTCCGTTAGCACCAAGTTGAACTGTAATATTTTTCGAAACCATTAAAGGTTTTTTAGGTAAAACTAAAACTGTTGTAGTACCAATGCCTACGTTACCTGCTTCATCTGAAACATAAAGAGTTACGGTTTTATTACCTAAATCTGCACAAGTAAAAGAAGTTTTACTCGAACTTAAAACTAAATTTGGAGTAGTTGTGTAATTGTCTGTAGATACATTGTTTATATCAGCAATTGTATTTAAACCATCGCCAGCTGCATCAAGATAAACTGTATCATTTTTAGTATTCACAGTAGGGGCAATATTATCAAAGTAAATAGAATCTTTAGCCAATTCATTTCCTTCAATTGTAGCACCTAATGGAATAGTTAGTTTAACAAAGCCATTGTTAGTTGGATTGATGTTTACAGTATAGTTTTTTCCAGAACCCATAAAGTTTGTTGCAGTTCCATTAGCAATTACTAAATCACTGATATCAAAACCTGTAACATCTTCTGAAAATGAAATTGTATATGGAATACTTGTAAGTTTTGTAGGTGAAGTTGCAGTTTTTGAAAGTTGAGTAACTGCTAAACCTGAAGTAGTAAAATTCCATTTGGTTGTAGCCAAACCTTCAAAACTAATTCCAGATGTTGCTTTTAAAGTAGTTGAAGGTACAATTACTTCATATTGAGTGTTTTTCTCTAGGGGCAATATATTTGGTATAGTTACTAGTGAACTATTAATGATTACTTCATTTGGGAAAATAGTATCATTAGTGCTATTAGTTAAGTTTTTAATGATAATATTTCCAGTGCCAATTTGCATTGCTCTATCAAACTGTAATTTCAGCGTTGTATTTCTACTAACATTTGTTGCTTGATGAAGAGGGGTTTTAGTAGGGTTTAATTGAGTTATTGTAGCACTAAAAAACATATCATTATTAGCTGCACCATAATTGATAATTTGTCCTCCAGCATAATAGTTGTATTGAACACTAGTACTATATGTAAATGCTGGGGTGCCTGATGCCGATAAAAACATGGCAGTGTATTTTTGCCCACTTATAACTTTTATATTTAAACTATTCAAATCCCATTGATTTGTTCTATTTGAACCAACCTGAATTATAGCACCTTCACCAAGTTTAGTTCCATTTGTGCCTTCTCCAGCATAAATAACTACTTTTGCAGTTGCTACTGAAGTGTTTGAAGCCTCAACTCTAACAGTTGATAAAGTTCCAGAACCACAAGCAGTAAAGGATTGACCAATATTGTTACTCGCAGTGCCTGTACCTGCTATTCCATTAACATTGGTGTTAATACTACATGATTGTGAATTGGCATTTTGACTATTAATTGCAAAAATAGAAGCTAGAAAAAGCTTACTTATTAGTAATGTTTTTTTCATTGAGAGGATCTTTTGATTTGTTTAATTAACAATTTCAAATTGTTAATTTCAAATATATAGTATTTGTTTTAATAAATTGTAATAATTATGTGTCATATTTTTTGAAATATTTTAGTAAAAAGTTTTAAAATAGTATTTTAAGTGGTAGTTAGTATGTTTTTTAAATTCTATTAATTTGTATTATTTTTATAGATTAAGTTCAATCATTGGGTCCCAAAAGTGATTTTTGAAATCAATAATTTGGTCTTTTTCAACTTTTATACCTTCATTTTCTAATAAAGTTTGCATTTCGTTATTGATACCAAAATGATGTTTGCCTGTTAGTAAGCCTTGTCTGTTAACAACTCTATGAGCTGGAATGGATGCGTCAGAATGAGCATTATTCATTGCCCAACCAACCATTCGAGATGATTTGGCTGTACCTAAATACTTTGCAATTGCTCCATAAGAAGTTACTTTTCCTTCGGGAATCAATTTCACTACTTGATATACATTTTCAAAAAAGTTTTCTTTTTCCATTCTAATATATGATTTTCAATTTTATTTATTCAAACACTTTATTATGTTTTGTGTTTTGTAATAGTTATTGTTTAAATTGCTAGAGTAAAATTAAAGAAATCAATTATGAAAAACACATTATTTGTAATTTTACTTAGTGTATTGTTTTCCAATGGAATATTTGCACAAAGTACAGAAAAAATTCAACCTGTTGTAATTACTTTACCAGCATTACCTTATGCTTATAATGCTTTAGAACCTTATTTTGATGAACAAACCATGACAATTCATCATTCTAAACACCATCAAGCTTATATTAATAATTTAAATGCTGAATTGGCTAAAGGTCAAATTGAGCAATTTGATTTATATACCTATTTCTATGGTATTTCTAAAATTGAAAATGCTGTGTTGAGAAACAATGCAGGTGGGCATTTTAATCATACATTTTTCTGGAAATCATTACAACCCGCTAAAGGGCAATTACCACAAGGGAAATTGTTGGATGCAATAAATAGAGATTTTGGTTCTTTAGATAAATTTAAAGAACTTTTTGCTAAAGAAGCCATGGGTAGATTTGGCTCAGGTTGGGCTTGGTTAATTTATTCAAATGATAAATTAATAGTTACTAGTACTTCAAATCAAGATAATCCTTTAATGAATGATATGAAAATTCAAGGTTTTCCTCTTTTAGCGATAGATGTCTGGGAACATGCCTATTATTTAAAATATCAAAACAAAAGAGCTGATTACGTAACTGCATTTTGGAATATAGTTAACTGGGACGAAGTAGCAAAAAGACTAGAATTAGCATCTACAAAATAAATGATTGCAGTAATTCAAAGAGTAAAGAAAGCCTCGGTTAGTGTTGACAATGAAATAATTGGCAATATTAACCAAGGCTTACTTATTTTATTGGGCGTTGCTCATGAAGATTCTCAGCTTGATGCAGATTGGCTTGTAAATAAAATTGTGCAAATGCGTATTTTTGCTGATGACGAAGGCAAAATGAATAGGTCTATGCAAGATTTAGGAGCTGATTTGTTGGTAGTAAGTCAGTTTACTTTACATGCTAGTACCCAAAAAGGCAATAGACCAAGTTTTATAAAAGCAGCCAAACCTGAAATTGCCATTCCTTTGTATGAATATTTTATTCAAAAATCAGAAGAGTTGTTAGGTAAAAAGGTGCAAACAGGTAAGTTTGGAGCAGATATGGAAGTGTCATTGGTAAATGATGGTCCGGTAACGATAATAATAGATACAGCAAATAAATCATGACGATAGACGAATTACAAGGTACTGTTGATGAGTGGATTAAAACCGTAGGAGTACGTTATTTTAATGAACTTACCAATATGGCAATGTTAACCGAAGAAGTAGGAGAGGTTGCTAGAATAATTGCTCGTAGATATGGAGAACAATCGGAAAAAGAGAGTGATAAAAATAAAGATTTAGGAGAAGAACTTGCTGATGTACTTTTTGTTTTGGTTTGTTTAGCAAATCAAACAGGGGTAAATTTAACAGAGGCAATGCAAAAAGGATTAGAAAAAAGAAATGTTAGAGATAAAACTCGACATATCGAAAATAAAAAACTTCAATAAGTAAATAATGAAAGTAAGTGGTTTTACAGTAATTAGGAATGGAATAAAGCTTGATTATCCTTTTATTGAAGCAATAACTTCAATTTTACCTATTTGTGATGAATTTATTGTAGCTGTTGGAGATTGTACTGATGGAACTCGTGAGGCAATTGTTGCTTTGAATGACCCTAAAATCAAAATTATAGATACAGTTTGGGATGATTCAATGCGTGAAGGTGGAAAAATTTTAGCTGTTCAAACTAATATTGCACTCGAACATATTACTGGCGACTGGGGATTTTATATTCAAGGTGATGAAGTAGTACACGAAAAATATTTGCCCGAAATCAAAAATGCTATGCATCAATATTTGAATTCTCCAGAAGTTGAAGGCTTATTGTTTGATTATCAGCATTTTTATGGTTCGTATAATTATGTAGGCGATAGTTATAAATGGTATAGACGAGAAATTAGAGTTGTTCGAAATAATAAGAATGTAGTTTCATATCGTGATGCTCAAGGTTTTAGAACTTCTCAAAATGAGAAGTTAAAAGTGAAACATATCAAAGCAGAAGTTTTTCATTATGGCTGGGTCAGAGACCCTCGTGCACAACAACTTAAAAATCAAACTTTTAATAAGTATTGGCACGATGATGAATGGATGAAAAAAAATGTAAGTGATGCAGAAGAACATGATTATAATTTATTAGAATCTCTTGTTCCGTTTACTGGTACACATGCCAAAGTGATGGACGAACGATTAAAAAGAATGAATTGGGAATTTAATTATGATCCTAAAAATAAGAAGGTGAAGCTAAAAGATAGGTTCAAAAGAATTATTGAATCTTTAACTGGAATAAGAATAGGAGAGTATCAAAATTATGTAATTATTTGAGTGACTTAAGATGAAAGACTTAAGACATAAGAATTTTTGACTTTATAATAATAAGCCCTGAAAGGGCGAAATAACAAAGCGATGGGTGCAGCCAATCTTATAAATTATAGAAAAAAGAGTCTACAAATTCACATTTGCAGACTCTAAACTCTAAACTCTAAACTCTTAACCCTAAACTCTTAACCCTAAACTCTATAAAATATATTCACTCAAATCCTTATTAGCTAATATTTTCCCTAGTTTTTCTTGAACTAAATCAGCTGTAATTTCAATATGCGTATTTGGTGCTATTTTTTCAGGAACATCAAACATAAATTCGTTCAAAAGCTGACTCATTACTGTTTGTAATCTTCTAGCTCCAATGTTTTCCATTTCGTTGTTAGCAAAAAAAGCAATTTCGGCTAATTTATCAATAGCACCTTCAGTAAATGAAATTTCTACACCTTCCGATCCTAATAATGCTTGATATTGTTTAGTTAAAGCATTTTTAGGAGATTGTAAAATTTGAACAAAATCATTTTTAGTTAACTTGTCTAACTCCACACGAATCGGGAAACGACCCTGTAACTCAGGAATTAAATCAGTAGGTTTTGAAAAATGGAAAGCACCTGCAGCTATAAATAATACATGGTCAGTATTTACGACACCATATTTTGTATTCACTGCCGAACCTTCAACGATAGGCAATAAATCACGCTGAACACCATCTCTACTAACTTCTCCTCCGCCACTTCCATTTTTGCTACGGGCAATTTTGTCAATTTCGTCAATAAAAATGATTCCAGTATTTTCAGCTTTCTTGATAGCTTCTTCTTTCACCTCGTCCATGTCAATCATTTTACTCACTTCATCATCTAGTAAAATTTTACGGGCATCGGCAATGGTAACTTTGCGTTTTTTAGCGTTTTTAGGCATCATGCCACCAAGCATTTCTTGCAGATTTTGCATTGAACTATCATCGATTCCGATAGGTCCAACCACGTTTACGCTTGATGATTGTTTTACATCAATTTCGATTTTTTTGTCGTCTAAATCACCACGTTTAAGTTTTTCTCTAAACTTATCACGGGTTTTTTCATTTAATTCTTCATCAGAACCAGCCTCAGGTTTAATATCAATACCAGTATAAGCCGAATCTCCTGATTTTTTAAGAGGTGGAATTAAAATATCAAGAATATGTTCGTCAACTAATTCAGTAGCTTTTGATTTCAAATCCTCTTTTAAACGATCTTTCACCATTTTGATAGAAACCTCAATCAAGTCACGAACCATGCTTTCAACATCTCTACCAACGTAACCAACTTCAGTAAATTTCGAAGCTTCCACTTTAATAAAAGGTGCATCTGCAAGTTTGGCTAATCTACGAGCAATTTCGGTTTTACCAACTCCTGTTGCTCCAATCATTAAAATATTGTTTGGAGAAATGTCTTTTTGAATTTCATTTTCGGTAGCCATACGTCTCCAACGGTTACGTAAAGCAATGGCTACGTTACGTTTAGCTTCGTGTTGACCGATGATATATTTATCAAGTTCAGCAACAATTTGCTGAGGAGTAAGGTATTTTTCGTCTAACATTTAAATAAACTTATAATGTGTTTGATAAACAGAATTGCAAAATAAACAATGATTTTACTTCAAACAAAGATATGGAATTTAATATTTATTAAATCCAAAATTATGATTTAATGGTTCAAAAAAATATTATGAAGATTTATTTTGTAAACAAAAACGGCTACCAATTTTTAAATTAGTAGCCGTTTTTGTTTTTAACCTATTGCTTCGTTAAGCGAAGGTAATGTTCCGAATTTTTCGAGTAACTTGATATGTGATTTTAATGCTTTTCCGAATGAATCGTTACACATATAAGGTATTCCGTATTCTTTTGCTGTAGCTTCCACAATATGAGCTATTTGTGGGTAGTGAACATGACAAATTTTAGGGAATAAATGATGCTCAACTTGGTAATTTAATCCACCAACATACCAACCGATAATTGGGTTTTTAGGTGAAAAGTTAACAGTAGTATTTAATTGATGTATTGCCCAGTTATTTTCAATTGTTCCTTCCTCGTTTGGTAGCGGATGTGATGTACCTTCAACAGTATGAGCAAGTTGGAATACAATTGTTAAAATTAAGCCTGCCAAGAAATGCATAGCTAAAAAGCCTAAAATAACATCTCCCAAAGCAAAATTGAAAAATAATACAGGTACTCCAATAATTACAAATAAATACAAAGTTTTATCTAAAATTATACGCATTAACATTACTTTGTTTTCTTGAGGAGTTCCTTTGTTTACACCAGTTTTGGTAAACATACTTAACTGAACAAAATCTTTGGCTAGTACCCAATAAAGTGTTATGATACCGTAAAAAAAGAATGCATAATATTTTTGAAATTTATGAAATGGCTTAACAGCAGTGTGTGGCGAAAATTTAAGCACCAATCTATCTTGAATATCATCATCCATACCTGAAATGTTTGTATATGTATGATGTAAAATATTGTGTTGAAATTTCCAGTTTGAAACCGAACCACCTATTAAATTTAAAGTGTGACCAAGCCAATAATTAACAGTATTGCTTTCTGAATAAGCGCCATGATTTGCATCGTGCATAATACTCATACCGATACCTGCAATACTAATTCCCATAATTGCCCATAAACCCATACATTCCCAAAAACTTGGGTGAAAAATTAACATAAGTGCAAATGGAATTAAATAACCTGATAATAAAACAATTGTTTTAATTACCATTGTTGAGTTTGCATGTTTTGAGATATTGTTTTCTTCAAAATATGCGTCAACTCTACTTCTTAATACTTCAAAAAAATTGGTTTTTTCTTTTGAAATAAATTTTACTGTACCTTTTAAACTCATTAGTTTGATTATTTTTACATTAATTCGCTAACATTTTAATTAATGTATTTGTTTTGAGGAAACATATCCTCAATTGTAAAGGTAAATACAAAATGGTATTTTTAAAATTATATATCATATTAATTTTGTGTTAAGAGTTAATAATGACAACAATCATTAATGAATACTGATAAATTTTAGTTTTTTATTCCATTTGGTAATGGTTAAATTTCACTTATAAGTAATATATTAGTGTTTCTAAATTTAATGTATGCAAGTTCCTTTTTATTCATTTGATGCGATTAATAAATTAATCAAACTTGATGCTTTACAAGCTTTTGAATCATTTTTTGATAATCAACAATATATTCTTGGTAATTCAGTAGAAAGTTTTGAAAATCAATATGCTAGTTTTAATCAAGTGAATTTTGGAATAGGAGTGGGCAATGGTCTAGATTCTTTGATTCTTAGTTTAAAAGCCTTGAAAATCGGAGCTGGCGATGAAGTTATTGTTCCGTCAAATACTTATATAGCAACTGTTTTGGCGGTAACTGCTGTTGGTGCAACACCTATTTTTGCTGAACCTGATATTGAAACTTATAATATAAATCCAAGTGAAATAGTTAAGTTAATTTCACCAAAAACTAAAGCAATTATTCCTGTACATTTATACGGGCAAGCTTGTGATATGCAATTGATTATGGATATTGCAAATGCTAATAAAATCGCTGTAATTGAAGACAATGCCCAAGCACAAGGTGCAAGTTTTGATGGAAAATCAACTGGAAGTTTTGGAGTTGTTAATGCTACAAGTTTTTATCCAAGTAAAAATTTAGGTGCCCTTGGCGATGCAGGTTTGGTTACTACAAATAATGAAGATTTAGCCAAATATATCAGAATGTTGAGAAATTATGGTTCCTCAAAAAAATATTACAATGAAATTGAAGGTTCAAATTCAAGGTTAGATGAATTACAAGCTGCAATATTAAGTTTAAAATTGAAATATTTGTCTATTCATAATGTTGAAAGACAAACAATTGCAGCAAGATATATTGCCAATCTAAAAAATACGGATGGTTTAATTTTGCCCAAAATACATCCAAAATCCACACACGTTTTTCATTTATTTGTAATTCGGACTGAATTGAGAGATGAGTTACAAGCTTTTTTACTAGAAAAAGGTGTTCAAACCTTGATTCATTATCCTATTCCACCGCATTTACAAAATGCTTACAAATATTTAGGATATTCAAAAGGTGATTTCCCCATTGCTGAAACATTAGCAAACACAAGTTTGAGTTTACCATTGTTTCCTGGATTGGATAATCAATCAGTTGATTATGTATGTGATTGTATAAAAGAGTTTTACAATAATTAGCATAGCGAAAAATATACTTTACAGTTGCTGAGCGTAGTCGAAGCATTAGTAAAGTATATTTTTTGCTAAATTATTAATTTTAATTTATTACAAACTTAAAATATAATCAGCAGCAGCAGCTAAGTCAGCAACTGAAGCATCAGCATAAGAACTTGGTTTCTGATTATCAACTAAAATAGATTTTATTCCCAATGATTTTGAAGGAACTAAATCTCTTTCTTTGTCGCCAATCATCCATGAATTTTCAGTATCAACATTGTATTTAGCTATCGCTCTTTCAAACATTAATGAACCAGGTTTGCGAGACAATGATTTGTGCTTACTCTCGTGAAAGGGTGCAAGGTAAATATCGACAATTGCATTGTTACAATCTTTTTGCACAGCTTCATGAACCAACATCACATCTGCTTCGGTATAAATTCCTTTGGTAATACCTGATTGGTTGGTAATAATTATCAATAAATATCCTGCATTTTTTAGTCTAATCAATGCATCAGAAACGCCCGGAAGGATGGTTAATTTCTCTAAAGAATATACATAATCCACGTAATCTTTATTGATTACTCCGTCTCTATCTAAAAATATACATTTATTTTTTGCCATTTTTCATAATTTTTACAAACATAAATCATACTTTGCAAATTACAGTAATGTACCTTTGTAATTAATTAAAATCTTTTTGTGATGATAGCAATTATTGGCGCTGGAATTTCGGGTTTATCCTTGGCTTATTTCCTTCAAAAAAAAGGAATTGAATATGTATTATTAGAAGCAAGTAACAGAGTTGGTGGATTAATAAATACTTCTTTTATAGATGGTTATACCCTCGAAACTGGTCCGAATTCGATTTTATGTAATGCTGAATTGACTTTATTTTTACAAGAAATTGGTTTGGAAAAAGATATTATTCAACCTGTTGAAATAAGTAAAAATAGATTTATTTTTAAAGAAGGTAAATTAAGAAAATTGCCATCTAGTCCACTAAACTTATTTTTGGGCAGTTATTTTAATTGGGAAACCAAAAAGAAAATTTTTAAAGAATGGAGTTTGGGTGCAATTGAAAATCAAAACCCAACAGAAACTATTGCACAGTTTTTTGAAAGAAGATTTAATAAAGATGTAGTTGATTACGCAGTTCAACCATTTGTAAGTGGAATTTATGCGGGTGATGCTAACAAAATTTTAGTAAACAAAGCATTTCCTCAATTACAAAAAATGGAAAAGCAGTATGGTTCAATACTTAAAGGTATGATGAAAGAAGCTTCGGGAAACAGAAAAAAATCATTAAACTTTAAAAACGGTATGGAGCAATTGCCTTTGGCTTTGGCATCTAAATTAAAAAATGTTCATTTAAATACTTCTGTAAAAAATATTACCCAGTCGGGCGATGGATTTGAAATAGTTACGCCTTCTCAAACATTTACTGCTAACAAAGTGGTGTTGTCAATACCAAGTTACACTGCTGCTGATTTACTGATAAGTATTGACCCAGAGATTTCAACTGCATTAAACAGAGTGAATTATGTAACAAATTCTGCTGTTTATTTAGCTTATAAAAAAGCTGATGTTGGTTTTAAATTAGATGGTTTTGGAAGTTTAAATCCTGCAAAGGAAAATAGATTTACCGCTGGAACTATCTGGACATCAACTTTATTCCCTGAAAGATGTAAATCTGATGAGGTATTATTAACTTCATTTATTGGCGGTGCTTTACAAGGAGAACAAGCGAGTTTGCCGGATGAAGAATTGATACAAAACACGCATCAAGATGTAAAAGAAATTTACGGAATTACAGGAAATCCAGTGTTTACGCATGTAAAACGTTGGTCACAAGCTATTCCGCAATATGATAGAAATATTTTGGAAGTAGAAAAATTTATTCCAAGATTACAGCGTCGCCAAATATATGTAAATGCCAATTGGAACGAAGGCGTATCGCTTGGCGATTGTATTGAAAAAAGTAGAAAGTTGGCTGAAGAGTTTAATTGAGTTTTCTGTAGTCAGTTGTCAGTTTTCAGTTGAGCGTTAAGTGTTTATTTAATTTCCCTAGGGTTGAAGCCCTAGGCTATTATATCATCGTCCCGATGGGACTAATTGTTAATCAGTATTTAGTCCTGTAGGGACGAAGATTTCATAGGCATGGGTTTTAACCCATGTAATTTTGTATTATACATTTTGTATAATACTATACTCTTAACTCTTAACTCTCAATCCTAAACCCTAAACTCTCTTAAGTAACAAAAGTAACCGTTGAGCTTATTTTAAGTGTGCACCTTTGTGTATCGAAAATAAAAACGGCACAACATGGAATTGATAGGTTACATTGCATCAATAATCATTGGAGTTTCACTTGGATTAATAGGAGGGGGAGGGTCAATTTTGACTGTCCCAGTATTGGTGTATCTTTTTGGAATAGAACCAATGATGGCAACTGCCTATTCATTATTTATAGTAGGTTCTACAAGTTTAGTGGGTGCATATCCTAAATACAAACAAAATTTAATTAGTATCAAAACTGCCATAGTTTTTGGTATCCCATCAATAATAGCAGTTTTTAGTACACGTAAATTTATAGTGCCAGCCATACCAAATGAAGTTTTTGCATTGGGTGATTTTATGGTTACTAAATCTATTTTAATGATGATGCTTTTTGCGGTACTGATGGTAGCTGCTTCTGTATCAATGATTAGAGAAAAAAAATGTATAGATTGCAAAGAAGATGATGAGCAAGTTTTTAACTACCCTTTGATAATTTTGGAAGGTTCAATAGTGGGCATTTTAACAGGTTTGGTAGGCGCAGGCGGAGGATTTTTAATAATACCAGCCTTGGTTATGTTGAGTAAACTTTCAATGAAAAAAGCCATTGGCACCTCCTTATTAATTATTGCAGCCAAATCATTAATAGGTTTTACAGGAGATTTAGCCAATATTGGTGCACATATCAATTGGAATATATTATTATCAGTAACAACTTTGGCAATAGTGGGTATATTTATAGGTAATTACCTATCAAAACTTGTTGACGGACACAAACTTAAAAAAGCATTTGGTTGGTTTGTATTAATTATGGGCTTGTATATTATTGCTAATGAGTTGTTTTTGAAAGGTGGAGGGCATTGAGGGTAATTTTATTTAGATTAAAATTAAAATATAATAAATGTAGAGAATTAAAAGAAATGTTACTGTAATCATATATTAAAAATTTTTATTGTATATTAAAAAAAAACAACAAGCTTGCGGATTTTTGTCGGCACACTCACAATTCTTTTTGGAAAAAATGTTGCGTGACACAAGGTGCAGGCATACGATTTTTTGTATAATCCATGAGTATAGTCGGCCTATTGACAAAGTCGCAAGCTTGGTACTTCAAAAGTAATAAAAACTTGTTAGTTTTCATTAAGATTTGTTGTTTTTTGTGGGGGGTAATATACAAACTATCTTCGAAGCAAGGTGGGGAGGTGTTTTTCATTCACAAAAAAAAGAGGCTGCCTAATTACTCAGACAACCTCTCAAACCTCAAAACAATATTATCTTTAACTTTCAGTATAGAAAATTGATTCTCTATGCTGACTAATATCTAATCCTAATTCTTCATGTTCTTCTGTAACACGAAGTGGTGTAATCCAATCTGTAATTTTATACAATACAAATGACATTCCTAAGGTATAAACCGAAACCACGCCTAAACCTTTCATGTGATTGAAGAATCTTGCAGTTTCGCCATACATTAAACCTAAACCAATATCGTCTGTTAAGTTTACTTTTGCAAATACTCCAGTTAAAACCATTCCTACTATTCCACCAACACCGTGGCAAGGGAAAACATCTAATGTATCATCAAATCCTAACTGTTCTTTTTTGTGTAACGCAAAACCGCAAACTAATGAAGCAAAGAAACCTGTAAACACTGCTGGACCAAAATCCATAAATCCTGCCCCAGGTGTAATTGCCACCAAACCAATAACTGCACCAATACAAGCGCCCATTGCTGAGGCTTTTTTGCCACGAACTACATCAAGCATTATCCAAGTTATCATTGCTGATGCTGATGCTAAATGTGTGTTTACAAATGCTCTTACTGCAATTGGCGATGCTTCTAAAGCCGAACCTGCATTGAACCCAAACCATCCAAACCATAATAAACCTGTACCAATTAATACATAAGGAATATTTGCTGGTTGGTGAGAACCGTTTTCAATATGGTATTTTCTTCTACCTAAAACCAATGAACCTGCCAATGCTGCAAATCCTGCAGAAATATGCACTACTGTACCACCTGCAAAATCAAGTACGCCCCATTTGAAAAGGAAACCTTCTGGATGCCATGTCCAGTGTGCTAACGGACAATAAACAACGATACAAAACAAGCAAATAAATACTAAATAACTCCAAAAACGAACTCTTTCGGCAAATGAGCCTGTAATTAAAGCTGGAGTTATGATTGCAAATTTCATTTGAAATGCTGCAAATAAAATAAACGGAATGGCAACGCCACCAATTGAGTGTCCTAATACATCGTGAGGTGCAGTACCTACATTGTCAAACATAAAGAATGTCATTGGATTACCAATAATTCCACCTAAGCTTTCGCCAAAGGCCAAACTAAAACCAACTACATACCATAAAATTGAAATTACACCTAAAGCAATAAAGCTTTGAAGCATGGTAGAAATAACATTTTTAGGACGAACCATACCTCCGTAAAAAAACGAAAGTCCAGGTGTCATAATTAAAACTAAACCAGAAGCCGACAACATCCAAGCTAAATGACCAGAATCAAATTTGAAATCAGGTGCTGGATCAGGATGTACAGCTGGGTAAACACAAGCCAAAATACAAACTAATGATAAAAGGGTCATGGAGATGATACCGTACCTTTTTTTAACTTTTGCGTTCATAGTGGAGTTTTTGAGAAATGCTTTAAGTGGTTGATTTGTGAGTGATGATTGAATTAATTGGAGATACTAACTTTTAGTATTCTTTTGCAAAATTAAGCAATTTTTTAAAAATGACCTTTAATTTGAGGTGTTTCTTTTTAAAAATGTTTATTTTTTGTTTTGATAGCCTTAATTTTTAACCTTAAAACGTAGATTTAGTAATTTTTCGGTAAAATTGGTTTTGTTGTGCAATTTGAGGTTTAATGGTAAAATTATATTATTTATAGTTTTGTTTATATTTTAAAGATTGTTGTGTGGATTGATTACAATTTATATAATGTGATTATTTAATATATGCTTTGTCATGCTGAGGTACGAAGTAACTTATTTTATATAATTTTTCAATCTTCAATCTTCAATCTATTATCTAATATCTAACATCTATTATCTAACATCTAATTTACAATATTGCCCTCAAAAACACGTTATTTTGTCAGTTTCAGTAAAATTGGCATAATTTTGATAAATTCGATTTCTAAAATTGATTTCTAAATTATTGATAATATTCCAAAATTGATTTGTAAATAGTTCGGCGTATTTTCAGCGAAAAATTATCTTTACTAATGCTTCGACAAGCTCAGCAACCGTAAAGTTAATTTTTCGAGTAATTGATACTCGAAAACGGTCACTGAGCCTGTCGAAGTGTAAGTTTTCGCTGGACTATTCAAAATGTAAGATTAATTATTTCATTATTAAACAACCGTTCTTATGCAAAACAGTAAGCTTTTATTACCCCTTACTCTTTCAGCAGTTTTTGGGGGAGCAATAGCCTTAACAGGTTCACATTTTTTGTCAAGCGACAAAAAATTCTCTTCTTTCGAAGACAAACAAAAGTATTATTTATCTAACTTTTTATCAGATACTTCATTAGCAGCCAATACTCCCGGAGGAACAAATTTTGTGGCAGCCGCAGAGATTACAAGTCCGGCGGTGGTGCACATAAAAACATATTTCGAGCAAAAAGAAAGTTCTCAGCAATTTAACCAACAACTTGACCCATTTTTTAGAGAGTTTTTCGGCGATGATTTTGGTGGAAGATTACCGAGAAACAATAAACCACAAGAAGCCTCTGGTTCGGGTGTAATAATTTCAAATGATGGTTATATAGTTACTAATAACCATGTGATTGAAAATGCTGACAAAATTGAAGTTATTCTTGAAGATAAACGCAGCTATACTGCCAAATTGATAGGTAAAGACCCAACTACGGATTTAGCTTTATTAAAAGTAGAAGAAAATAGTTTGCCATTTGTGCGTTTAGGCAATTCAGACAAGGTAAAAATAGGGGAGTGGGTATTGGCAGTTGGTAATCCTTATGATTTAACATCTACAGTTACTGCAGGTATTGTGAGCGCTAAAGCACGAAATATCAATTTGTTGAGAAGCAAAGAAAATTTTGCAGTTGAATCATTTATACAAACAGATGCCGCAGTAAACCCAGGAAACTCAGGTGGTGCTTTGGTAAATTTACGTGGTGAGTTGATTGGAATAAATACAGCAATTGCATCTCCAACTGGTTCGTATTCAGGATATTCATTTGCTGTACCTGTGAATTTAGTTAAAAAAGTAATGGACGATTTACTTAAATTTGGTGAGGTGCAACGTGGATTACTTGGTATTAATATTCAAGATGTTAATTCTCAATTAGCCAAAGAAAAAGGACTTAAAGACATAAAAGGTGTTTATGTAGCTGGAGTTACAGAAAAAGGTGCCGCTAAAGAAGCCGGAATTAAGGAAGGCGATGTTATTTTAAAAGTTGATGAACAAAAAGTAAACAGTACTGCTGAGTTACAAGAGGCAGTTGCAAAACATCGTCCTGGTGATAAAGTGAACTTGCAAATTTTACGTGATGGTGCAGAAAAACAAATTTCGGCAGTATTAAAAAATAGAGTAGGTACTACAGAAGTTGTAAAAGTAACTGACGGTAAATTTACTGAAAAACTTGGTGCTGAGTTTGTTGAGTTGACATCTGCTGAGAAAAAGAAATTCAAAATTGAATCAGGAGTAAAAGTTACGAATATCAAAAAAGGTATTTTGCAAGATGTAGGAGTGAAAGAAGGATTTATGATTACCTCAATCAATAAAACGAAGGTAAAAGATCCAAATGATGTGTTAGAAATCCTTGAAACCCCTCGCAAAGGTGGAGTGCTGATTGAAGGAGTATACCCTAACGGAAAAACAGATTTCTATGCGTTTGATAATTAAGGTTTTTTAGCGAAAAATTAACTTTACGGTTGCTGATCCTGTCGAAGCATGAGTAAAGTTGATTTTTCGAGTAACTAACTGATAGTCGAAAACGGTCACTAAGCGTAGTCGAAGTGTTAGTTTTCGCTGGAATTAATAATATTTAAAACAAAAATGCTTACTTCAAGATATGAGGTAAGCATTTTTTGTAATTATATTTCTATATTAACTCCTTAAATAATTTTGTTTATTTCCTCTACAGAAATTTTGAGATTATTAGCTATTGTTTCTAACGGGATTCCAAATTTAATCATCATTTTAATAGCCTCTTCTTTTTGAATTTTTTCTACTTCTTTTTGTTTTCTTTCTTCTTCTTTTTCTTTTGTAATTTCTTCATTCCTAGACTCTAATGTTGCAATTTTACGGTCTTTGTTTGTAAGTTCTGAAATGATTTCATCTTCAACATCCATTTGTTTTCTGATTGCATTGTCAGCATTTGCTTTTAATAATCTTCGTGAAACTAGTTGATAATCTTCATCTTCAAGCTCTTCAATTTCCACTTCGTGATTTGTGCTAGCTTCAAAAATAGATAATAACTTTTCTAATTTATTTCGTCTATAAATTTTGAATAATGGAATTTGTACAACTACAGAATTATGTGTTAAACATTCAATAAACTCCTCTTTTTCAGTGAGTTTTTCTTTTGAATAGTTGTCGATATATTCTCGATTTACATTTATTATTGGGCTTTGGGTTGAATGGTCGAGATTGTGCCCAAGAAAATAAATAGTATAAATTGGTATAGCTTTTTCGGGTTGATTAGGGTACGAATTATTTGGGTCAGCGTATTGAGTACCTAGGTATTTTCTAAACCTCACTATATCAGTATTCAGTTTAGCTTTTTGAATTTCAATTAAAACAACTTGTTTTTCATTGTTTTCTAAAGTAATTGTAGCTTTAAAATCAATTCTAAAAATGGTAAAATTACGTTCTTCGTCTTTATAATTAATTTCTGTAGGTTCTAAATGAAGAGTATTGATTTGAATATCTAAAATATTAGAAATTAAAACTTTAGCTACATGATTATCTGCAAGTAGATATTTAAAAACTGAATCGTAAATTGGATTAGCAACTTTCATGTAATATTGATTTACAGTAAAATTAGGAATTTATATTTTTAAGTCAATAACTTCTTTGATTTCTATTTCATCAATATTAAAAGTATTTGATGTTTTAATTAGACCTTCAAGGTTTTTAAAACCTTGAAGGTCTTGAAAGTAAGGTTTAAATTATCTATAATACGACTTCAAAGATTGGTAACCAACAATAATATCATTGATTGCTCCAAGTTGACGGTAATAAACGATGATTTCGTAATTGTTTTCAGTTTGGTAATAGCTACCTTCTAATTGAATTTCGTCAGGTTTGTTTTTGTCAACAAGAACATATTGATAGTTGTAGTAACCTTGTTTTAAAGTCAATGTTTTTGAGTATGAATTACTTGTGCTATCATACTCTAGTTGGTATTGTGGGGTTAGTTGCCAGTTTGAAAATGCGCCTGTTACATACAATTTACCATACAAATAATCCTTACTTTTGAAACTAAAAGTTGTCGGAACGTATTCTCCATCTATACTTCCGTCGTTGGTTTCTCGTCGGCCAATTACAAAACTACCGTTTACATCAGGGTTTTGGCTATAGGCAGGGAAGTTACGGCTTCTATCTTCGTTTATTTTTACATTTAAAGGGTTTAAAACAATTCTGTTAATGTTCATTCCAGGTGTAATTATACTTCTGGTATCAAAAAAACGAAATTCATTTCCTCCCGCAAAAGCATTTGAACCATCGTACATTCCAAAATCTAAAACTTTTTCATAGTCTTTGATATAGAGAGGTTTAATGCCCATTTTTGCATTGTCCCAACGGTTATTTTGACGAACAACCACATACAAATCTTGTGGATTAGTGATGTTTAAATTACCATATCCAACTGAAAAATCAACTTGTTGATGCGTTTCTCTTAATTGAGTTACATTACAAAAATTGATTTTAGCGGCAATATTTACTTGTTGTCCATAAACAATAAATCTTTTACTTAGCACTATATCATCTTCTTTTCCATCTCTATATACAATTACTACATAATTACCTGTTAATTTTACCTTAGGTAATGTATATTTAAAGTGCATGTATTGGGTGTTTGTTGCTGTTGATAATGAGTATGTTGTGATTAAAAAATCATTATAATCATACATAAACATAATATCGGGCAGGGATGAACGAGTCCAATCGGCATTGCAATGTATTATTTTTGAATAATAGGTGTTGGTTTTTCCGTTGATTTCGTCAAACTCTAAAACTAGTGGTTTTTGTTGCGATAATGGAACCGTTGGAGCCACAAAAACATCATTTACATTACCTCCCGAAGGGTAAAGTAAAACTGTTTTTATGTTGTTTTCATAGGTTTTATCCTCATTTTTTAATTCTTTATTGGAATAATAACTTGTACTTCCTGTACCTGAACTTGAGCCAACTGGCACACACGATTGTAAAAAAAATATGGAAGCTAAAATTAAGCTTCCAATGTAATAATTGCGTTTTCCCATTCTGTTTGGAGTTCGTCTAATTGTTTTGTAACAGCTATAAACTTATTGTTTTCGGCTTCAAATTTTGTTGGATTACTATAAATTTCAACTTTAGAAAGCTCGTTTTCGATTTCGGCTTTTTGTTTTTCTAACGCAGTAATCTCTTTTTCAAGTACATCAACACGTTTTTTTAATTTTGCTATTTCTTTACTTGAATCAACTGTTGTAGCTACTGTAGCTGCGTTACTTTTGTGCAGGTTTTTTGAAGATGTTAATTTTATAGGTTCGTTTTTGTTGTTGGCTTTATTTTCTTCTATAAAACGCTCATATTCATTGTAAGTACCTGGGAATTCTTTTATTTGATAATCTTCAATATACCAAATTTTGTTTGCAATATGACTCAAGAAATGTCTATCGTGAGAAATTGCAATATAAGTTCCTTCGTACTGTTGAAGTGCTTGTATTAATATGTTTACTGATTGAATGTCAAGGTGATTTGTAGGCTCATCAAGCATCAAGAAGTTTGCATGCGAAATCAATGTTTTAGCCAAAGCTACTCTTGATTTTTCACCACCCGAAAGTACTTTAATTTTCTTAAAGGCATCTTCACCTGAAAATAAAAAACATCCCAAAATACTTCTCAACTCCATTTCAGTTTTTGATGTACCAGTTTGTTGTAATTCTTCTAAAAGTGTATTATTGATATTTAATGATTCTAATTGATGTTGTGCAAAGAATGATGCACTAACATTATGTCCGAAAGTTCTTTCACCTTCAATTTCTTCATCATCCGAAATGATACGAAGTAGGGTAGATTTACCTTTACCATTGGCTCCAATTAAAGCGATTTTATCTCCTCTTTCAATTACTGAAGTCGAATTTTTTAAAATTACTTTATCGCCGTAAGCTTTGCTGATGCTATCAAGTGCAACAATGGTTTTACCTGGGTGATTAGAAAAGTTAAATTTGAAATTTACACGGGCTGTTTCGTCAATTACATCATCAATAATGTCTAATCTTTCTAAAGCTTTAATTCTTGATTGAACAAGAGTTGCTTTTGAAGCTTTTGATCTAAAACGTTCTATAAATCGCTCAGCTTGTTTTATTTGTGCTTGTTGATTTTCATAGGCACCTTTTTGAATTTCTTGTCTTAAGGCTTTTTCTTCCATGTAGAAAGAATAATTACCTGAATAAGGAACAAGTTTTCCTCCGTTTACTTCAACTATAGTGTTTACAATATTATCTAAAAACTGTCTATCATGTGAAACAATAATTAAAGCACCTTCATAATTACTTAAATATTGTTCAATCCACTGAATAGAAGGTAAGTCCATGTGGTTGGTAGGCTCATCAAGCATTAAAAGTGAAGGTTTTTGCAATAATAATTTTGCAAGCATTACCCTCATTCTCCAACCTCCTGAAAATTCTCTTAATGGGCGTTCTAAATCGGCAGTACTAAAGCCCAAGCCTTCTAAAATTTCGCTGGTTAAGTTACGCATATTGTAACCATCAAGTCGCTCAAATTCTTCTTGAAGGTTGGCAAGTTTTTCAACTAAATCATCAGTATAGTCGGTTTCCATTTTTTGAAGAATTTCTTCAATTTCAGCTTCAATTGCTACCGCTTCGCCAAAAGCTTGCATAGCAACATTTAAAATTGATTCTTCACTTAGGAACGACATTAAATCTTGGTTCAAGAAACCAACAGTACAATCTTTACCTTTACTAATTGATCCGCCATCTGGTTGGTATTCACCTGAAAGTAAGCGTAATAATGTAGATTTTCCTGCACCATTAGGTCCAATTAAACCAATTCTATCTTTAGGTTTAATGTGTAATGAGGCATCATTGTACATTGCACGACTTCCGAAGTAAAAACTTATGTTGTTGAGAGATAGCATATTATTGTTTTGATAAGCGTATTTAGCTTACAAAAATAGTGATAATATAGGGATTTGTGAGTAAAAAGTGGTTTAAAATGAGGAAAGATGAATAAATAAACCATGCTAATCTCACTTTTTTATAAGATTAAACACGGTTTAATTATTTGTTATAATTTCAATATTACTCTTTTACTTCTTCCTTCTTGATATTCAAATAATAAGAAGCGATAAAGAATCCGAAAAATACTAACATAAATAATTGATCAGGAGCAAATCCATGTTTTGCAATTATAGAATACCACGCACCTGCTAAATCAAAAAACAAACCCGCATAAGCCCATTCTTTTAGTTTCTTAAACTGAGGAATTAGTATTGTAATTGAACCTGCTATTTTAGCAATTCCCAAGAAAGGAATCATATATTCTGGATATCCAAGTCCCTCAGAAATTAACTTTATTGAGTCAGGATTTTTTAATACATTTGGAACAGAGGTGGAAATCATAAAGGCTGAAAATAAGCCTGTAACAATCCAATAAGCAATATTTATCTTTTTCATATTTATTAGTTTTGATAGTTAAACATCCAGTTTATATTGTATTTATCAGTAATACTTCCAAAGTACGAACCGAAAAACATATCTTCAAGTGGCATAGTAATTTCTCCGCCTTCAGCTAATGCATCAAATAATCTTTTGGTTTCTTCTCTTGATTCTGGTTCAATGCTGATATTCATGTTGTTGCCTTTTGTAAGTGTAAAGCCCATACTTTCAGGAGCATCTGTTGCCATTAAAATATGTCCACCAACTATTGGAAGTTCAATATGTAAAATCATATTTTTTATCTCATCCGAAACTGGAGGGTGTCCTGCTTCAGCTGGTATATCCCCAAAACGTTGAATGCCTTTACCAACAAATTCAGTTTTAAAAACAGATTTATAAAAATTAAATGCTTCTTCAGTATTTCCTGGGAAATTCAAATAAGTACAAGTTCTTGGTACTCTTGCAGTTTTGTTTTCTTTACGTAATTGAAACTTCGCAGCAAAGTAAGCATCCAATTGGTCAAATGTTTTATTAAATCCTTCATTCATGCCAGCATGCATATTTGTGAAGAAGTTAAGTTCATTTTCTGTAGCATTAAATGGATTTCCTTTTAATGTTAATGTGGTTTTACCATTTTTTTCGTCAAAGCTCCAAATATTCAGTACTTCAATTGGGAAATCTTGTGAAAAAGGGGCACGAATTAAATTCCCTTCTTTATCAGCAAAACCACTTGTGAATACAATTTTATCAGGAGCCGAAATTTCTTTATAATTAAATACGCCAAACATTTCATGCCCTTCAGTTGATTTCATTCCGTAATGGAATTTGCCTCCAACTTGTACGTCTAAATGTAATACTTCTAACTGAAAACCAGCTGGTCCCCACCAATGTTTTAAATGTTCTGCTTGAGTAAATGCATCAAATACAAGTGCTTTAGGCGCATTAATTTCTCTTACAATGATTAGTTCTTCTGCCATTGAATTATTGAATTTTATTTTTTTGAATTTCGTTTAAATACTGTTCTAAGGAATCAAGTTTGGTTTCCCAAAACTTTCGGTACTGTTCAAGCCAAGTAGAAACTTCACTTAATTTTTCGAGTTTTGCCTCACAAAATCTTTCTCTACCTTGTTGCTTAATTTCAATTAATCCACATTCTTCTAACACTTTTACATGTTTTGAAATTGCTGGTCTGCTGATATTAAAATTTTCAGCAACAGCGTTTAATGTTAAACTTTGTAAAGTGAGTAAGCCTAGTATTGCCCTACGAGTTGGGTCAGCAATGGCTTGAAATACATCTCTTCTCATTTTATATGTAACTGATTTGTTACAAATTTATATGTAATAAATCAGTTACGCAAATTTTTATTGAGAATTGTGAAAAGTGAAATGTGAGAAGTTAAATGTGAATAGTAAATGATTTTTTGTTGAAAATATTTTGTTAGAGTTTTTGCCGAAGGCAAAAACTCTAAACTTTTGAAAATAAATCTCTTAATCTAACTCTATTGATTTCCTTGTTGTTAGCATCTAATTCTAAACTCACTAATACTTCTGAAAATAGGTTTTCATTCCAAAAATCTTCTATTTTAATTTTATCTAATGGGGTTTCATTTTCATTCAGTTCGCAAATATCAATAAATTCGGTTGTTTGATTATTTTCATCAGTTTCAACAAATCGAATTGGTAAACCATGACTTCTGCAAATTAATGGTCTGGCATCGTAAATGCGACAAGCACCATTCGAATCTAAAAAAGCACATTTACTTGTATCATTTGGTTGTGAATTTAATATTTCGGGAAAATGTTTTGAAATATATGCCGCTTCAATACCGAAAACCTCTAAATCATCTATACAACAACCCGAACACCCAATTTTACATTGTAATCTATCACTATGAATTTTTGATAAATGTTGTGTGAATGCATTTACTTTTTGATAAAATAATGTCATTCTTTCTAAAGATTCAGTAGAATATAACATACAATCAGTTAGAGGTCAGTATATAGTTGATATATTTTAATTTGATTTGCAATTTAAATACTTCTTAAATCAAATAAAACAATTCGAATTTTGAAAACATTAAATATACTTAAGGAGTTTAAAGTTAACAGTGGTGTTATTATAATTGAAATAATAAACTCTTAACCCTTAACTCTGAACTTCGATGGCACATATATTTGAAAAAACAACCGTAATAAATAGACCACTATCTGAGGTTTTTGAATTTTTTAGTAAAGCCGAAAATTTAGAAAAGTTAACCCCAAGTTTTTTGAATTTTAAAATACTAACACCTCAACCAATTGCAATGTATGCAGGTACATTGATTGATTATCAAATAAAATTAAATGGCATTCCCTTTAAATGGAGAACCAAAATAACACATTGGGAGCCACCTTATAAATTTAGAGATGAACAATTGAAAGGTCCGTACAAACAATGGATTCATACACATACTTTTGAAGAAAAAGATGGTAAAACCCACATGACAGATAGAATAGAATATTTATCACCAGGTTGGTTTCTAGAGCCTTTGATTGATAAATTATATATCAGAGGAAATGTAGAAAAAATATTCAATCACCGAGAGTTGGTATTGGATGAGATTTTTGGGTGAGAAATAAAAAAAGGCTTACAAACTTTTAAGTTTGTAAGCCCTTATATAATAAAATTAATTTTTGTATTAATCTAAAATCAGTTTTTTCACCTCTATCACATTACCTTGTTTGTCAATAACTTTAACAAAATAAGTTCCTGAAGCACCTAAGTTTGCAACATTTATAGTTGTAGATGCTTGGTTTATTTTTGAATTATAAACTTCTTGTCCATTTAAATTTGAGATACTTAAACTGAAACCATCTAATCTCAAATAATTTCCAAAATCAACGTTTAAAATTGAGTTTGTTGGGTTAGGGAATAATTTAATAGTACTTTTTACTAAATCATTTTGAGTTCCTGTGGTTATGTTTATTTTAATAACTAAAGTATCAGTTACTGATATTTTTTGCAAACAACTGTTTTCAGTAAACAATGCAGCAATTTCATTTTGATTTAAAACCCTATCGTAAAATCTTAAATCATCAATTTTTCCTTTAAAAAATTGCCCTGGAGTTAAACCTGACCTTGCACCAACATAAAGGTTATTAGAGCTTGCATAATAAGCGTTTTCATTAGTTGGAACAATAGATAAAGGAACATTATTTACATAAGTTACTAAAGTATTATTATCTCTTGTTACAAGTACGTGATACCAAGTATTTGTTAATGGTAATACTCCTGAATGATAACTTTTATAATTGCTACCCGTTGCCCATCCTGTGGTATTATAGTAATTATTGGTTAAATTAAACAATTGACCATAACTTCCACCACTACCAAGTTCAAGTAAGCTACTTAGCCCATTTGATGAAGGAGATTCTTCATTATACATCCAAAAAGAATAAGTATAATTAGTGTTATTTAATCCTTTGGTATTAGTTGCAAGTAAATTATTTGCAACTCCATTAAAATAATAAGCACTATTCGTGTTTTCAAAACGATCTGTAGTTAATGTTGCTCCATTTACGGTTAAATTGTTGCCATTAACACTTAAATCATTCGCATTACCATTAAATGGGTAATAACCAACTAAACCATTTGTAGGGATTTGAGCAAAAAGACTTGTTGTTGCAAGGAATCCTAAACCTATGAGAAATTGTTTTTTCATAAAATGTATTATTTGTAACACAAATATATACATTTTGTTGAAGTGTAATGAATTTATATTTAAGTTTATTTTTTTGCTATCAAAGTGTAACCAAATGGAAAGTTTTGTGCAGTTTTATTACTGATTTTTTTGCCAATACTTGTTTGGATGAATAACCAAGTTATTTTTTGTAATACAATAGCAATTGATTTACCAACTAAAGGTATGTTTTTTAAAATTTTAACAAAAATATCTGTAATAATTTCTGGTGCTCCGCCATAAGGTTTTAATTCTAAAATTTCAAAACCAGCATCTTCGCACATAGATTGAAGTGCATATTTAGTATATCTGTAATAATCAAATGGATGTTCGTGTAACCAATAAAAAAATGGAACATTCATAATTAATACTCCATCTTTATTTAAAATTCTGTGAATTTCATTTAAAAGTAATTCTGGTTTACGAATATGCTCAAGTACATCTGACAAAATAATAGAATCAAATGAGTTTGACTCTATATTTAAATTTTGATTTAAGTCTTGTTCAAAATCTAAATAGGTTATTTGGTGCATTGAGTTACCCCAATCAACACAAGTAATTTGTTTAGCATAGTTTTTATATAAACAATATAAAGGAGCTTGTCCACAGCCTAAATCTAAAAAATTACCTTTAACATATTTAGGTATGTTTATAGTATAAAAATTAGCAATTATATCGGCTATTAATCTTGAAGAAACAGTAACATGTTTTGTGTTTCTTGAAGCTTTTAATTTATTGTTATTTATTGAATATTTACTTGGTTGCCAAGAATCTACGTTTTTCATTTTAAAACAATTGAGATGATTTTTCTTTAGGACAAATTATAAAATTACGCTCGTTTGATTCTCTAACTTCTTCTAATTTGTTAATTAATTTAATGTTTCCTAAGTCGTAATGATATAATTCATAATCATTAAGTTTATCCAAAAATAACTGAATATCAGCTTCTATTACATCATAAATTTCAGAAATAATAATAGGCCTATATTCTTGCACCACATCCAAACTACTATTTAAAATATAATGTTCAGTGCATTCTGTATCAAGTTTTATTAAATCAACTTTTGATACATTGTTTTGTTTTATTACATCATTTAATGTAATTACATTTACTTTGTATGACTCTGCTTTTACTAAACCATGTTGATTTTGTAAACTATTAGAGCCATTTAATTGATGTTTTAACCAAGTATATTTAGGATTAACTACTTCAAAAAACTCTAATTGACCAGTTTGGTCAGCAATTGCTTTGTCAATAATCGTTACATTTTTACATTCATTTAAAGCTACATTGCTTTTTAAATAATGTAATGGACCTCTTGCAGGTTCGAATGAATATATTTTAACATTTGGATTGATTTTGCTACCCAAAATTGAAAAATATCCAATATTTGCTCCCACATCAAAAAAAGTATCTGATTGTTTAATTAGTTTTTCAAACAATGGCGTAAACTCATAAGCAGCAGTTCCATGTTCAAATAAGGCTTGCGTTACAAAGCAAGATGGGTTTGTTAAAAGCTTAAACTCATATTTTTTATAATTCAACTCTAGTGTTCCACTTATTGAAATTGGAATTTTATTTCCAAAAAGTTTAAATACGTTTCTTAATATTTTATTTACAAATGAATTGTAAATTATTCTATAAATAATTATCATAATATTTTTTATTTGTGATTGATTAGTTTTTCAACTAATTCAATCAATTCGTTTTGACGACGAGTTACTGGGAAATTTTCAATAATTCTCTTTGATGCTAGCTTGCTCAAATTGTTTTTATCAGCATTTACAGCTGAATTACAAACTTTAACAAGCTCATCCACATCTCTTTTAGGTAATATAAATCCAGTATTATCAATAATATAAGGAATCGAAAATACATCAGAACCAATTGGAATACAGCCTGACATCATTGCTTCACATAATGCATTTGGAAAACCTTCTGCCATTGATAATTGAAAATAAAATTCATATTTATTTAAATAATCATTTACTTCATTATAAGGTACTGGAGGTAAAATTGTAACATTTTTAGGAATGTCAAATGCTATATCTTTTGTTTTACCAATGATTGTAAATGTATAATCTGGTAATTTTTCAGCAACTTTTAAAATCATATCAATTCCTTTTCTGTAAAAAGTACTTCCTGAAATATCAATTGAAATAGTAACAAATGAGTTTGGGATTCTTGATTCATTTTTATTGAAAAATCGATCTGATTCATACCCATAATACATTGGTATTATTTCTTTGTTTAGTTCTGGGATAAAATGTTTAATACCTTGTCTATCAGAATCTGAATTATCATAAGTATAAGCCGAATTAATCATAGATTCATGTACCACAACTAAATTAGTCGCATTTTTACATGAAAAAATGGCTATTTTTTTAAGTAATCCTTGATTAAAAATACCATAATTTATTGAAGGGAAACTATAACAATCAAATCCTGCTAAAATAATGCTTGATTTTGTGTTGAATAATTTAGTGAATAAACTAGGTAAAATGGTGTGATAACCAGGAAACATACTTACTGTTGCCTTCACTTGAGGCATCCAATAAAGCATAAAGAAAAATTGTTTGATTAATATAAAAGGTGTTTTCCATTTAGGATGTGTAGGAAAGCCGAATTCAATTACTTCATATTTATCCTGCAATAATTTAATATCCTTTGCAACAAAGGTATATTTATTGGAATAAACACAAAGTATCTTTTTTTTCATTTATGGACTTAAAGCAATGAGATGAATATCTCACGAAACTAATAATTAAAAATAACTTATCAAATTCAAACTCAATTTAAGCTTTCGGTTATTGTACTTTTTAATATATTATTTGATTAAATTTTTAATATCAAATTTATATTTCTAATTTTAAATCTACTTTGAAAATGAAACGAATTTAAGCTTATTGTTTTGTTTCATTTTAGTTTGATTATAAATACATGTCCAAAAAATCAAAAGTTTCTTTTACTTCGGCAGTTTCCTTGATTGTATCAAACATGATAGGGATGGGAGTATTTACAAGTTTAGGGTATCAAGTAGTTGGTATTAAGTCTATTCCAGCTTTGTTGATGTTGTGGGTTGCGGGTGGTATCATAGCACTTTGTGGCTCATTTGTTTATGCTGAGTTAGGTTTACGTTTTCCTCGTTCAGGTGGAGAGTATAATTTCTTGTCAAGAATATATCATCCAGCATTGGGCTTTTTGTCGGGTTGGGTTTCAAGTACGGTTGCTTTTGCTGCACCTATGGCTTTATCTGCGATGGCTTTTGGGAAATATTTTTATGTAATATTTCCAGTGTTTGACCCTGAAATTGTTGCTTGTGTATTGTTGTTATTAATTACAGCTACAAACTTGGTAAGCTTAAATTTTGGTACGGCGTTACAACGAATTTTTACTTTTTTAAATATAGGGTTGATATTTGTTTTTATTATTTATGGTTTAATCAATTCAGATGCTTCACATTTTGAATTTAAGTTAAATTCTGATTCTTTGATGCCGATATTTAGTTCATCTTTTGCTGAGAGCTTAGTATATGTATCTTTTGCCTATTCAGGTTGGAATTCAGTTACTTATATTATTGATGAAGTTGAAAATCCATCTAAAATATTACCAAAAGCTTTGGCTATAGCTACCGGAATTGTATTGGTTTTATATGTTGGCTTAAATTTTATATTTCTTTACTCAACACCAATTTATGAACTAGAATTAAAACCCGAAATAGGTGCTATAGCGGCAACTAATATTTTTGGTGCTGAAGGTGCAAGATTCATTTCTGCATTGATTTGTATTGCTTTATATGCCTCAATTAACTCCATGTTAATTGCTGGACCAAGAGTTATTAGAGTAATGGGGGAGGACTTTTCATTATTTAAATTTTTAAGTAAACAAACAGAAACAGGTATTCCAATTATTGGAACATTGTTTATGAGTGTAATTGCCTTTGTAATGGTTTTAACAGCATCATTTGATCAAGTATTTAAATACATAGGCTTCACTTTGAGTTTGTACACATTACTTACAGTTATTGGTATTTTCATTGCTAAAAGTAAAAACTTAGGACTATATCCAAGTTATAAAACTTGGGGATTCCCAATAACTGCCATTTTATTTATAGTTATTGAAGGTTGGATGGTTATTTTCTTACTAAAAAAAGACCCCAAAGAATCTGTTGCTGGACTGTTAACTATACTTTCTGGTTTAGTAGTATATTTTATTGTAAAACAAAAAAACAAATCTTTACCAAATGAAAATTTATAACATATTTATTGTAAGTGCTATTGTAACATTATTGGCATCTTGTAATAAATCTACTGAAAATCAAGAACAAACAAAAGTACCAGTAAAAGATACAAGTGCACCAATAGTAGTTGAAGTCCCAGGTTATTCTGTTGATTCAGCTGAAAAAGCATCAGGTGAATTACCTGTGGCAACTAACCCTTTATTTGATCAATTTGCACATATAGCTGCTGGTTTAACCTTGCCTGATACTGCAAAAATGGCTTCTATTTGTGCTAAACCTGAATGGAAAAAGTTCGCTCAAAAATTTGATTCAAGCTGGAATCAAATTGAAAAAGACCGACTTTCGGCAATGCGTTCGTGGAAAGACACTGAACTAAAGGATATTAATGCAAATCCCAAACATTTGCTTTATGCCTTTTCTGGACCAGATTTCTTAAATGCATTTACATTTTTCCCAACTGCACCAAATTTTACAATGATTGCCTTAGAACCTGTTGGTCAGGTAAAAGATTTATCTAAATTGAAAGATGCAGAATTAGCTAAATATGTAAACTCTGTTGACGAATCATTGATTGATATTTTTGAAAAAAGCTATTTTATCACTAGAAAAATGTTGCAACATTTGCAACGTGATAAAGCCGATGGAACATTGCCTTTATTGTGTGTTTTTTTAGCAAAAACTGGTAATAAAATATTGGATATCAAAAGTATAAAGCTCGATTCTCTTGGTAAGGAAACAGAATCTGATTGGGATTTTAAAGCTCGTCGTTCAGCGGTACGTATTTATTTTGCACATCCAAACAACCCCAAATTAAAACGTTCACTAACCTATTTTAAAGCCGATATGGAAGACAAAGCTTTATCGAAAAATAAACCGTTGTTAGCTTATTTAAATAATTTAGGAGAAGTGAATAGTTATTTAAAATCAGCATCTTATTTGTTGCATTACAAAGATTTTTCAGTAATCAGAAATATTTTATTGAATCAATCATTAAATATTTTGCAAGATGATACAGGGATTGCGTATCATTTTTATGACAAGAAAAAATGGAATTTTACACTTTATGGTAAATACACCAAGCCAGTTGAAGACTTTGCAGGTGTTGACCAAAAAGACTTAAGAAAACTCTATGACGATTCATTAAAAGTGAAAAAAATGCCATTTTCACTTGGTTATCACTGGAGTAGTAAAACTCAAAATTTGATGGTTGCTAGAAAGAAATAGTTTTTATTGAAAAAGTAAATTAATAAAGCTTGAATTTAGAAATAGATTCAAGCTTTTTTACTGAATAATTATAGCATTTTCAAAAGATGTATTCGAATCAAGTTTTACGATATGAAATGTTGTACTTTCATTGTCAATACAAAGTTCGGCATATTTAACAAATTGTTTTTGAATATCTTCTAAACTAAATCCATACCTTATTTTTGAAAGTATATTTTCAGTTTTTGATACTATAAAATACATTTCTTGGATAGGAAAAAGTTGGTGAATGGTTTCAATCAATAAAATTATATTATCTAACATAGTTTTAACATCATTATATTCAGTGGTTTGATGAACTGTTCTGTTTCTGAAATCTTTTAATATTCTAAATTGTTTAAAGGTTTCTTCTGAAATTAAATTCAGTTGTTTGGCTTTATCAATCAATACTGAAAACTTGATTTTTGTTATGGTTCGGTATTCGTTGTAGAGTTTTATTCTTAGCGCCTTTTCAAAAATCATAATTGCCTGTAATTGAGCTACATCATAAATACTACTTTTGAAATAACACATCAATAATAAATCTTTTACTTTTTCAATTTCAAAATCAATTCCAATTGGTAAATAATCGCTAATGTAAATTTTGTTGTTTACAAAAGCTTGGTATTCGCTAAAAGTAGGGTACAAACTAGCAGAAATTGGATCAGGATTTAACATTGTGCTTTTTAAAATGTACTTCAATATTAGGTATATTTTCATTGATTTTCAATTTTTTAAAATTCAAAATTTATATTTTATTAATATCTAAAGAAAATGTATATATTTGCAAATGATTAAATTTAGATTAGTCTAAAAATAAATTAAAAATGAAGCTAAAAAATATATTTGTAATTGTATTTCTATTTTTTTCTATAGTATTAAAAGCTCAGACAATCAGTGGTTATGTAACCTCTGGAAATGATACTATCATAGGAGCTGTTGTAAAAGTGGAGAATATTTCTGTTGCAACCTTAACTGATAATCATGGTTTTTATAAATTAAATGTAAAGTCGGAGGGGAGCTACACCATAAAAATTACTGTACATGGTTATGATAAATTTGAAAAAAGTATAAAGGTAACATCTAGTAATCAGCAAATTAATTTTGATTTAGTTTCAAAAATTCTCGAAACTAATGAAGTAGTTGTAACAGGAACGATGGAAGAGGTTAGTAAAAGTAATTCACCTGTTCCTGTAGAAATTTACAATGCAAAGTATTTTAAAGGCAATCCAAGTCCAAATTTGTTTGATGCTTTACAAGTAATTAATGGAGTACAGCCACAATTGAATTGTAATGTTTGTAATACAGGAGATATTCATATCAATGGTATGGATGGACCTTATACCATGGTTTTGATTGATGGGATGCCAATAGTGAGTTCGTTGTCAACGGTTTATGGTTTAATGGGTATTCCTATGAATTTAGTTGAGAGAATAGAAGTAGTAAAAGGTCCGGCGAGTACATTATATGGTTCTGAAGCTGTTGCTGGCTTAATTAATATAATCACTAAAACACCTAAAACTGCTCCTAAATTGAGTTTAAATGGTTGGGCTAGTTCATATCAAGAGTACAATTTTGAAGGTGCTAAAACATTTAAAGTGGGTAAGCATTTTAGTTTATTAAGTACCAATTATTTCAGGTATTTGAATCCAAAAGATGATAATAAGGATAATTTTACTGATGTTACTTTACAACATCGTATTTCTTTATTTAATAAATGGCAGTTTACAAGAGCCAAAAACAGAAAAGCGGATATTGCCATTCGTTATTTTTACGAAGATAGGTGGGGAGGCGAGATGAATTGGAATTCTCAATTTAGAGGAACTGATTCTGTTTATGGAGAAAGTATTTACACTAAAAGATATGAAGTAATTGGGCAATATGATTTGCCTTTCAATAAAGAAAGAGTAACTGCTCAGTTTTCATATAATTATCATAATCAGCATTCTGCGTATGGAAATACTTGGTATTTGGCGCAACAACATGTTGGTTTTGCACAATTATTATGGCATAAAAACATAGGAGTGAGGCACAAAACTTTAACAGGCTTATCAACTCGATACACAATTTATGATGACAATACACCTGCAACGCAAGGTGCAAACAAAACACCTTTGCCAGGCTTATTTATTCAAGATGAAATAGCAATTACTGAAAAAAATACACTTTTACTTGGCATACGTGCTGATTATCATAACAAACATGGGTTAATATATGCCCCAAGAGCAAATTGGAAATTTTCGCCTCGAAAAAATGATATTTTCAGATTAAGTGTAGGTAATGGATTTAGGGTTGTAAATGTTTTCACTGAAGACCATGCAGCATTAACTGGCGCTAGGTCGGTTGAGGTAAAAGGGGAGTTAGCTCCTGAAAAATCTTGGAATGCAAATTTGAATTATAATAAGTTTACAAACGTAAGATTTGGATTTATAACTTATGATGTTAGTTTGTTTTATACTTATTTTACTAACAAAATTATTCCTGATTATGATACTGACCCTAATAAGATAATTTATTCAAATATAAATGGTTACGCAGTTTCTAAAGGTGTTTCTTTGAGTATTGATTGCAATACAGATTTTGGTTTGAAGGCAAATGTTGGTGCAACTTTAATGGATGTGTATAAAGTTGAAAATAACATTAAAGATAGGCAAGTTCATAGCCCACCTTTTATGGGAACGTTTAATATAACTTATCCATATCGTAAATTAACATTCAGTTATACTGGAAATGTGTATGGACCAATGTTGTTACCTGTACTGCCAAATGATTATAGAACAAGTTATTCGCCTTGGTTTAGCATACAAAATATTCAAGTAAGTTATCAAAAAAATACAAAAGCTATTGAATGGTTTGTGGCTGTAAAAAACTTACTAAACTTTACTCCTAAAGACCCAATTATGCGTCCATTTGACCCATTTGATAAACGAATTACAGAAAATAACCCTAATAATTATACATTCGACCCAAATTACACTTATGCTTCAATGCAAAAAATTAGGTTGGTATTAGGGGTGAAATGGAATTTGATGTAAGGAGTTTAGGGTTTATGGTTTAGAGTTTTCGAATATATTAAATATTAACTGAAAACTCTCAACTCTCAACTCTCAACTCTCAACTCTTAACTCTTAACTCTCAACTATCTTATAATCGTAACTGGTTTTAAATTAGATGAATACACACAACCTAGGCCACCAGTAACATTTGAATACAAATTTTGAGGTTCTGAAAATGGATTTTCTCCAGCGTAGTTTATTAGTATTTTATAATGTTTGTAATAGTGTTCATCTACTGCTTTAATTGTAAATAGGTAGTTTGAAATCGGATAACCTGAACCGTAAGATAATCTTGAGTATTGAGAATATATTTTTTGACCATCATTATTTAAGTCATTTGTAAGTTCTTGATTATATTCAAACTGATCGAAATCAGCTGTAAAACCAACTGCATAATAATTTTTTTCGTTTGCTTTGTCTTGAAATTCAAGCTGATAAAAATATTCATAATACGAATTACTACCGTAAGGATCATCGTTTTGGGTACTATCTAAAATTAATCTAGCACTAGTTGGTACATAATTGGGGATAGTTGTAGTTCCTGAAATTACTTCATTTTTATCTGTTGTTACTTCGAGTGTATATGTTTTGCCTTCCTCAATTTTGGCTGAATTTAGTACTACATAATATCTAAAATCCTTATCATTAAAATAATTAATACTGTAACTATTAATTTCGTTTGACTTAAAATTATAAGTTACATCATCGTTTATAATTTTTACTTCTTTAAGTACAATGTCAGTATTGATGTTTTTGTTTTTATTAAATATGGGAACACTTCTGTTCATCATAAAAAAAACAGTATCTGAATTGGCTTTAATTTCTGAATACAAAACTAGTTTAGAATTTGTCGCAAGTTCATTTGGAACAGGAATTTCTACTTCGCAACTGCAAATGGCTACTAAAATTAAGCTAGCAACGATGATTTTGTTAAATATTGTTTTCATTAAAATTTGTAATTATATGATAATGAAGGGATAATTCTAAATAATGCCACTTTGTACAATTTACCATTATTTTGATAATAAAAGAATGGATTTGCTCTTGCATAAGTGTTATAAATGCTAAATTCCCATATTCTTTCTCCTTTAAGCTTACGTTTATGAAATTGAATTCCCAAATCTAGCCTATGGTAAGCTTGCATTCTAAATCCATTTCTAGGTCCAAATTCTGTAACTTGATTTCCATTTGATGTGTTGTAGCTTGCAATGGGCATTGTAATTGCATTTCCTGTACCATAAACCCATGCTGATGAAAGTGTTATACCATCTTTAAACTGATTTTTTTCATTATCAAGAAGTTTGTAAATAGCTACAATGCTAATATCATTTCTACGATCATATCTTGCAAAAAAAGTTTTACCTTCATTTATTTCGTCAAATTGCATTTTGGTCCATGACAAAGTATAACCAATCCAACCACTAAATTTTCCTGATTTTTTTCTTATTAAAAACTCAGAACCATAGCTCCACGCTTGACCTGATGTTACATTATCCTCCCACGATATTGAATTGTTGCCGTTGTTTCCAATATCAACAAAACTTGCTCCTTCTTTATAATTAATGATATTATTCATTTTTTTATAATATGCTTCTATGCTTAAGCTTATATCCTTTTTAATTAAATCTTTAGCTAAACCTGTAGCAATTTGAAATGATTGCTGAGGTTTTACTTTATTAGTAGATGGTACCCATAAATCTGTTGGTAAACCAATGCTTGTATTGCTCAATAAATGAATGTATTGATTCATCAAAGAAAACGAAAACTTACTACTTAAATCTTCTTTGATTTTATATGCTAATGATAAGCGAGGTTCTGGTAATATTTTATTTAAACTACCTGATTGATAGTAGCTTATTCTTAATCCTGGATTAATTTTTAATCTGTTTTTGTATTGAATATCATCTTCTATATAAATGCCAGTTTCTATTGCATTAGTGGTATTAATATTTTCTTTAGTGGTTGATTCAATTTTTTGAACCGTGGCGCTTGGAGTAAATGTGTGATAAATTACTTGTACACCAGCTTTTATATAATTTTCTGTATTTAAAGCATAATCATAATCAGATTTTAAAATCCAATCTCTAATTCCTGAGTAATATTTGGCTGAAAATAAATTTTGATTTAATCCTATTTCAAATTTAAAATCACTAAAAATTAAAGAAGTATTTGAAAATAACTTACTGTTATATTGATGGTTCCATCTTAAAGTTCCTGTTGCATTTCCCCAGTTTAGGTTATATTTTGTATCATCTCCATCTGAATAAAATTTATCTTTCCCAAAATATCCACTTAGATACAATTTATTTTTGGCGTTTAATTCAACGTTGGTTTTAGCGTTTAAATCATAGAAAAAATAACCTCCATTTTGATCACTTTTCATAAATGGACGAGTAAGTACATCAATATAAGTTCTTCTGCCTGAAATTATAAAAGAAGATGGTTTCTTTTTACTTATTGGACCTTCAAAAGTTGCTTTTGAGGAAATTAAGCCAACACCAACATCTCCATGATATTCTTTTTTATTACCATCTTTCATGTTGATATCAATAACAGACGATAATCTACCACCAAAACGTGCAGGGAAACCTCCTTTGTAAAGTTCTACAGATTTAATTCCATTTCCGTTGAATAATGAAAAGAATCCAAACAAGTGATTGGCGTTATAAACTGGTGCATCATCGAGAATGATTAGGTTTTGGTCTGGACCACCACCACGAACATACACACCTGCATTTCCTTCACTTCCTTTTTGTACTCCTGGCATCAGTTGTATCACTTTCATTACATCTTTTTCACCTAGAAATGCAGGTATATCTTTTACATCGCTAACATTGATGTCAATTTTACTCATTTGACTTTCGTCGGATTCAATTCTTTTGGCAGTAATTACAACTTCTTGAGTAACTTTATTTTGCGACTCTAAATCAATATTTATAACCGTATCTTTTTCAATTTTTAAAGAAATACTTTTTGTTACGTAACCTATGTTTTTAAAAACCAAAGTTAAGGTGTCGCTTGGTAAAGTAATGGAGTAAAAACCGTATGTATTGGTAGATGTCCCTTTTTTAATTGAAGGAACGTAAACTATTGCACCAATCAATGATTCTTTAGAATCAAGTTCGTTAACGTAACCACTAATTGTATATTTTGATTTAGTTTGAGCAAAAGTATTACTCGAAAATAAACATATTAAAATGCCTAAGGTAATTGAAATTAAATGTTTCACTATTTAAAATTATATATTTAGTTATTAAATTTTCCTAAAAAACGAATAAAGTTAATGTTTATTACAGGAAATTAAAAAAAATCTTTATTGAAATAGTTCAAATAATTATTTCAATAAAGATATGTTTTAAAATTTTGATTGATTTATTAAACTAAATAAATACCATTTTCTTCAATTCTGATTTTGCGCTCACGGTAAAGTGTACCAACAGCTTTTTTGAATGTTTTTTTACTCATTCCTAATAAAAAGGAAATTTCATCAGGCGAGCTATTGTCATGTAAAGCTAAAAATCCGTTTTTCTTCGCTAAAGTATCAAGAATTAATTGAGCATTTGGTTCAATATTTTCAAAACCTTGTTTTTGAAGAGAAATGTCAAGTTTATTGTCTTCTCTTACTTTTTTGATATAACCAGTTAAAGTATCGCCAATTGCAACTCTCTGAAAAATTTCATTTTTGAAAATCAGACCTTTGTAAAAATTATCTACAATTACATTCATACCTAAATCTGTATGTTCATAAGGCATAATTTTTACTTCGTCACCTTCTTTTAAGTATAAATCTCTGTTATCCAAAAACTTATTTACTTTACATGAACCAACCAATCTGTTAGATTCAACATCAAGATACATATAAATAATATACCATTTACCCTCTTCAATTTTGCGCATTTGCTCTTTGAAGGGTACAAAAAGGTCTTTTTCTAAGCCCCAATCCATAAATGCCCCAACATTATCAACATGTTTTGCTTGTAAACAGGCAAAAGAGTTAAGGTATATTTTAGGTTCAAGATTGGTTGCAATAATTCTATCTTCAGAATCAGTGTAGATAAAAACTTCAATAAAGTCGCCTACTTGCAAATCTTCTGGTACATATTTATTGGGTAACAATACATCATTTCCTTCAGTATCACCTAAATACATTCCTACACTTGTGCTTCGTAATACTTCTAAATTATTTATTTCGCCTACAGCTATCATCTTTTTTCAATTATTATTCAAAAGTACTACTTATTTGTGTGAAAAGTAAGATGTTAGTTGTAAAATGTGATTTTGTGAAAAGTAAGATGTATTTTGGGAAATGAGTAAGATGTAAAATGTGAGATGTAAAATGTGAGATGTGAAATGAAAGATGTAAAATGAGAGATGTGAAATTTGGAATTACTGATTACTTTTAACATTTCACCTTTCACTTTTCACTTCTCACCATTCTCACCATTTTAACCATTCACCCCAAAATCATATTTCTAAAAGTCAAATTAATTCTCGGAGTTATCACTTTATTTTGTTGAGGTAAAGCATGAAGCCAAAAGTCTTGAATTTCATTTTTCATTGCTAGTAAACTTCCATTTTCGAGCAAAATATCAACTTTTTCATTTGTTGTTTTATGTTTAAACGAAAATTTTCTCTCAGCCCCCAAACTAACCGAAGCTATGGTACTGTGTTTTACAATTGAAGATTCGTTGTCGCTATGCCAAGCCATTGCTTCTGAGCCATTTTGGTATAGATTTAACAAACAAGCATTGAATTGAGCATCACAAATTTGTTCAACAATTGCTTTTATTTCAAGTAGAATGGGTGTAAATGGCAATGCAATTTTGGTTGATTTGGAATAGGTATAATATATGTTATTATCTCCATACCAAGCTGTTTTTCTTTTAGTTATAGTTATCTTTCCATAAATAAAAACTTCATCATTTTTCCAATCTATCGAATGTAGTAAAGCATCAAAATAGGAGGTAGGAATTACTTTTCCATAATATTGAGCAACTCCATCTTTAGGTAAAATATTATCAATTGGAAGTGAGTTAAAAAGAGAAAGCATGGGGAATATTTTAGCTGATTATTACTATCTATTGTTTTTATTAAATAATCCAGCGAAAACTAACACTTCGGCTACCCTCAGTGACCGTTTTCGAGTATTAGTTACTCTAAAAATTATCTTTTCGGTTGCTGAGCATGTCGAAGCATTAGTAAAGTTGATTTTTCGCTAAAATATATTAGGTTTATTTTTATTTGGTATTATTATTTGATACTATAACATTTTAAAAAACACTTTGTTTTAAATTCAAAATTAACAAAAAAAGAGCGATTCCACTTTTGTGAAACCGCTCTTTTTTGATTGTATTTATAAGGTTGAATATTAATACATTCCGCCCATTCCACCGCCACCCATTGGAGCTGCTGGTGCTTTTTCTTCTTCTTCCTCAGCAACTACACATTCTGTAGTTAATAATAAACCTGCAATTGAAGCTGCGTTCTCTAAAGCTAAACGAGTTACTTTTGCTGGGTCAATTACACCTGCTTTGATTAAGTTTTCAAATTTATCTTCACGAGCATTGTAACCAAAGTCAGCATTACCTTCTTTTACTTTGTTTACAATTACTGAAGCTTCAATACCACAGTTTGCAAGAATAGTTCTTAAAGGTGCTTCTGCAGAGATTTTGATAATGTTTTTACCTGTAGCTTGGTCAGCATTATCAACTGTAACATTGTCTAAACCTTCAATAGCACGGATTAGCGCAACACCACCACCTGCAACTACACCTTCTGCAATTGCAGCACGAGTAGCATGTAAAGCATCGTCAACTCTATCTTTTTTCTCTTTCATTTCTACCTCAGTAGCTGCACCAATGTAAAGGATAGCAACACCACCAGATAACTTAGCTAGACGCTCTTGTAATTTTTCTTTGTCGTAATCAGAAGTAGTTTTTTCAATTTGTGCTTTAATTTCATTGATTCTACCTTTGATAGCATCACCAGAACCAGCACCATTGATAATTACTGTGTTATCTTTATCGATGTTTACTTTTTCAGCAGTACCAAGTTCAGCTAAAGTAGCACCATCTAATTTGTAACCTCTTTCTTCAGAAATAACTGTACCACCAGTTAAGATAGCGATGTCTTCTAACATAGCTTTTCTTCTATCGCCAAAACCTGGAGCTTTAACAGCTGCAATTTTTAACGCACCTCTGATTTTGTTTACAACAAGTGTAGCTAAAGCCTCACCGTCAATATCTTCTGCAACAATTACAAGAGGTTTACCAGTTTGAGCTACTTGCTCAAGGATAGGTAATAACTCTTTCATTGAAGAGATTTTTTTGTCGTAGATTAAAATATATGGACGGTCTAATTCAGCTTCCATTGACTCTGTGTTAGTTACAAAGTATGGAGATAAATAACCTCTATCAAACTGCATACCTTCAACTATTTTCACTTCGTCAGAAGTTCCTTTAGCCTCTTCAACAGTGATAACACCATCTTTACCAACTTTTTCCATTGCGTTAGCGATCATTTCGCCAATTTCGTGGTCGTTGTTAGCTGAAATAGTAGCAACTTGTTTAATTTCTTCAGAAGAAGTAATTGGTTTAGAAAGCTCTTTTAAGTTGTTAACAACAAAAACTACCGCTTTTTCAATACCTCTTTTTAAATCCATTGGGTTAGCACCAGCAGCAACGTTTTTTAAACCAGCAGTATAAATTGCTTGTGCTAAAACAGTTGCAGTAGTAGTACCATCACCAGCTGCATCAGCAGTTTTAGATGCTACTTCTTTAACCAATTGAGCACCCATGTTTTCGATTGGGTCTCTTAATTCAATTTCTTTTGCTACCGAAACACCATCTTTAGTGATAGCTGGTGAGCCAAATTTTTTGTCTAAAATTACATTTTTACCTTTTGGACCTAAGGTAACTTTTACTGCATTTGCAAGAGTATCAACACCTTTTTTTAATTTTTCTCTAGCCTCTGCTTCAAAAACTACTTTTTTTACTGCCATAATATTGTTAAATTTTAATTTTAGTTAATGTTAAATAGATTAAATAATAGCGAAAATATCCGCTTCACGCATAATAAGGTAATCAGTACCGTCAACATTCAGTTCAGTACCTGAATATTTGCCATACAATACATTATCGCCAACTTTAACAGTCATTGGCTCATCTTTTTTACCACTACCAACAGCAACAACTACACCTCTTTGAGGTTTTTCTTTAGCTGTGTCAGGAATAAATAATCCAGATGATGTTTTGGTTTCAGCTGCAGCAGGTTCGATAAGAACTCTATCTGCCAAAGGTTTTACATTTACACTTGACATATTGATATGAAATAATGGTTAAATTAATTTTAAATTGATATTTGCTACTTTACACTAAATATGCCAAATGAAAGTTTGTAAGTGTTTCGGTACATTTTGGCAGTTTATACTGACAAAATTTAAGTGGTGGCATAATGAGTTAATCAAATTTTTCTAAAATAAACCAATCGTAATCATTTATAGTAGAATATTCACTCGGAAGTGAGTCCAATTTTACTTTTTCAAATTTTCTATTTTGGGGGTTGAAAACAGATTTTGAATAACAATTTTTTTGACTATCATATGGGTGAATATATTCAATTGTATCTACTTTTAAACCATTCCATTTGTATTTATATAAATCAGTTTCTCCAGGCTGTCCATATTCAACTCCTCTGATAATATGTTCTTTAGGTGAGAAAGTTGGATTTATAAATCTAAATTGATTACTAAATGTACCATTTTGAGGGTTTAGAATATAAACATCATAAAAATCCTTTAAGCAACAGCCCGAACTTCCATACCAATTCGCTACAAAATCTTTATCATTATCTCCATTAACATCTTGAATTGAATCGTTCTGTGACGTCATTGAGGAAGCATAATATTTAACAACAGAATTTAAAGTGTTATTCTTAAATAAATATATATAAGTATTTATAGCATCAATTCCTTCTCTCTTAATTACTAAATGCTTAAATTTTGACGAAAAAATATGTCCGTAATTTATTTCAAATTCCACCTCTGTTATTGTATCTGAATACTTATATTTTGTTGAAAATGAATTATCATTTAGATGATTTTTACATTTTTCAATCGCATCTTTAATAATAAGTTTCTCTCTTCTTGTGAAATCATCTTCTTCAACTGTTTCAAAATCATCAGAAAGCTTAAGTGTGTCAATTACTAGAATATTTTCACTCAAATGCTTGTGTTTACATTGAGTGAAAAGTATAGAAAGTAAAATTGGTAAAATATACTTTATCATCACTTTGTATAAATTTTTAGGTAAGTAATTAGATTATAGATTTCATTTTGAGATAAAGAATCTTTGAATAAATGTTCGTAATCTGAATTGTATTCTTTATCTAATTTTAAAAAATATGCATTCCCACTTTTCTTAACAGATTTACTATCAGCGATAAACTTTTCAAATAAATGCTCATCACTCATTGATTGGTAGATTTTAAAAATGTCTTTAAAATTTATTCCTGTGCATGATTCAATATTATGACATGCTGAACAATGTTTATTAAAAATTATTCTCCCTGCTTTTACATTTTGCACAGATTTAGTAATAAATAATGAATCTTTATTGATTGGATTTTCTACCTTATTTTCATTTGAAATTTGTGTGCAAGAATATGAAAATAGTGAAAGTAAAATTGGTAAAATGTATTTTAACATCACTTTGTATAAATTTTTAGGTAAGTAATTAGATTATATATATCATTTTGAGATAATAAATCTTTGAATAAATGTTCGAAATCTGAATTGTATTCTTTATCTAATTTTAAAAAATATGCATTCCCACTTTTCTTAACAGATTTACTATCAGCGATAAACTTTTCAAATAAATGCTCATCACCCATTGATTTGTAGATTTCAAAAATGTGACTAAATTGTCTTTCTGAACCAGATTCTATATTGAAATGACAATTCGAATAATATTTATTAAAAATTATTCTCCCAGCTTTTGCATTTTGCACAGATTTAGTAATAAATAATGAATCTTTATTGATTGGATTTTCTACCTTATTTTCATTAGAATTTTGTATACAAGAATATGAAAATAGTGAAATGAATATTATTGTGTATAAGTAATTTATATATTGTACTTTATGATTTTTTTTGTAATAAAACCAAATATGTTTTTGTGATTTTTTGTAACAAAATCAAACATGTTTTTGGTAAAATTTGTAATAAAACCAAACGTAAAAATACTTATAAATATTTTGTTTTAGTCGTTACTCAAATACATTTTCATAGATTTCTTTTAAAGCTAGGTTTAATTCAATAGACGAAATTAAAAGAAAGTCATCAATGGTTTTATATTCAGCTAAACTCCAAATGTTATCTTCATTTTTATAAAAACGTTCAATAAAAACAGATTCACTATCTACTAAAATGTATTCTTTCAGACTTGGGATTTCACGGTATAATTTAAATTTACTTCCTCTGTCGTATTCTTTTGTGCTCGGACTCAAAATTTCAATAATTACTTTTGGGTTCAAAAGTGTGTCAAAAGTATCATCAAGGTATTCTTCTTTGTCGCAAACTATGGTTAAATCAGGATAGGTGTAAAGTGAGTTTTGATTTACATGAACTCTCAAATCACTTCCATAAGGACGACATTTTTTTCCTTTTAAATAACTACCTATTTTTAGTATTAGGTTGATATTTATTCTATTATGAAACCTACTTGCACCCGACATTGCAAATATTTCTCCTTGAAAATATTCGTGTTTTTCAGTTGCTTTACGCTCAGCAATTAAGTATTCCGCTTGTGAAATAGTTGGTTTTGTAAGTGCATTTCCCATAATTGAAATTTTTTAAAACTAAAATTAAAAATAGTTTTGGTAATAAAAAAATTAATGTTTGTAATTCAGCTCATTAAGTTTATTTTCCATGGCTGTACGCACTTTTTGTTTGAGTTCAATTATTGCATCTTTTCCATTTCCTTGAGGTGCAATAGCTGGTAAAAAATAAATATCAACTTTGCCTGGAAGTGCAAGTAAATATTTCAAAACTGGCATTACTCTACGTGTATTTGTTAAAATTATTGGCTGGATTGGTACACCAGCTTCAACAGCTACACTAAATGCACCATCGTGAAATTCGGTCATTAACTCTTTGGTTTCATTCATTCTACCTTCTGGGTAAACCAACATCGAAATACCTTCTCTTAAGGTATCTAACATTCTAGTAACACTTTTTCTGCGGCTTTCTGCTGATTTCCTATCAACTGTAACTACCACTCTTTCATATATTTTACCGAATAATGGTGCTTTTGTAATTTCTATTTTACCCAATGGTCTGAATTGACCTGGAATAGCCCACGACAAAGCAACTGAATCATAAAATGAATTGTGATTGGCAACAAATACACAGGTTCTGTTTTTCTCAATATTTTCAATATTATGTGTTTTGAACCTGATAAAGTAAAATACATTCAGTAAAAACGCCCACACTTTAAGGAAAAAATAAGCAACTGCTCCTCCTTTTTTCTTATCTAAAAATAAATTTGGAATCATTATCAATGGAAACATTACCAATAATATACAAGCAAAAACAAAAACTTGCCATACAGAATATGTTTTTTTCAGAATTGTAATCATCTCAATAAGTGCCTTTAATATCCAAATAAAGCAATAAAATCGCAGAAAAATGAATAATTTGTCATTTTAATACTTTAGTGTAAAATTAATTTAAAGTTAAGTCTATGTAAATCATTGTTTTTTCGAATAATCATTTTTAGATTTGGAAAAAAGTAACATACTGAAAATGTTAGTACAGGAAGAAAAAAAATTAAGATACAGTGCTGAAGAATTAAAGGAATTTGAAGCTATAATTACTTCAAAACTTGAAATTGCTCGCAAAGAATTGAGTTTTATAAGAGATACATTAAACAAACGAAATGATAACGGTACAGAAAATACCAAGGCAAATCATAACGTAAATGAAGATGGCTCTGAAAATTTAGAAAAAGAGAGTTTGAATCAATTAGCTGCTCGTCAACAAAAATTTATTGGTCAATTAGAAGGTGCTTTAAATCGTATTCGTACTGGTAATTACGGAGTTTGCATTGAAACTGGCAAATTAATTCCTAAAGAAAGACTAAAAGCCGTGCCTCATACGCAACATTCTATTGAAGCAAAGCTAGCTAAGTTGTAAATGACCCGTGGATGCATTAACTAAACATATCGAAGCACTTATATTTTGTGCAAAAGAGCCAATATCTATCAATGATATTATTGCTTGTATTTCTGAAATTTTTGAGGCTGAAATGGAGCCTGAAACAATTCAAGATACGGTAGATTCTTTGGTAACTAAGTACGAATCAGACGAACATACTTTTGGTATTTTTTCTATGGCTGGAGGTTACGTTTTTTTAACAAAACCAGCTTTTCAACACTCAATAAGTGTGCTTTTAAAACAATCAGCTAAGAAAAGACTTTCTACAGCTGCGCTTGAAACGCTGGCAATTATTGCTTACAAACAACCAATTACTAAAGCTGAAGTAGAGCAAATTCGTGGTGTAAACTGCGATTACGCTATTCATAAACTACTTGAAAAAGAGTTAGTTGAAATGAAAGGTAAGTCGGAAGGTGTAGGCCGACCAGTACTTTATGGTACTTCTGAACGTTTTATGGATTATTTTGGAATTAACTCAATTAAAGATTTACCAATGCCCAAAGATATTAGTTTGGAAGCAAATGAAATTGGTTCGGTTTCGGAGATTGAGCAAACTGCTGAAATTGTACAAAATCAGGAGACTGAAAGCTAATTTACAATTGTTATTTTACTAAATTCAGGACTATATTTAGTAACTTGAATTTGGGTTGTGATTCGTTTTTTGAGTTCTTCAACGTGCGAAATAATTCCAATTTGTCGGTTTTGTGATTGACGTAATAATTCGAGCGTATCGAGTGCGTTATTCAAGCTTTCTGGGTCGAGTGTACCAAAACCCTCATCTATAAATAATGATCGAATAGGCGTGTTTTTACTCGCTAAATCAGATAAGCCTAATGCCAATGCCAAACTAACCAGAAACGTTTCTCCACCAGAAAGGGAGTTTATATTTCTGATTTCTCCAAAAAAGTGTTTATCAGCAATTTGTAAATCCATTTCTTTTGAATTATCATCTTTGTAGAGTTCATATCTATCAAACATGATTTTTAAATGTTTGTTAGCATGCTGAATTAATAAAGACAGTGTGAAATCTTGAGCAAATTTCTTGAAATTATCACCAGTTTTTGAGCCAATCAAGCTGTTTAATTGTTCCCATTTTAAAAATTCAGTTTCCTTAGCTTTTATTTCAGCAACTAATTTTTGGTTATTTTCTTCTTCAATTTTATTTTGATTTAATTTTTCAGAAAAACTACCAATCTCTTGATTTAAAGTGTTTTGAGAGTTCTCTATTGCAGTTTTTTTACTTGATAGTTCTGCAATATCTACATTCTCAAAAGCATTTTCTTTTAAAATAATCAATTTGTCGCTTGATGCTTTTAATGCTCCTTTTGATTCTGATAATGTGTTAGTTAGATTCTGTTTTTTGATATTTAATTCTTTAATATTTTCTAGAAGCAATGCATTTCTTAAAGCATTAATATCCTTAAATTCAATTTCTGAAATGGCTTGTTGTAAGCTTATTTCTTGTTTTGCTAGTTCTGTTGAGCATATTTCAAACTCTTCTTCAAATTGTTTTATAAGTTGATTTTTTTCAGAAATAACGCTATTTAACTCAATAATTGAATTGTTAAATTGATTTAATTCCTGTTGAGTAATTCTTAAATTGTTTTTTAGTCTTTTTTCTTCATTTTCAGGGTTTTTATCAATAAAATCAACGCTTAAATTGGCAATTTCTTTTTCAATATCATTTAAATTTTTGTTTACATTTTTTTCAGATTCAATGAGTTTTTCAAGGTTAGTTAAATTTGTAACTATTTGAATATCATATTTTTCAAGCTCATTATTGATGCTAATTTGAATTTCTTTGTATTGATTAATTTCAAATGTTAAGTTTTTAAATATTTCTAGTTTTTCAGAAAATACTTTACCTGTATTTATAATTTCTTCAAGTGTAGTAAGGGGAGTTTCTAAATCAAATTCTTTAGCTATTTCGTTGATTTTTATATAGTTATTGTTGATTTCGTTTTTAAGTTCAATGGTTTGATTTTCAATAGATATTAATTTTTCAGTGATATTTTTTTCATTTAATATCAAAGTATTCAATTGTAAAGTGGAATCATTTATTGTTTTAGTTATTTTGGTTAAAGCTATATTTTCAGTTTCTAAAGTTGAATTAATTGAGTTTAATTCTTTGATTTTTAAGTTAATAGATTCGATTTTTTTAGTGATAGCTTCACATTCTTTGTGAAGTGTTTGTTCATTTAAATCATCAGTAATTTTTAAAACAGCTATTGCATTTAAAATCAATAAATTAATTTCAGAAATCTGTTTTTCAAATGTTTTCAAATTCGCTTCATTACTTGCTATGTTTTTTTCAATTTCAGAAATAGACTTCTGAATATCAGTAATTTGCTTTTCAGTATTTTTAATTTCTTCTTCTGTTTTATTTTCTGAAAAACTTGGCTTTTTAACAATAAAAGGGTGGTGATTGGAGCCACAAAGTGGACAAGGTTTGCCATCCTCTAGCTCTGCTCTGTGTTGTTCAAATGCTGCGATTGATTTTTGTAGTAATTGATTGTCTTTTAATACTTTAAGTGTAGTTTCAACTTGGGTTTGTTGCGTGTTTAAAAACTGTTTTTGTGTATTTAATTGAACATTACTATTGTGTAATTCAGTTATTTGTAATTGTAAGTTGCTTTTTTTAGGGAAATTATCATTTAAAATATTCCATTGAAGTAATTCACTTGATAATGTTTCTTTTTCGTTTTCAAGAATTTGGATATTACCAATCATTTCTTTTTGAGAAATTAATTGATTTACTTTTTCTTCAAGTTCCTTATATTCAGAATTTTGTAATTCTAAATTGCTTTTAACTGAATGTATTTCGCCATTGATTTTATCTTTTTCTTGAATATATTTTTCAAAATTTATTTCATTCAAAAGCTGATTACTTTTATTGATTTGTTTGTAAACTTCACCATATAAAAGCTTTTTTTCACTCCAAATTTCAATAAATGCAATTTTAGCAATTTCGGTTTCTAAGTTGTTAATTTTTAGAGTATTATTGCTTAACTCTGTTTTTTTGTTGCCAATATTTTGCGTTAAACTTTTATTAGTATTTTTTATTTCTGCAATATTTTTTTGGGTATCAAGTAAGTTTTTTTCTTTTTGTGAATATTCAATAGCGTATTTTTTTATTTGCTCAATAAGCGGAGTTTTTGTTTCTATTTCATTTTCAATTTGTTTTAAAGTTGTTTTTTTGTTTTCAAAATGCAAGTTTTGCTCCTCAAGTTTAGTTTGAGTATCAAGTATTTGATGTTTGTTTGATGTTAAATCTTTAGTAATTACATTTAACCTTTCAGTATATTTATCAAAATTATTTAACAGAATAGCTGCACTTTGGGCTTTGTTAAAGTCTTCTAATAAATCAAATTGAATAGCATTATCCTTGAATTCTTTTTCTATTTGTTGTATTTTTTGTTGGTTTAATTTGATTTCATTTTCTGTTTTAGAAACATCATTTATCCAATCAATTTTTTCTGTAATTAACTTTAATTCAGACTTGTAGCTTTCTAGTAATTCAGTGTTTTGGTTTATTTTGTTTTGATAATCAATGATTTGTTCTTCGCTTAATAAATCAGTTTTTAACAATTTTTTTAACGAATCAAGTTCCTGTTTTAAGGAAGTATATTTTTCAAAAACATTTCTTGAAATCAATTCATAAATTTCAGTACCGGTTATTTTACTCAACATTTCAGCTCTTTCGCTTGGCTGAGCTTTCAAAAATGCCGAAAAATTATTTTGAGCCAATAAAACCGATTTTGTAAACTGCTCATAACTAAGCGGTAATATACTTTCGATAGAGGCTTGTACTTTGGTTATACCTTCAGATATTAATTCTATTTCATTATTTATATTTTTTTTGTATAAAATTCTTTTAATGTCATTTAGTTTGTTATTTCTATTGTAATCAACACTCCAACGAGCCAAATAATTTTCCTTGTTTGTATTGAAAGTAATTTCAACAACACATTCTTTGGTGTTTCGAGTGATAAGTTCCTCTTTTATAGTACCATTATATCTATTTGTTTTATTGTATAATGCCAAAGTAATTGTATCAAGAATAGTAGTTTTTCCAGCACCAGTAGGACCAGTGATTACAAATAAACCTGCATTACCTAAAATTTCATTTTCAAAATCAATGAAATTTTCACCTTTTAATGATTGTAAATTATTGATGTAAATTGATAAAATTTTCATGAATTGATTTAGTTTATTTCGTTGATAATACTGTTTAGTAATGGTTTTAATTCGTTGATATTCTCTTCGTTAAGTCCACTTTTTTGACATTTTAACTCAAATATTTTTTCGATATTATCAAGTGGATTATTGTCCATTTCGGCAATAAATTCATCTCTTACATTTTGAAATACTTCTTTTGGAATATCTGTGCTACCTTTTAAAATTTCTAGATTTTTGTCTGCTATTATTGATCTAATATTTTCATTAAAAGTTCTGAAATTCACTTTTTCAGTAATTATTACTTCTAGCCAATCAGCAAGTGTACTGTTTGTATTATTTTCAATGATTTTAATTTTTTCAATAATTTGATTTTCAGTTCCTTTTATTCTAATTAATTTTCTGTTTTGTGGTATTTGAATAGTTTTTGTTTGAATCGTATTTTCACTAATTTCTAAAATTGTAACTTCCTTTTGGTCGTCTCTTTCGCTAAAACTAAGTGGAATAGGAGAGCCTGCATATTTTACAATGGTATTATTTGGATGTTTGATAATCTGCGGTTTATGAATATGTCCGAGAGCAACATATGCATAATTTTCATTAAAACATGTAGAAGAAATTTGCCCTAAAGTACCTATTGAGTGTAATTCTTTTTCATTACCAGAAAGTGCTGAGCCTGTAACATATAAATGTCCTGTGGTAATGATTGGAATGTTTGGGTGTTGATTTTGAGCTTCTTGTAATAAATTATCGTAATGCTTTTTTACTGCAAAAGGGAATTTTTCGTTAGCCTCTACATTAGATTCTTGGGTTAAAATTTCACGAATTTCTCCGTCTCTAAGGTATGGAACTGCCACAACAACAGCTTTCGTTCCCCCATCTTTTTTTAAAGGAATTATCTTTTGTAAAGCTTCTTTTTCCCCACCAATTACATGTATATTTAATTGATTTAGAATAGATTGTGTTGTATTTAAGCGAGAAGCTGAATCATGGTTACCACCAATAATCACCACTTCCATGCTTAATTTATAAGCTTCTAATAAAAAACTATGATACATATCCATTGCTTCAACAGAAGGATTTGCAACATCAAAAATGTCACCTGCAACTATAATTGCATCAATGTTTTCAGTTTTACAAGTTTCAATTAACCAATCAATAAAGAGTTGATGTTCCTCTTTTCTTGATTTTTGCATAAAAGTTTGCCCCAAATGCCAATCAGCAGTGTGTAAAATTTTCATAGTTTTAAAAGTGAATTACCATTTATTTTTGATTAATGAATTGTTGTAATATTGTCTGTAAGCTTTAATTCTTGGTTCAAAAATCTTTAAAATTGAGTCATTTTTTATTTCTTGGTCGTTTAATGAATTTTTGATAAGTACTTTATTATCAGAATTACTAAGTGCTATATAAATATTGTTTGCAGTGAATAATCGGAGTTCGTTGTTATCAAAACAAAGTGCCTCAGGAATGTTATTGTTTTGGAATAAATTTTTGCCAAAATGTAAGCTACTTTGCGAAGGCTTATATCCTAAAACCGATAAAACAGAAGGCATAATGTCAATTTGTTGTGCAATAATTGAAGTATCAGCTTTGAGTTTTATTTTAGGATGATAAAATACTATTGGAACACTAAACTCACCTTTTTTATTGAAATAAGCTGGTTTTGAGGTCATTTGAGTATGGTCAGCAGTGAGAACAAACAATGTATTATTGAACCAAGGTTGCTTAGAAGCGGTTTCAAAAAACAGCTTTAAAGCATTATCTGCATAGCCAATACTTTCATGAATTTCTAAATCCCCTTTTGGGAATTTGTTGGTATATTTTTCAGGAATTGTATAAGGTTGGTGAGAGCTTAAAGTAAATACCGAAGCTAGAAATGGTTGTTTATAAGTTGTTAATTGCTTTGAAAAATATTGTAAATATGGTTCATCAAATATGCCCCAATTGCCATCATAGTCTTTTTGGTTTGGATATTCAAATAAACCTGAATATTGTTGAAAACCAGCGATTGGCGCAAAGGCATTAAAACCCATTGTACCATTTTTACCTCCATGATAGAATGCAGTTTTATAACCTTTATTAAGCATTTCTGAACCTAGGCCAGTTAATTGATTTGTTTGGTAAAAACCTGTTATATAAGCTTCTGGCATCATAGAAGGTAAGCCTGCAAGTACAGATGGCATCGCTTCGATAGAAGTTCGTCCATTTGCAAAACCATGTTTAAAAAACACACTTTGTGGAGAATTTGCTAAGGAATCAAAGAAAGGAGTGTAGCCATTTTTGTTGCCATTACAAGCGCCAATGTACTCAGCATCAAAACTTTCAAGAATTAATATTACTACATTTTGTTTTGTATTGAAGTAATTAGATGGAACATATTCTTTTTTTATAATATTGAAAGCTTCTTGATCGGTTTTGAAGAAATTTTTGCTTTCTACTTCTCCAACTATATCATAAGAGGATATGAAGGTATGTGTTGAATTTAATGAAAAATGCCCAAGTATTTGTGGGTTTAAAACAAAGGCATAATTGGGTCTAAGGGGACGAAGTTGCCAGCCACCTCTTATTCCTAAAATACTAATTGCAATATATGGTAGCAATAAAAGTGATAACGAAATATATGTTTTTTTTGTATATGACTCTTTTATAATTGCTTCATTTTTAGGAAAGTATTTAATAAAAATGAATAATATAGCTAAAAGTATAATACTTAAATACCAGTAATAAATAGCAATTTGAATACTTTGTTCAAATACATCTCCAGCTATACCAAGAATATCTCTTTGTGTTCTTCTACCAACATATTTAAAAAATTCACAATCAGAAAAGTTTAATATTATGAAAGGTAAGTTTACTGCCAATAATAAATATTTTAATATCTTTTGAGAAATATTTTTCTGAAAAATAGGGGCTGGTAGCACAGAAAAAAGCCAGATTCCTGCATTTAAGGTTAGTATTGCTGAAAAGTCGAATCGTAAACCATGTAAAAAAGCGAGAAGTATTTCTATAAATTTGGCTGATTGAAAAGCCTTGAAATTTAGAATTAAAAATGTGACTCTCGCAACAATGTATATGAGTGATATCCAAGCAAACTGCTTAAATACATTCTGATAGATTTTCTTAGTTGTTTCCACAACTCAAATTTATCAAAATAATTAGTAAGTTTTCAGTTTTCGGTGCTCAGTTTTCAGATGTTAGTTTTCAGTTTTGATTAAATCTTATGTCTTATGTCTAAAATCTCATTCTGGATTATAAACAGAAAATGTTTTATCATCATAGAAAATCACAATCCTTTCAATTTTTTTATTTCCATTTCCTCCAAACATCATTTCCATCATGCTTGAATCAGCAGATTTTTGTTGGTTATTGCTGGGTTGATTATTAACTACTTGCTGTTGATTGTTATTTTGTGGAGTATTTTGATTGTTGTAAACTTGATTTACAACTGGATTTTCAACTTGTTGTGGCGCAACAATAGGAACGGGTTGATTTACAATTGTTTTTTCTTGGTATTGAACTTCAATTGCTTTTAACTCTTCTTTAATGCTATTATTTACAATTGTTTTTTGCTGATTAGAATTGTTAACTACTATTTCTTCTTTTACAACAATAGGTTCACTACGTTTTGGTTCGGGTAATATTACTTCCTCATCATCAAGTACATTGCTCATTAATGCAGCTTGAACAAAATTTACATTTGTACGTTCTGATTTAGGTTTATCTTGACGTTTAGCTTTTTGAAGCTCCTTTTTTTCCAATTCTTTTTTAGCAGATTGGTCTATCGTTTCAAATAAATTAGTTTGTAGCATTTCGCCTTCTCCGTTTAGTAGCCAGTAAGGATTTATATTTGTAAATTTCTGTAATGTTTTTTGAATCATATCTAAGCTAGGTTTGTTTCGCCCAGAAAGTATATGCGATACACTTGGACGCTGAACGCCAATAGTATCTGCAAAACTCGACGGACTCAAACCTTCTCGTTCCATGATTTCTTTAACCCTATCTGTAATATTATTTTCCATTGATTACAAAAGTAAATAATTGGTTCTTTATTTCCAAATGTTATTAGTTGATTGTTGACAATTGATAGAGTTGACTATTTTAACTCTTAACCCTAAACTCTTAACCCTTAACTTTTCACACAACTTCAACTACATTACCATCATATTCTACAACAAAGCCAGCTTTGATTTTATTGCGTCGTCTTTGTTCAATTTCTCCATTAACAGTCACTAAACCAGCATCAATTACATCGTTTGCCATTGAGCCACTTTCAACCCAATTCAATACTTTTAGTAATTGATTAAGTTGTATAAATTCGTTTTGTACTTCAAATATCTCTTTCATTTTACAAATGTAATTAATTTGATTTAAAATCTAATTCAAATTTGAATCGATGAAATGTTTTATTGATTCAAATTGTTTGCTAGTGTGTTAATTAATAGTAAGTTATATTGTGTTAATTATTAATTATTAAATATTAATTAGATAAAGTATATTTGTGTTATGATTATAGACGAACAATTTAAAAACCTACACGAAAAGTTAAGTAATGAATTTACTTGGCCAAGTGTTTACATGTTTAAATTCATTATTCCTACTATTAATACTGAGGAATTAGCAATTTTAATTTCACATTTCGATCCCAAATCAGCGATTGATTACAAGCAATCATCTAGTGGTAAATATGTTAGTGTTACAATTAAAGAGTTATTAGAATCTCCAAATGCTGTAATTGATAAATACCAAAAAGCTGCAACAATTAAAGGAGTGATGTCATTATAATTAGTTATTAGTAATTAACAATTTTAAATTATAACTTATAAAAACTTATTATAATTTTTAAGTTTACATTATTAAATTAGATTTAAAGATGAAATTTCTTCTTTTTCCATTTGCTATATTATATAAGTTAGTTACTGATTTTAGAAACCATTTATACAATATTGGTTCTAAACGTAGTTTTAGGTTTACAGTGCCAACAATTGTGGTTGGTAATTTAACTGTTGGTGGTACAGGGAAAACTCCTCATGTTGAATGGGTTGTGAATCAGTTAATAAGTAAATACAAGTTAGCAATTTTGAGTAGAGGATATGGTAGAAAAACGAGCGGACTTATCTTCGCAGATGAAACTGCTAGTGCTAAAAAAATAGGTGATGAGCCATTTCAATATTACACCAAATTTAGTTCAGTTCCAGTTATAGTGTGTGAACAACGTGCGTTTGCAATTCCGTTTATTGTTGCTGAATATCTTGAAACACAAGTTATTATTCTTGATGATGCATATCAACATAGAACAGTAAATGGACATTTTAAAATATTGTTATCAGATTATAATAGACCATTTTATAGCGACTTTTTATTGCCTTATGGAAGATTGCGAGAAGCTAGACATAATGCAAGACGAGCTGATGCAGTAATTGTGAGCAAAACACCTGAGGATTGTTCAGCTACTGAAATGGAATCAATTAAACTTGAAATTCAAAAATATGTTGATGCTACAACGCCTATTTATTTTTCAACAATTCAATATGGAGAGTTGTATTCTATTTACAATAAAACAAATCAACCTACTTTTGATAAAAATACAAAAGTAATTTTGATGACATCAATTGCCAATACTCAGAATTTTGTGGAATATATTAAACAACATTTTACTGAAATTGTGAAGCATTTTGAGTTTAGTGATCATTATTCTTATATAGAATATGATATGAAGGAGCTTGAAAAACAGTTAAATGCTTATAAAAATTCAATTATAATTTGCACAGAAAAAGATGCTTCAAAACTAGTGGCATTTAAAGAGAAGTATAGCCATTTACCAATTTATGCTTTGCCAATTGAGATTAAAATATTAAACAATGAAAATCAGTTAATTGAGCAAATTGAAAAGGCAATAATTGTTGAGTAATTGTTTTGTTTTACGGTTGACAAGGTTTGCAACCGTTGTCAACATGAGGATAGTGTAATTTTACGTTACCAACAGTCACAGACCTTGGTAATCGTCTTTAATACATATTATGAGAATTTACGGTTGACAAGGTTTTCAACCGTTGTCAACGTGTAATAATTAAAAGCAATAATAAGTTAATTATTCACTCTTAAAACTGTTTCCTTTCAGGTTTTTCAGTAATTCTCCATCGGAAACCTTTTAAGCGACGAGTTGGCTCGTCTATTTCATGTGGAGGGATAAATTTAGCGTCTGGCTTAGTTAAAAATGAAATATCTTTTAGTTTATTATCCACAAATTTGATATTCATATTGCTACACAAAACTTTGTTAAGTCCAATTAATATAGTATCATTTTCAGTAGCAAAGTAAATACTTTCACCATTACCATTAACTTTTACATTTTGGAGTTTATTGTTTGTAAATGAGCCTACTATACGTTTACCTTTGATTTGATTAAAGTTTCTTATGCTATCTGTTGAAATTACAAATGAATTTGTACGTAGATAAAATTTGTCTATTTTGTTTTTTGCCATTTGTACTTTCACTGTGTCTCCAGTAAGTTGACTTTTATTTGCCCATAAAACAGGGTCTTTATAAAAATTAATTGAAGAATCTCTCATATTGTAAATCATTGAATCACAAATAGCTTGTAAGTCATGTCTGAATACACGAACATTGTGAAAAGCTGTTAAGCTTTTTTTCTTTTTGATACTATCATTAATTGAAATCAACGTATCACCTTTTAAAAATAGGGTATCTTTATCGAGTAAGGCAACCATAAATGCGTTACCATACACTTTGGTATAATGTTTTTTGCCAATATGAATACATCGTTTACCTTTAATAGTTACTTTTTCTTTTCTAAGTACAATTTCAACATTGCCACGAGCATCTCCATCTTGTGTTTTTTTGTTGAAATTTAATGTATCTCCACTTAAAATCATTTCAGGTGTTTCAATTTGTGATCGACCTTTTAAAACCATTATACCTGTTTGGGTATTGTATTCTCCTTTTGAAGAAATTAAAGTTTCTTTTTTACTTTTAATTTTGGTTGGACCATTAAAGTAAGTAGTCTTATTTTCAGTGTTATACATTAAAGTATCTCCTTCTAAAGTATGTTCTTTACTGATAAGTTTTACATTTTCTTTGAAAGTGAAAATTTTAGTATTTGAGTTATAGTGGCCTCTTTTTGAGGTTAATGTGGTTCCTTTGTCTACAATAACACCGCCTTCGTTGTAGGTTGCAGTTTTGTCGGCAAGGTTATAATCTAAAGTAGGAGTAGTAAGTTTAAAAGTTTTATCAGTTAATGTAACACCTCCTCTAAAGTTAACCATTTTATTGTCAGTATTATAAGTTAAATTTGAGGATTGAATTACACTACCATCAGCTTGTACAATTTTTACATGTCCAAAAGCTTCAAGTTCATTTTTATCTTGGTATTGATAAGCCGAGTCGCAATAAAGCGTTGATGAGCCATGTTTAAAAATACAGTTTTTCTTTAATTTACGGATTACCATGCCGTTAAAAGTTCCACCTTCCAATGCACCGGCTTGTTTTAATTCTATAGTTTCTTGTGCAAAAGCCGAATTAAAACTTGATATAAATAGGCCAAAGAAGGCAATAATTAAAATATTTATTCTTAATTTCATTTTCATTCAATAAATCAGAATACAAAAATAGTAAAAATGCTATCTTTAAGGTGTGATTGAAAAGTTTTTAAATAATATTAAGCAAAATATTTCTAAAAATTTGCTGAAACCAAAAGTTCTAGTCGCTTTAAGTGGCGGCTTAGACTCTGTAGTGCTGTTGCATTTGGCCCAATTAGCACAATGGCAAATTATAGCTTGTCACTGTAATTTTGGTTTGAGAGGGGAGGAGTCAGATGGGGACGAAAATTTTGTTATAGATTTATGTGCAAATTTAGAGATAGAATTAGAAGTAATTCAGTTTGATACTTTATCAATTGCCCAAGAAACGAATCAAAATAACATTCAAGCACTTGCAAGAGAGTTGCGATATGACTGGTTTAAATTATTGTTGAAAAAACATCAATTTGATTACATCGCCACCGCACATCATGCTTCTGACCAGGCAGAAACAATTTTATATAACCTTGCCAAAGGTACAGGATTGAAAGGTTTAAGTGGAATTAAATTTGTTAATAAGCAAATAATTAGACCTTTACTTTTTGCTACAAGAGCTGAAATTTTAGAATATGCACACGCTAATAATTTAACTTGGAGAGAGGATTCGTCTAACAAAAAAGACAAGTATAAACGTAATTATATTCGTCAGCATATTTCGCCATTGATGCAAAATATCAATATCGGTTTTGAAAAACATATTTTGCAAACTTCATTGATAGTTCAACAAGCACAAAGTTTGGTACAAGAAAAAATACATTGGTTCGAAGAGAATTTTGTATTTATTCATCCAAATTATTTGAAAATTGATTTGAATGAACTTTCGGAAAAACCTTATTTTGAGTTGGTTATATTTGAATATTTAAATCAATTTGGTAAAATCAATGCCGAACAAATTGCAGATTTTAAAACCGCTATTATTGGCTCTAAATGGCAAATTGGGGATTATACTTTGTGTAAAGACAGAGATTTGTTGTTTGTTTTAGAGTTAGATGCTGAAAAAGAAGATTTTACTATTGAAATAGAACTGAAAGAAGGTCTTTGGGATGTTGCAGACAAAGAATTGAAAATTGAAATTTTACCAATTGAATTATTCAAACCGGAACGAAACCCTAAAGTTGCTTGGTTATCAAAAGAATTGATTAATCAAAAAGTAATAATTACCAATAATTACCAATCAAAATCAATTAAACCATTGGGAATGAACGGTAAACAAAAACTTGTAAGCGATATTTTAATTGATGCAAAAACGCCAGATTACCTGAAAAAACAGACATTAATTATGGAATTTAATTCCACTTTACTATGGGTAATTGGCTACAAACAAAGTGATTTGTTTAAAGTAAAACCTGAGGATGAGGTAGTTGTAAGGGTGGAGGTTTTGGGGTGATTAATAATTAAGCCCCAAAGGGTCGACATATCATAGAGATGGGGGTAGACCTTCAACTAATAGTTAATTTCTATTTTAGAAAGAATACCTTTTCCAAGAATTTCTTCTAATTTTTTATGAAAATTATTGACTTCTATTTCAACTACTTCTGGTTCAATAAATACATAATAGCCAATGTAGTCTGTATCAATAAAAATACCCACATTATTAATAATCAAATCTGGTAATCTTATAATTTTTGAAAGATTATTTTTATCATTTTTATTTCCAAGTATAATTGAATGTTTTAGAGGTGTATTTAAAAACATTGTACGATTGCTCATTACTCCACTCCATTTTGTACTATCGTAGTAGGAAAAGATTCTTTCTTTAATTGGATTTAAAATATTGAGATTAAATTTTTGAATTGAATCAGATTTTGATTGATTCCAATTATTTTCAAATTTGAAACTTATTACAATACTATCTGGTTTGTTTAAAATTCCATTTCGATTATTTAATGGATTTAAGATTGTATTTATGAAAAAAGTATTGTAATATTTCAATTGAATTTCATTCTTAAAACTCTCTATTTTCCAATTAGTATTCTTGGTTACTTTTTTTAATTTAGTTTCAAAGTCCATTTGAACTTCATTTATATTGGATTGACCAAACACTAAAATATTATAACAAAGACAAAAGATAAGTGATATATTTATTTTCATATAAGTTGATTTTTAACATTTTAAATCTACATAATTTTTAACAACAATTAAAATTAAGACCTAACAGCTTTTAAAAACCTGTCAGGTCTTTAAAGAAATACCACATATTATTTATATTTTTGATGAATTTAATTTTCCAAAATTCATGCGATTTAAAATTTCAAAATTAGATTTTCTAATACCTCTAATTCTGTTTGTAAACATTCAATTTACATCTGCACAAACCGATTCAACAGCTAAATTAAGTTTTACAGGCTATATTGAAACATATTTTTGTTATGATTTTGGTAATCCTCAAAATCATACACGACCTGCTTTTTTTTATAGCTTTAACAAACACAATGAGTTGAATTTGAATATTGGATTTATCAAAGCAAACTATATTTCAAGTAAAGTTAGAGCAAATTTAGCCTTGATGTCAGGCACTTATGCACAGTATAATTTGTCGGCTGAAAATAACGTGATGCAACATGTTTTTGAAGCAAATGCAGGTTTTAAAATTTCAAAAAATCATAATTTTTGGTTTGATGCTGGTATTATGCCATCGCACATTGGGTTTGAAAGTGCTATAGGTAAGGATTGCTGGAATTTAACACGTAGTATTTTGGCTGATAATTCGCCTTATTTTGAAACTGGTGCTAAAATTGGCTATACATCTAAAAATGAAAAACTATATTTTGCAGCATTGTATTTAAATGGCTGGCAAAGAATACAAAAAGTAGTTGGAAATCAAACACCTGCATTTGGAACACAAATTACTTACAAACCAAATGCAAAAACTACATTGAATTACTCAAATTATGTTGGAAACGAACAACCTGATTCAAATAAACTTTGGAGAAATTTTCACAACTTCTATGCACAAATGCAATTAACTGATAAAATAGGTTTAATTACAGGTTTTGATATTGGTGCACAACAAAAAGTAAAAGGCGAGTCTGCCAAAAATATTTGGTACACTCCAATTGTAATTGCTAGATATTCAATTAATAATAAATTTAAAATTGCAGTAAGAGCTGAATATTATAAAGATGAAAATGGTGTAATGATTTCAACAAGTACAACAAACGGATTTCAAACTTTCGGTTACTCATTAAACTTAGATTATTTACCTGCTGAAAATATTATGTTGAGAATTGAAGGACGAGGTTTACGAAGTAAAGATAAAGTATTTGTGGTTGGAACAACCCCAAGTAATTCTAATTACTTTATTACAAGTTCATTAGCTGTTTCGTTTTAAAAAATACTAGTTGTTTACTATGTTTACTTTAGCAGGTTGACTTAGCTTACTAAAGATTTTGTAATTAGTATCTTGATTAAATATTTTTTTAATTGTGGTAATTATAATATGTGATAAAATAGTATTACTTTTTACAATGTTTTTCAATCATTTTGCTTGCTTCTTTATACTCAAGTTCTAATGCCCTTTGAAAATCAATACAAGCTTCATCTTTTTTGTTAAGTTTAATTTTTGATAAACCTCTATTGTAGAATGCTAAATTAAATGAATCATCAATGAGAATTGCTTTGTTAAAATCTTCGATAGAACCTAGAATATCATTTGATTCAAGCTTTACTTCACCTCTTAAATTGTAATAATTGGGATTTTGCGGGTTTAATCCAATAGCAATATTCAAGTCATAAAGTGCTTTATCTAAATCTTTCATTTTTATATATGTTATTGCCCTATTATTAAAAGCTTTTGGATTTTTTGAGTTAATTTCAATTGATTTAGAATAGTCTAAGATAGCTCATGTATAATCGTTTAGTTCACATTTTACAATACCTCTATTTGTATAGTTTTTGGCGTCATTAGGTGCCAACTCTATCGCTTTGTCAAAACATATTTTAGCATTTAAGTAATCATTTAAAATCATATTAATATTTCCAAGATTATTATAAGATGATTTATCTTTTGGATTTAATTTAATTGCATAATTGAAATTTGAAATTGCAGAATCAAATTTTTCGATTATTCTGTAAGCAACACCTCTATTATAAAAATAATTTCCATCGTTAGGGTTTAATTTAATAGCTTTTGAATAATCAATAATAGCACCTTCAAAATCTTGGTATGCAGCTTTTGATACACCTCTATTATAATATAAAATTGAATTGCTTGAATCTAGTTTTATTATTGAGTTATAATCTTCAACAGCTCCATAATAGTCATTTATACTTTCTCTATATCGAGCTCTATTGAAAAGAATTTCTGTTAATTTGGTTTCACTTTTAACTATCATTCCCCAAGTTGAATCTGGAGCTGAATTTACTTGTGCATTTGAATACACATTAATTGCTAAAAATATATATATGTAAAGGTATTTCATCGTAATTATAGTTTTATAAAAATGGAAATGTTTTATAATATCTTAGTAATCTACTTTATAGCTACTAATGTTCTGGAAATTTTGAAATATCTATATAAATATCCTTAGATTCTGGTGTTATATTGATAACTATTTGCTTTCCTATATTGATATTTTAATATTATTTATCTTTCTACAATTATACAGTTTAAAACTTAACTTCCAAAACTACCAATTAAACTTTCCAATTTTTGCTACATACTTTTTTTCAAAAATTTATTACACTTAAACTCTACTTAAAATCAATTTTTTTTGCGTAATTGTAACCAAATAGCAGTTTTAACTGTAAAAGCTAAAATGGTATAAGAAAACTGATATTTGTCATTAAATACAGTGATAAGCCTCAAAAAATAGTACTTTGCAAAGAATTAACTTTGTAAAAATTAGATAAAGAACCTTATATTAACAATTTAGATACTATGGAAAAGATTTTAATTCCTACCGATTTTTCTCTAACAGCAGAGAAAGCTTACAAATTAGGAGCTGAAATAGCTCGTAAAACTGAAGCTGAGATTATATTGTTACACATTATTCCTACGTTTGTTCGTAAAGGTTTGGCTATTACAGGTTTAATTGACCCAACTGTAGGAAATAATGATGAAGAAATTAGTATTGCTAAAGATATTTTAGCAAAATTAGTTAGTAAAGATGTTTTTGCTGGAGTGAAGGTTTCTACAGAACTTATTGAAAAAACTAATGATGATATTCCAACTACTATTACTAGATTTCAAACTGATGAAGAAATTGATTTAATCGTTGTTGGTACTGATGGTGCTCGTACTAGTCGCAGAAACTATACGCCAATTATTGTTCGTCAAGCAAATTGCCCTGTAATTAGTGTAGACCAAGAGCCAGAAACTTTCACTTTGAAAAACATGGTTCTTGCTACTGATTTTGTAAATACAAATTACAAAATGATGGATAACGTATGGAATTTACAACAATTGTTTGAAGCTAAGTTGACGATTCTTTATGTAAATACTCCTCATTATTTCAAAGATACTCAGAAAATTGAAAACGAATACAACTTGTTTGTAAATCGTTATGAGTTAGATAACACAGAGTTAGCAGTATTTAATGACCATATTCTTGAAGATGGAATTTTGAAATATGCAGAAAGAGTAAGTGCTGATATGTTGTTAATGTCAACACATGGTCGTACTGGATTATCTCACTTATTTAGCAAAAGCCACGCTGAGTATGTAGTTGGTCACTCAAAAGTGCCAGTATATGTTTACAATATGCACATGGACGAATTATATAACTATGTTGTATCAGGTTCAACAGGTGGTTTTACAGGAGTTTAATTAGTTTATATTCGCAAAATATACTTTACCGTTGCTAAGCGTAGTTGAAGTATTTGCAAAGTATATTTTGCGATTTAAAATGTATTTGAAAACTGTCACAGCGTTTATCAAAGTGTATGTTTTCGTTAAAGACAAAATAAAAAGGGAATCAATTTAAAATTTGATTCCCTTTTTATTTTGTCTTTAAATTATTTATTATCTCTTATTTTATCTAGAAAATCATTGAATTGTTTTGCTTGATTTTCATCAATAAAATCAAGTTTACTATCCATACTGTTTGCCAATGGGTCAAGTGTTTTAAGTAACTCTAAACCTTTTTCAGTGATACTAATATTAAATTTTCTTCGATCTTCTTCGCAAGTAGCTCTTAGTGCTAACTTTTTTAATATTAACTTGTCAATTAACCTTGTTACGTTCGATGATTTATCTAACATTCTGCATGATAAGTCATTAACATTAATTGAATTAGGGTACTGTCCTCTCAAAATTCTAAGAATATTGTATTGTTGTGGACTAATTCCGTATGGTTTTAAATTTTTTGCATGTATTGAAAATAGCCAGTTACTTGTAAATAATATATTTATAGCTAATTTGTGGTATTCGCTTTGAAATTTTGATTGTTTTATTTCGTCCTCAATTCTCATAAAATATTGTTTTTACAAAACTATTAAATTTATTCGAAATTAGGATGTTTTTTTGTTTAGAGTAAAGAGTTTAGAGTTTTAAGTTTGAACGAAGTTTGCTATCAATGACAAAAAACTCACTTTTATTTTCACTTTTGTACTCAACTCTCAACCTTAAACTCTTAACCCTAAACTACTAAATAACTACACTCAATCCTTTAATGATGGCAGTAAGTTTAATGGCTTCAAATATTCTTTTTTCGTTGCTACCATGTTGTAATACAGATTGTTCGTGGGCTTTAACACAAGTTTCACAGCCGTTTATTGCCGAAACGCACAAACTTATTAACTCAAACAGCTCTTTACCAAGTACAGGATTCATCATAACACTCATTTTGATGCCTGCAGGAGCGGTGTTATAATATTCTTTTTCTGCAAAATGTTTAAATCTATAAAAGATATTATTCACATTCATTAAAGAAACTATACCAATTAATTCTCCATGTTCTTCTGAACTAAGTCCATGTTTTTCAGTTAATTGATTAGTGAATGTTTCAATCAATGTTGTGTTTTTTTCATTTAACACAGTAGCTAATGCAATTAACAAACTTTCTTTTGGTGTTAAAGTTTCATATTGTAAAGCATTAGAAGTATTGATTTTTAAGTCTTTAATATATTTACTTCCTGAGGCATCTAAGTTGTTTAATGTAGTATTACTTTCTGTTAAGCCTAGTAACTCAAGTAATGAGGTGGTGGTTTCTGTCATTGTTTTATTAAGTTAAGGGTTAAGAGTTTAGAGTGAATTAAGTTTAGGGTTAAGAGTAAAGGTTTTATTGTTAAATGATTTAAATGTTATATTAGAAAACCCTAAACTCTTAACCCTAAACTCTCAACTATAAAGTAGCTTCGCCTTTTTGCCAGTTACATGGACAAAGTTCATCGGTTTGTAAGGCATCAAGTACACGAATTACTTCGTTTACATTTCTACCAACTGATAAATCATTTACTTGTACCCATCTTATAATTCCTTGTGGATCAACAATGAAGGTAGCTCTGTAGGCAACTTTTTCTTCTTTTTCTAAAATACCTAAAGCTTCTGCCAATGATTTTGATGTATCAGCTAACATTGGGAATTTTAAGTTTTTCAAATCATTGTGGTTTTGTCTCCAAGCCAAATGCACAAATTCCGAATCTGTACTTGCTCCAATTAAAAAAGTGTCTCTGTCGTTAAAGTCACCAGCTTTGTTGTTAAACTCTGCAATTTCAGTTGGGCAAACAAATGTGAAATCTTTTGGCCACCAAAACATAACTAGCCATTTGTTTTCATCTCTGTGAGCACCTGTTGAAAGGTTAACAAACTCTTTTCCAGCTTCAATTGAAACTACTGATTTTTTTTCCACTACTGGGAATAATTCACCTACTGATGATACTGACATATATTTATTTGTTTAAATTTCTATGTCACAAAGTTGTATGAATTATGTGTATAATAAAAATCGATTTAATTTATATGATTATAGTTTTTGTTTATATTGTTTTTTTTAACTTGTTTTTCAGTTAGTTAAAAAATTTTAATACCAATGATAATATGAAGTTAGTCCAATAATGTTACAGCGAAAAATAGCATTTACTATGGTTTCGACTACGCTCAACCACCGTAAACGCTATTTTTCGAATAACTGAAACTCGAAAACGGTCACTGAGCGTAGCCGAAGTGTTAGTTTTCGCTGGACTATTTAATAAATACAATTGGTATAATTTCAGTTTTGCTCCAAAAATAAAAAAGTCCAACAGTTTGAAACTATTGGACTTCATTAAGAAATGTCTAAAATGATTTATTTTTAACTAAAGAATTGCTTTCGATTTCAACTCTTTTTCAATTTTATTAATGTCAATTGTACTACATCCTCCAGCACAGTTTTCACAACTATTTTTACTCATAAATGATTTTTTTACTCTATTAAATAAATAAATAGAGGAAGCAATGATTAAAGTAAAAACGATTAATTGTTGCAAAATCATATTATGTCCAGTGTTCGTAAATTACTTTTCTAATTTCTTCTTGAGCAAATCCGCCTGCAATAATTTCTTTGCCAGATAAGTAGTTATTTCCACCTGAAAAATCACTTACTTTGCCACCTGCTTCTTGAACAATTAAAATTCCCGCTGCAATATCCCAAGTTTTAAGATTGAATTCATAGTATGCATCAAATCGTCCACATGCAACATAGCATAAATCCACAGCTGCTGAACCAAATCTACGTAAGCCATGCGATTGCTCTTGTAAAGCACGCATTAAATCGAAATAACGTGGTCCACGGTCAAGTAAGGAGTAGGGGAAACCAGTACCAATCAATGCATTTTTCATTTCTTGTACTTTAGAAACTGAAATTTGCTTATCATTTAAAAATGCTCCTTCACCTTTTACAGCATAGAATATTTCGTTTCTATTTGGTTCGTAAACAACACCGATTACTACTTCATTATCTTTAATTAAAGCCAAAGAAGTAGAAAATACAGGCAAACCATGTAAAAAATTTGTAGTTCCATCAAGAGGGTCAACAGCCCAATATAAATCAGGATTTTCTTTACTAATTGTACCTTCTTCAGTTAAAAATCCAGCTTCTGGTAAAATACTTGATAAGCCAGTTACAATTAACTTTTCAGCTTCTCTATCAACATACGAAACCAAATCTTTTGCTCCTTTGTATTCAATATGAGCAATATCAAAGTTGTCGGCTTCGTGTTTAATAAATTCTCCTGTACTTTTTGCTAACGCAACTACTTGTTCACAAATATTTTTTAAGTTCATTTTCTTATCTTTTTGGTAATTCAGCTAAAATTCTTGCAGCTATAATTTCCATGTTATCTTTAAGTATTTGACCAATATTGTTTGAATTAGAATTATAATGTGTTATAATTCTGTGTCCTGCAACTTGTTTTCCTGATTTATCATAAATTGAGAAATGAGTTACAAAATTACGTTCGTAGTTTTGACGAGCTCTATCTAAACAGTGCTCATAATCAGTTTCTACCTCAAATTGGTTCACAAATATATAATAATCTGTGTGATATTTATTGTTGAAATAAGTGAAAAAGTTAGGGTCACGTACAGTTACTGCATAGTATTTTGCAGGGTTTTTAGCGTGTACCGCTCTTGATGTATTGGTTTGTGTTGGTTGTTGTTGAACTGCAGGTTTATCTTTCTCTTTATTAAATATATTAGAAACTCCATTTACAGCATTGTTAATTCCATTTTTAACATCAGTTTTTAAATCTGTTTTTTGTTTTGGTTCAACTGGTTTTGGGTTGGCTTCTGTATAAATTACATCTTTGTAATCGTAAGATACTGAGCTATATATACGGTTTAAGTCTGTCAATGAATCTCTAACTTGCCCACCCATTAGGTGTATGGTATTATAACCTTTTGGTTCAAGCAATGTATTTAAACGTTTTCTAAATGCTTGACGAACTTTTTGCATTTCCATTTTTGATTGCTTCGAAATTTCCATGTCTGCATCTGACCAATATAAATGTGGGTCAAATGGAATTACAAGCACATTTGGAACGCTATTACTATAAACTACATTTGTGGTATCATCATTCGGACCTTCGCCTTGAGGAGCTTCTGAACTTGGTTTTGTATTGTCTTTAATTACAAGTTTGTTTGTATTTTCTTCTTTTGGTTTTGCAACTTGTTGAGCAACATCTTTAATTTTTACTTTGTCAGATTTAACAATTATTTCTTGTCCAACTTTTAAGTCAGGTACATTCATCATCACTAAATCACTTACCGAAACTCCGTATTTTTTTGATAAACTATACATTGTTTCACCTGGTTGTACAGTATGGAAAGTTTTCCCGCCTTCTTCTCTGTCTGTTTTTACAACAACTTCGGTGTTAGGTTTAATTTCCGCAACTGGTGTTTCTGTTTTAGTTACTGTAGTTGCTTTTTTCACTGCAGCAACTCTTGCAATATTCCAGTTTTCAATAGGTATTAAAATGATTTGACCAACTTTTAATCCATTGGTTAACTGCGGATTAATTTCTAAAAGGTCTTCTACATTTACTTTGTATTTTGTTGAAATGCCATAAATCGTTTCTCCTGGACTTACATTGTATTCAACATAAGTTTTACTATCAACTTGCGTTACACCAGTTGAGTCAGCTTGTGAAGTTGAAGCAAAACTTGCAAAACAGAAGCATTGCAAAAAGAAAATAAGAATACTGATTTTTTTCATTTCCAAAACACTAAATTATGTAGAGTGCAAATATAGGTAAAATTTAATTTTTTCTTAGTAAAATGAAATATTCTACCAGATAATTAGTTTTTGAACACCTACTTTGTTGTTATCTTTTAAAGTAACAATATAAAGTCCTTTTTGCCAAGAATCTAGGTTTAATTTAATGTTATCTTCCGAAATATTTCCAGAGTAAACAATTTCACCTGTAATGTTTGAAATAGAAATTTCCATAGCATTTGTACTTGGATTTTGAATTAAAACTTCATTTTGGGCAGGATTAGGGAACATACCAAATGTGATAGTTTCTAATTTTTCAATGCCTTGTAAAGGATTAATTTTATTGGTTAACAAACAAAATGTTTTTTCAGCACTGTTTGCAACCAATATTTCAGGTCTGTCGTCATTATTTACATCAACAACAGCCACATCATTAGGCGATTTTCCTGTTGAAAAATCTATTTTTGCACCAAAATAACCTGTATTTAAAATACCATTTTTACCATTATTTTTAAATACACTTACTGTGTTTGAAACATAATTTGCCGAAATTAATTCAGGTGAAGCATCGCCATCAACATCTGCAATTGCCAATGCAACAGGGGCAACACCAGCATTTAATTGAAAACTTGTACCAAATGATGAACTAGAAAATTCAGATCCATTTACATAGTTGTTTGGTAAAACATACACTTTATCATCGCCACTTGATGCTATAAATACATCTTTTTTGCCATCATTATTGATGTCGTAAGTTATCACATCAGAAGGGGAATTTGAGATTGTAATTTGAAATGGAGACATGAAGCTGTTTTCATTTACCGTTCCAGATAAACCTTTGTTTATGAAAAAATACAATGCATTTTTATTGGTTGAAAATGCTATAATATCTTGAAAACCATCATTGTTTAAATCTGATGTAGTAGTTTGATTAACATATTCTGGACTTAAAATATCAGTAGTTTTTGGGAAAATGTTTCCATCAAATAGACTAGAACTTGTACTTAAGTTTTTATAAACAGAAATTCCGTTTGCGTTATTTAATGCTGTTCCGTTTAAAGGAGCAATTATATCATTTTTACCGTCTAAATCAATATCAACAGTTTGGAAATATGCTGGAAATTTAGAGTTAACTAAGTCGATTCTGCTTGAAAAATTGTCAGTTAGAAGAGTGTCAGTTGTAGTTTCATTTTTTAATAACGACATGTTTAATGCATTGTTATTCAACCATAAAAAGTCAACTTTGTTGTCTCCATCTAAATCTGCACTGTTTACATATGCACTTCTTACGGTACCAACATTTACTTTTTTAGCAAAAGTGTTAGTGTCAATAAAATTTCTTTTCGACACATTTTTAAATAAAGCAATACCTTGGTCAAAGTTTGAAACTGCTACATCGGTCTGACCATCATTATCAAAATCACTTACAGTTAAATTAGAAACAATTCCTGTAGTTTTATAGAATATCGGACTTCCATACGAATTTTTATCAATACTTCCTCCACCATCAAATGTAGTATAAAGTGCAGATTCTGAGTTTATTTGATAGCCATTTATGTTTAAAGTAATAGCTCCAGAAACAATTCCATGAGGCATTTTAAATTTTATTAAAGAATCATTTACAGATAAGATAGGGGCATTGACAGTACCAAGTCTGATGCTTGTTTTTGCTAAATTATTTCCTAAATTTTTACCAATTAAACTCAATGTATCATCAAATTTGGCTACAGTTTTTGAGAATGATTTAATTGAAGGAATACCACTTTGAATTGAGAAAGGTATAATTTGACTTAAAGCACCTGTTGCTGAAAATGTAATTTTAGCTTCAATATTTTGAGTAGTATTGTTTCCATTAAATTGAACCCAAACCGTATCTGTACCTACACTGTCAATTAATGAGTTATTCAACGTTAAAGTTGAATTGCTAAAACTTCCATTTTCTAAAGTATCAATTTTTAATGCAGTATTATTAGAAACAATATTTAATAAGCTACCATTGAGTCTGTTAGCTTTTAAAATAATCATGCTTTTTGAAGATGATTTGTTAAGGTTTACAGTAATATTCTTATTGGGAATTTGTAAAAAACTTATACTTGCACCTCTTGTATTTCTTAAAATCGTAGCTGATTTTGTACTTGCACTTATTGAAATAATATCTGGTCGACCATCTAAGTCTAAGTCAGCAGTAGTGAGTGCAAAAGGTTGTGTATTAACTGTAAAGTCAACTTTAGCTTGTACTGTGCTGGATGTAATTTGATTGCCCGTATTTGTATTATTTTGGAATACTGAAATCGTATTTGCTGTAAAATTTGCAACAGCCCAATCAACTTTATCATCACCATTAAAATCATTAATTGCCACCCCTCTAGGGAAAATACCTGTTTGTAAATCAACTTTAGTGAAGTTATTTGAAATAACAGACATTGAAACACTATTCTGATTTACACAAAGGATTTGTTTGTGACCTGTTTTGTTTACATAAGCTGTTGTTAAATGATATGGATTATTACCTACAGCTACTGTATTTAATTTGTAAATTGTGTCATTTATAACATTAACATTAGGTTTTGAAGTTAAAATTGAAACAGAATTATCATTAAAATTAGCTGTAGCAATGTCTAAATAACCTAAATTAAAATCTAAAATAACTACAGAATTTGGTTGTTTCCCTACTGCAAAATCAATTTTATTAGCAAATGAAAAACTATTTATTGAGTTATATACTACATTTGATTTTAAAACAGAAACTGTACTTGCCCCATAATTTGCAACTACAATATCCAATTTGTAATCAAAATTTATGTCTGCAATTGCTAAACTTTTAGGAGTTTGACCAACATTGAAATCAACTTTTGTAGCAAATGAAGTTTGATTTAAATAACCTTTTCTTGTAATATTTTTAAAAATAGAAACTGAACCTGTACCTGATCCTGAGTTTACAACCACTAAATCTAATTTTCCATCAGCATCAATATCAGCACTTTCAATAGCGTTTGGTGATAAACCAGTTTTTAATCTTGCAACTTGAACAAATTTATTACTTTCTATTTTTCCTGAGGAATTTAAATTTGAAAAAATATATACCGATGAATCTATTGAACATGTAAAGGCAAGATCAATAGTTCCGTTTTCGTCAAAATCTCCTTTAGTAACTGCTGTTGGAGTAAAATCTAATGAAATATCAGTTCTTTCTGAAAATGAAGTTGTTGCAATGTTTCCTGTGCTAGGTAATACTGCATTAAAGGTAATCGGGTCTGAAACTGTTAATCCTAAAGCACTTGTTATAAATTCACCATAACTTGCACCAACGGGAACTAGAACACTATAAAGTCCATCTTTATCTGGACCAGTATATGTAGTTTTTACCGGACCAAAGAAGATATTATTGTTAGCTTTCAAAGGTACAATATTACCTATATTAGCTGTCATACTTCCCAATGCAGGTACTTTAGTAGTTATGGTTGGTGTAATATAAAATTGGGCATTCACATTTAAACTAGAAATACTAGTTAAAATACCAATTATGAGTGATTTATATTTTTTCATTATATTTCAAAGTTAAAGTAAACTGGAAGGTGATCTGAAATTTTTCTTGCTTCGGGTAAATTTGTAAACTCTTTTGAGAAATCAATAATTCCAGTAGATATTATTTTTATAACCTCTTTTTCATAGAAAATATTGTCATACGGATTTGCCAAATTACCATCTGGTTTTGGTTTCATGCGTAAAGTAGTTTTTTGATTTTCTAAAGCTACATAAAAACCTCTATTTTTAAGATTATTAAAACTTTTATCTTGGTGTTTTAAATTAAAATCTCCCATTAAAAGTAAATTTTCTGAATCGTGAATACTATCTAATTTATATAAATATTGACATTCAAGTGCAGGCTTTTTTACTGATGGCACCGCATGAATGGTAGAAAGTAAAAAAGTTTTGTTTTGTTTGGTTTTAAATTTGGCTAAAAATGGTTCTCTACCAATTTGCGTATCTAAGTTCTTCTCAAGAAATCCTCTTCCAATTGCAGTTAATTTGCTGGTTTTAAACAAAAAAGCATAACGTTCGCTACCTGCACCGTTAGTTGGGTCGGAGAGTAGGTAATCCCATTTTGCACCAGTTCTATTTAGCTCATCAGCAAGTTTTGCAACCGCTTGTGAACCAAAATCACTTGCCGAAACTTCCTGAATAGCAACTACATCTGCATCTTTTAGTTGTTTGGCAATAAATAAAATTTCTTCTGCACTTTTTGATTTACCAAAATTACATAGATTCCATGTTACAAGTTTTATTTGCTGAGCAAAACTTGTAAAGCTTGAAATTATAAATACAAATACAATTAAATGTTTTAACTTCATTATCAGTTTTTTTAAATTACTTGTTGAGAGAAAACCGAAGGTTTTCTCTCAACTCTCAACTCTCAACTCTCAACTCTCAACTCTCAACTCTCAACTCTCAACTCTCAACTCTCAACTCTCAACTAATATAAAATCGGAGTATGCGTATTTACTTTTCTGAACCATTTAGGCATTATTCCTCCATGGTCGCCAAAGGTAAACAGTAAACCAATTTCATGTGCTCCATAAGTACTAAATCCTAGATTACCTATGGGTACATCGTACCAATAATTAAATTGCCAAAATTCTTGTTTTAGACCAGCAGTAAGTCTGATTGCATCTTGTTGTAGTTTGTCATATTTAAAATATGGTAAACCCCTAAAACCAAATCCTAGAAGTAACGGATGAAAATTAAATACACCTGAATAATCAAATTGGTATGCATTTACCAATCTACTCATATTGAAACCAGTTGTAAATGTGCTTCTTAACTCACGTTGTAAACCTTGCGCTCTGCCTACATACATTTTTGCTCCAACACCAACAATCCAAAACATGGGTAAATTATTACCATTGATTGACGATTTATTAGGGTGGTTAATATCATGAATTGCTGTATGAACCCACCATTTTTCGCCATACCACATTAAGCCTGGTGTAATACTAAAATATGATTTTGTTTCAGAAACATTATCTATTGAAGTGTTTCTTGTTTGTCCGTCAGGGCTCAATTGGTCTCCAAAAACATAGTTAGAGTTAGTCCAAGTATTAAGTCCATATAAAAATTGTAAGCCAACTCTTAATGCCGATTTATCTGTAACCTGCACTACATGAGATGCTTGTAATGCAATGTTTGTATTAGCAAATCCTGAAGGGTTTTTATCATAAACTAAAAATCCACCTAAACCGGTGGTATATCTTTTTGCATAATGGTCGCCTTGTAGAACCGTAGTGTTATAACCACCTTTGCCCACACCAATCCATTGGTTACGTTGTGCTAAGCCAATTCTTGAATATTTAATAGTGCCAACAAATGCAGGATTTTGTAAAGTATAAAAATCAAGTAATTGGGCATTGTTACTTAATTGAGCCTGAGCTAAATAAGCAATCAATATCAATACTATACATATTATTTTGCGAAGCATAATACAAATATAACCAAACATGCCAAATGTAACAATACAATGTTAAATATTGCATTATTTTAATTGAGTTTAAAGTATGTCTTAAGATTTTAGACTTTAAAATTTTTATAAAAATATTTTATTCCATGTTTTCAGTAGCTTCGTTTTTTATTCCTTTTAGGAAGGCAATTGATTTTTGACAATTCTATCAAAATCACTTTCAAACAATTGGTCTTGTATAATTCTGTATTTTTCAAATTCACTTTCTGCGTGGGCTTTTGCTATTTCGGCTGTTACTTTTCCTGCATTTTGTAAAATTTCTCTATCAGTTGCTTCAATAAATTTGTTTAAGCGACTTTCCCAGTCTTCCATTGTCATCGGGATTTGACGGATTGCCATATCTTCTGCAATATCTAAATAAGCCGAAACCAAACGTTGCAATTGTTGCACTTCGTTTTCGGATAAGTAGTTTTTGGCTACATTCACATCAAATTTTTGAATTTTTCCATTTGGTGCATCTTTCCATGTGGTCAATCCCATATTTTCTTTTTGGTGATCTGCTCTATTTACAATAACTTCTGCAGCTGTTTGCCCATGAATTGCCCAATGCAATTTGTTTTGAACTGTAGCAAAAAATCGCTGTGTTGCACTTGCTGTAACATCATAATCAATAGAGGTACTATAAATGTCTGTAATTTTTTGATAAAATTTACGCTCACTTAAGCGTATTTCTCTAATTCGCTGAAGTTGTTCTTCAAAGTATTTTTTGCCAAGGATAGTGCCATCATTTTTTAAACGCTCATCATCCATTGCAAAACCCTTAATTGTAAACTCTTGCACTATTTGTGTTGCCCATTTTCTGAATTGAATAGCTCTTTCAGAATTTACTTTGTAACCAACTGCAATAATTGCTGATAGATTATAATGCTTAGTATTGTAGTTTTTACCATCTGAGGCAGTTATCCGGAAATTCCGGATAACTGAATCTTCTTGTAACTCATTGTCTATTAATATTTTTTGAAGATGTTCGTTAATTGTTCTTACATTTACGTCGTAAAGAGTCCCCATCATTTTTTGTGATAGCCAAATATTTTCATCTGCATAAATTGCTTCTACGCCACCTTCTCCAGTAGCTGCAATAAAAGTTAAATATTCAGCTGTTGACGAACGAGTTATTGATTTTTCAATATTATTATTTTTCTTTTTACTCATTTTTTCCTTTTTGTTATCATAAGTAAGCTATATATTCCAATTAAATATAAATATTTCTACATATTTTCTAATCAAATATAATAATTCTGACTCAATAAAGAATTATTTTAATTGAGTTTAAAAAGAGATTTAAGATTATAGATGTAAGATTTGAGACTAAAAAAGTTTGAATAATTTTCGTTCTATTTCGAAAACTCAGTAATCCTCACATTTCTTTTATTGTTCTTTTATTTCAATTTTAATTTCTGTTCCATCGGGTAAATCCATTATTTGTTTTGCTAAATTTCCTGAAAAACTAATTTGTTCTAGTTGGTTAATTTTACTTATATTTTCCCCTTCATATTTTCCACCAAGAACTCCAGGTAACTTTAAACAATATTTTTCACCTTCCATTAATTCTCCAACTTTTTCTTTAGCAATTATAATTAAATTAATCATCTCCCAATCCTCAATAAATTCTGAATCGTTCAATAATTTTTGATAGTCTGATTGTGTGTTTGCTATTTTTTCACAGTACAATTCTTCTGGGCAGATTCTCCAAATCTCATTTTCTTTTGATTGGAAAATAATATTTCCAAAATCATTATTTTGTATAATCTCTTTTGCTGTTACATCACACCAGTTCCAAGCTTTATTTATTTCAGTAAGCATCTGTTTAATTTTTTTGTAATTAACTTTATTCAAGGTAATTAAACTTGTATTAATTGGTTATTTTCTATTTCAAAACTTGCCTATATTCCAATCTTATTTCTTAGAAGAATACTTCTTAATTAATTCTAATTTATTTCTATTAAAAGAATGTATCTCAGCATAAAGACCATCGAATTGAAAATGTTTTGATAGATTATAAAATAATTTTTCAGCTTTCTTATCACCACCTAATGCTAAATATAATAACTCATCACTTAAATGTATTAATGATTCACCCCCTTGATTCTTATTAAATTTATCAAGATTTTTATTATACTGTTTTTTAAATATTTCAAAATCAGAATAAACCTTTTTCTTCATAAATTCTTTTATTACTGGAGTTTTAAATAAATAAGCAATTGGTTTAATTGTAATTCCATTTAAACTTAGGGATATTTTTGTTTCAAATAGATTATAATCATTTGCATTCCATTCTTTGCTCTCCATATCAATCAATTTGATTTTATATTGAACATTAATTATCGAATCAGAAATAGTTAAGATATATCTTTCATCAAGTTCTTCTTGAAACAAACTATCTGATTTTAAAACTATTTTTCCAGTTTTTGAATTTTTTATAAAAAATGTTAGAACAGATATTTTTGAATTCGACAATGCGGTATCTATTTGAGCATATATTTCATATGGCTGTTTAATACCTGTATTCATAAGTTTAGAATTATTGGTATAAAGCTGAACACTGTCTTGGAAATTATTTTCATTAGCAAAAACTCTATCAAGTGGTATAAATAGAGTTATAAAAATAAAAAGAACAACTTTTCCACACATCTGAAATTTAGTTTCCATAAATTATATGATTTCAATCTTATATTTATTTATGATTATTAATTTTTATAATTTAAATATTCCAATTAACATATTCCTTCTATCTCAAAAACTTCCCAACCACACTTTTCCATTCATTTTCATACTTGTTTAAGTAATTTTCATGTCCAGCATTGGGGAATGTTTTTAATAGTTTTTTGCCTTTTAGGTTATTGTAAATTGTATTGGTTTCGTTGATGGATACTTTGTCATCTTTTTCACCATAAAGTAATAGGGTAGGGCAGTTGATGTTTTTTGCATATTCACTAGGATTATGCTTAAATGCATTGAATCCATTTTGCAATCCGCCCCAAAATACTAACAAATTTGCCATAGGAAAACTTGGAACATGCATTGTTTTGAATCTTGCTTGGGTGGTTTCTAACATACTTCCAAACGGACATTCAATAATTATTTTTGAGGGTTGAATTTTAGAATCATTTATTGCTTTCATTATTGCTACTGCCCCCATTGATGTACCGAAAAGTATGATGTTGTTTTCTCCTTTTTGTTTTATAAAATCAACACTTGTTTTCACTTGCTCAGCTTCCATAAAACCAACCGTAGTTTGATTTCCTTCTGATTCTCCCGAACCCATAAAATCAATCATAAAAACATTGTATTTTAATTTTTGAAAAATAGTAGCTTTGTCGAGCATACCTGCTTTCATGCCACTAAAACCATGAAATAATATGACAGTGCCAAGAGCTGAATCTGTTGGTAAATACCAGCCTACAATTTTTTTATTACTCTGTAAATGAATAGTTTGGTAAGGAACTTGTGGTTTTATTTCACTATTCGGACGAGGATTATTTACACCTAAAAATATAGTTTTAATCTTTTTTAAAGTACTTAAATGTTGAGCGTCAGCTGTTTTTGTTTTTATATCAGTATCGAAATGAGTGAATTTGTAAGCATGAAAATATGCAATTACATTCATCAATATAAAAATAAAGCCTAAAAAGATAAATATCAATTTAGGCTTAAGTAATTTTTTCATTGTAATTTACCTGCTTTTAGTTTAATGAAATCTTCCATAAAACCGAGCCCGTAGCCAAACATTTGGGTAAATAATGCTCTCACACTTAATAAACCTATTTTTAAACTATTGTTTTTTAAGGTTGAATCAACAAAAATTAGCATGATATACATAAAGTAAAGTGTGCTACTAAATAATCCTAAACTGTAATGAATCAAAAAGTTAACTGCCAACATTAAGCTGTAAATGGTAAATACAGCTGGTACAAAATGTGTCAATTTTAAACTATCAGGAAACATTCTATAAATGTTCACTCTCGACCTTCCGAAAAAGTGCATTTGTTTGTAAAAATGAGGAAAGTTTGTTTTTCTTTTATGGTAAACAAAAGCATCCTCAATTAAACCAACCTTAAAACCAAGCGACATAATTCTGGCACTTAATTCTATATCTTCACCTAAAAATGGTATTTTAAATCCTTGCGTAGCTTCATATACTTTTCTTGAAAAACCCATATTGAAACTACGAGGGTAAAATTTACCTACATGATTTGCACTACCACGTATTCCACCAGTGGTAAAAAATGAAGTTAGTGTATAATTGATAGCTTTTTGTATATCTGTAAAACTACCATGTGCTTTATCAGGGCCACCATAGCAATCAAGATTGTCACGTTTTATTCCATCAAATACCCTTTGTAAAAAATAAGGTTCAAGTAAAATGTCAGAATCAAGCACCACAAAATAATCACCTGTTGCCCTTGCAAAACCATGATTTCTCGAAAATCCTTGTCCGCTATTGGTAGTTAAATAATAATGAACATTTAGGGAAGATTTGAAACTTTCAACTACTTGGTCAGATTTGATTTCTGAACCACTTTCCACAATTATTACCTCAAAATTAGTATAGGTTTGTTTTTGCAAACATTCCAATAATACTTGAATTTCGTCGGGTCTATTATAAACTGGAACAACAATTGAAAATAACATATCTTCCCTAATGTAAATTATTTACCTAAAATTTTAAATTCAACTCTTCTGTTAAGGGCTTTTCCAGCAGTAGTTTTATTATCAGCAACTGGTACATTTTGTCCAAAACCTTCACTTGTAAGCCTTACAGGGTCAATCCCTTGCGCTGATAAATATTCTATCACAGCTTTAGCTCTAGCTTTCGAAAGTTGTAAGTTTTTATCAGGTTTACCTACATTGTCAGTGTGTCCTTGAATTTGAATTTTGATAGTTTTGTTTGTATTTAAAAAGTTAACAACCCTATCAAGTTCTTCAAAAGATTCTTTTTTCAAAATTGATTTTCCTGTTTCAAAATTAATATTATTAATTTTTACAGATTGACCAACTTCAATAGGAGCAAGTACTAAATCTCGTTTTAAATACACATCATTGTCGCTATTTGTAGCAGGAATATTTTCATATACTGGATAATATCCATCAGCAGATGCATTGATAGTGTATTCAGGTCCTACAGGGAGATTAAGTGCATATTCACCAGTTTGAGGGTTGTAATTTGCGTTTGATTCTTTGTCATTAACAAATACTTTTACAGGAATAGATGGATTAATCACCCCATTTGTTTTCTTGTCGATAATTTTACCGCTAATTCTAACATAAGCTTGTTTTTTAGGTTCAGCATATAAATTTTGTTTTACATCTGAAAAAGTTTCAGTTTTACTTAAATCAATATCAACTGAATTTGGAATATGCTTATCAGCCTCAATTCTAAATAAATATGATTTTCCATTAGGAAGATTTATAGAATATGCGCCAGTTTCTTTGTTGATTTTTACTGAATCAACACGAACATCGTTGATATATAATCTTGGATTACAAGAAGCTGAAATAATATTTATTGTACCTTGTTGGTAAACATGTCCACTTATATGAGAATATGGAATTGGTGAAACTTTTAGATTTTGATTCAATTTTGTGAATTCTCTAATTTTTGAAACATCAATTTTTTCAGATGTGTGCGTGAAATTTTTAACACCTGCACATATTTCGTACACTTTACCTAATGGTAATTTTACTTTATAAGTTGAAGAATCTCTGTTGTAAGTAATACTATCAGTCAGTTTCCCATCAATCAAAATTTGAAAGTTAAATTTTGGATTTAAAGCTTTGTCGGTTTTAGTATTAATTACTTTTCCTGAAATCTCAACAAATGGATTTTCTTCTAATAATTTAATTCCAAAAATATCAGCTTGTGCATGTAAGTGATGAGGTAATTTTTCAACACCATGATTTGAAGCAAAATAGGCATACGAATTTTTAGCATTTACTCTATAATACGATTCCCAATCTTTAGTATTTATTGTGTCACTTAAAATTTGCGCATCGCTCCATGAATAGTATGAATCATCTAAACGAGTACTTTTATAAATATCAAATTTACCAGCTTTGCCATGATTATAGTGTGAAGCAAAATATAAAGTTTTTCCATCAGGAGAAAACGAAGGTGCTTCTTCACTATGAAATCTGGTTGATAAGTTTTTGATTTTCTTAGGCTTAGTCCATACACCATCTTTTAGTTTAGAAATGTATAAATTTAAATGATGTGAACCAAAGCTTTTTGTATAAGAAAATACTATTGCGTCTCCCTTTAAATTCATGAAAGCATTACTTGCTTCTCCTTTATTTTTCTTAGAAAAACGAGGTATTTTTAATGCTTCAGGATTGCTCCAACCTAAAGAGGTTTTACTTGAAATAGATAATCCTCTTTTTAACCAGTGACCTCTTTTGGTATATCTACCTGATAATAAAACAGTTTTTCCATCACTAGAAATTGATAAAACAGAGTTGAATTTACCAACATTCACATTGTTAGGCATTCTTTGCGCTTTACCCCAAGTTCCATCTGCTTGTAGTTCCGAAAACCAGATATCTTGGCTATCATTAGTGCCATAAGTATTTTCAGGATGGTTAATTCTTGTAAAATAAAGTGTTTTACCATCTGGTGAAATAATTGGATTAATCTCTCCGTATTCTACTGTGTTGATGTTTGGTCCTAAATTATGTGGTAAAAATTTAGAAGCATTTTGTTCAACAGGTAGTGTTTTGTTGGCATCTTGTGCAAATACAGTATTTATAGAAAATAGTATAAAGCTAAATGCAAATAATATATAGTTATTGATTTTTTTCATAATAATTTAAATCTTAAAGACCCCAATATGATTGTTTTTCAGCATGTTTAATACGTCCAAATACTAGGTTCATGCCTACTCTAAAGTTGATAGATTTTAAATTATCAACCATGTTGTTTTTAACATAAAAACCGTTTGCAATATATTGTACTGCAGGTACTAACATGTTGTCACCAACAAAGTATATATCAAACGGACCTGGTTTGAAAACCAAACCTAATCCCAAGTTACTTGCCGTTTGGAATTTATATGAATATGTTATTACACCACTTAAAAACCTACCTACTTTTTGATTAGCAAATATTGTAAATGCTGAACGAGGAATTTGGAATTTTTCAATTTGATATGAAGCTCCAAAAGATGTATGTTTAGTTAAGTTATATTTTACTAATCCATAAAATTGTGGAATTTGCCATGTTCTATATGAAGGAACTTTTTCATCAGTCAAAACAAATGCTTTTTTCAATGAATCCAATACTTCACTAATTTTAAAAGATTCACCGTTTACATAAGGTCCAAATACATCTGCACCCGCAAAATCAGCTTGACCTTTTATACTGTATTTTCTTACATCTGTTTTCCAATCAATAAATCCAACATTAAGCATACTTACAGTAAAATGCCATTTGTCTGACATCTTGTAAGTTAACCCAAGGTCAATAGCTGCACCTTTGTTATTCCAATTATTTGCATAACTAACTGCATCAAAATTGTCTAATGAACCAGATGTATAAAGTATACCATCAGCAGAAGCCGACATTTGCCCCATTCCGCTATTATCTGTAGTAATTCTCATGTTTTTAGAAGTAGAATATACGTTGGCTAGGCCTTGTAATAACTTAAATCTACCACCAAAAGTAAAGTTTTTTGAATCTTTAGTTATACCTAAACCATATTCTCTAATATGAGAAGCATTGAATCCTAAAGTTGAAAAATCATAAACATCTTTGGCGCCATTTCCATTTAGTATAAATGCAAATAAATCTTTTGGATAGGTCCATTTTGTATTTATATCTTCAGTTGCATTAAACATAAAATACCAATCTCTAGCCTTAACTCTGAATGATAAAAGGTCAGTTTTAAAACCAATGTTGATATAGTTGTTAGTTTCATCCATCTGAGCCATAGCTTTGTATGGGTCATATTTCATCGTTTGGTCGTTTTTCAGACCTTTGTATGTGAAACCAGTATTTGTAAAATCAACATAAGTTGAAGATATAACTGGTAAGCCAATACTTACTTTATGATCTGGTAAGGCAGTTGGGTTTACATACGTTGATTGTTGTATATTTTCCATAAACGGAAGAGTTAATTCCGTTTGTGCAAATCCTATATTTACTATACCTAATGTTAATAGAGGAACTATTTTTTTTGCTAATCTCATGAAAATTAAATACTTCTATTATTTAATAATTACTTTACCATCTAAAAAGAATGTGACTTTTACATCTATTTTTTGATCTCCAAAAAACTTAACATCAACACCTTGTCCATTTTTTTGTGTAGTATTGATTGTTGCGGCTATAACCAAATTAGTACCGTTCGCTTTAATTTTTTGATACCAAATATCATCTCTCTCAATAGCCATTATTTTTCTTGTTGGCGTTTGTGCTTTACCAGTTATGGCATCAACATTTGTTGCAGCTTCAATAATATTGTCTGTTTGATTTGGTTGAGAGACTAATATTGAGTCAATTACGTTATAGTTTCTATCAAAAACATATAATTGAACTTTTGCACTTACAGGCATATCATTATTAATATCAAATTTGAAAGTTGCTTTATTTACTGTTAAATCTTCAAATTTATATTGTATTGTATCTTTTATTACAAAGTTTGAAATTTGACCATAAGCAGGAATTTTCAATGTGTATTTCATTTTAATTCGGCTTGTATCCTCTACAAAATGATAACCTGTTGGGCTACCAACTTTACCTGACATTGCAATTTTTAATGAGTCAGGAATTGGTGAGTACAAGAAACTTGAAATGTTACTGTTATTTCGGTTGATATTAAATGTTGTTGATTTAATTTGACCAAATTCGGTAGTATCAGGATAATTCAAATTAAGTATTCCAGCATTTGTTGGTGTAAAGTTTAATGAACCCATTTGTCCATTAGCACCTTTTGAAGATATTTGTGATAAATTTAAAGATACTGGTACTCCAAAACTGTTATCGAAACTTAAGCTAATTTGAGGGTCAGCCAATTTAATGTTTTGGAAAAATTTATTATCAAAAGCACCTATAGCAATGCCTTGAGTTACAGTTGGAAATGGAATATCTTTTATTCTTCCTACAAATCTTTTAAATTTTAGTTTTGAAACACTAAATGTATAGCTAACTTCTTCTTGAGCATTAATTTCAGCTCCTGATGATTTTGCCGAAATCATTACAGTTGCATTAAATTTAGTTGAAGGAGCGCCAGCATTTGCTAATAATATTCTGTATCCAGCTAAGCTAATTTTAGGTGATGATTTACTTGATGAAGGATTTACAATAGAATCAGTTATCACCAAAGTTTGACCATTTTTTATTAAAGATGAGCAAGTAATGGTATAATATACTGTATGTTTTAAAGAAGTTGCAACATTTAATTCAATTTCTCCTTCTTTTAAATCAATATAATTAAATTCTAAAGAATCTTTGAATTGAACATCGAAACTTAATGATTGAATTGCTTGTGTACCTAAATCAATTGGTTGCCCAACAGGTGTAAAAGGTACAGGTGTTAAACCTGTAAATTGAGTGGTATCACTTACTGATGCATCATCCAATTTAAACATATCTTCAACTTTGTCAGATACAATTTGGTCTGATAAAGAAACAAAATAGCTACTATCTACATCTTTAGATATACTAAATGAACTTAAGTTTTTATCAACTACTTGTGAAAGCCTTAAGCTTGAGTTGATAATTGGAACAGTAACTTTTCCGTGTAAATCTTCTGGAGCTCCGTATGATTGGAATTCCGCTTTTTTGATACAAGAGCTTAGTATAGAGGTACTTAATATCCCTATGTATCCCGCATGAATTAAAATATTTTTTAATTTCATATTGAGTAATTAATTATTTTTTTGATAAAAATCGTTTACAATATAAAACTTATAATGTTTTTATACTAATTATTGTAAACAATAATCTGAAATTTTTTCTTCGGCAGGAGTGAATTTTAAACGTGCAGCTTCTTGAAAATCAGGACAAGCAGCAGCTCGCCTTTCTAAACGAGCATTGCACATTGCTCTAAAATAATGCAAATTACCTTTTCTAAACTTAGGCTCTTTTAGCACAACATCCAAATCATAAATTGCTTTTTGAAATTGATAACTTTTATAATAACAATCTGCACGTTTAACGAAATAATCAGGATTGATTGTGTCAGCTAATGCAATAGCTTGGTTAAGTTCATTTATTGCTTGTAAATAATCTTCATTTGCAGCTACTAGTACAATGGCTTTACCGTAATATGCATCTGTATTTTTATTGTCAAAATCAATTGCATTATCATATTCTTTTATAGCATTTACATACAACTTTTTTAATGCATAATTTTCAGCAGTTTTAATATGTTCACGGGCTGCATATTTATTCATGAGTGAACCAAGAAATAGTGCAATAATTCCTATAATTATAAAAATACCAATACCCAAAAGTCTGAATTTTAAGTTTGCTTTAAAGTCTTTTATGAATTCAGATTCAGTTTCAGCTTGTTGATAATTTGTTGTATTTGAATAGTGTCTTCCATATTTAAAATCAGAAGTATAACCTGTTTTATAAGAGGAGTGAGGTCTATAATTGTAGTCATAATTATTCGTTGAAGAATAATTATTGCTGTTGTTATTATTATAAGATGAACTTGTTGTAGTTTGTTGATTTCTCCAACGCCAATCGTAATCTGCTTTTTTGTTGAGATTTGAAAGAGTTTGGTAAGCTTCGTTGATACTTTTAAATTTTTCTTCAGCTTGAGAAAAGCCAGCATTTTTATCAGGATGATACTTTTTAGCCAACGATTTGTAAGCATCTTTTATTTGCTGACTAGTCGCTGAGCGAGTAAGACCTAATATTAGATAATAATCTGGAAGCATTACATTTTAGTTTGTTGGTTCAGTGTCGTCAAACTCAATCACTTCGCCTTCGTTTGGTGTAACTAAATTACTATCCAATGGGTTTTGTAATGAATCGGGTACAGCTGGTGGTCGCCAAGTACATTGGTACTCTTTGGTAATTTTTATTTTTGGTTTAGGGAAATATCCCATTGTTATACCGATACTTTTATCTTTGTACACTTTTTCAATAAATCTACCATAAATAGGTAAGGCTGTCCTTGCACCTTCACCTAGCACACCTGTTCTAAAGTGAACACTTCTATCATCAGCACCAACCCAAGCTCCTGAAATCCAGTCTTTAGTCATCCCCATAAACCAACCATCTGAGTTGTTTGATGAAGTTCCTGTTTTACCTCCAAATTCATTTCCTCTAAAAATATTGAATTGGAAAAGACCTTGTGATGTTCCTCCAGCTTCTTCCAAACCACCTTTTAGCATGTGAACCATTAAGAAAGCTGATTCCTGACTAATTGCTTGACGACGCTCAGGAATAAACTCTTTAATAATATTTCCGTTTCTATCTTCAATACGAGTAATGAAAACTGGTTCGGTATAAAGTCCTCTGTTTAAGAAAGTTCCATAAGCTCCAACCATTTCAAATAAGGTAACATCACTTGAACCTAAACCTACCGAAGGTACTTCTTCAAGTGGACTGTTGATACCCATTTTTTTAGCGTATCTAATTACTGTTCTTGCTCCACCAACAACTAAATCTTTACCTCCAATAATTTCAATTAATTGCGCTGTAATTGTGTTGATAGATTTTGCCATACCTCTACGTAAGGACATTTCTTGACCTGAAACTTTCCAGTCACTATTTCTTGGAGACCATTCAACTATGGTATCTTTTCCTGTTTTTTTACTTATTTCATGGTAAGTGTAAGTTTTCTTTACGTCAACTAATTTGTCGCAAGGAGAGTAGCCAAATGAATCAATGGCTGCACAGTATACCAGTGGTTTAAATGTAGAACCAGGCTGACGCATAGATTGTTTTACGTGGTCGTATTTAAAATATTTGTAGTTAATTCCACCAACCCAAGCTTTAATGTGTCCACTGAATGGATCCATTGTCATAAAACCTGCATGTAAAAATCTTTTGTAGTATTTAATAGAGTCAATAGAACTAAATGTTGTGTCAATTTCGCCTTTCCAAGAAAATACTTTCATCTTTTTAGGACGATTCATTTCTTGCATAATTTTAGCAATATTATCTCCGTATTTTTCTTTTAAGTTTCTGTAAGCAGGAGTTTTAGGTAAATAATCTTCTATAAAATTGGGGATAACTTCTCCAATTCTGCCATTATCACTTGGGTATCTCCATGGGTCCATACCTTTCCAGTGATTATCAAATGTTTTTTGTAAGCCTTGCATGTGTTCTTGCACTGCTTCTTCAGCCCATTTTTGCACTCGAGAGTCAATAGTTGTATAAATTCTTAAACCATCTGAGTATAAGTCATATCCATTTTCTTTACACCATTTTTTCAACATGTTGTTTGCAACACCTCTAAAATATGTACCCGGACCATCATATTGTTTTTCAACTGTAAACTGAATGATGATATTTAATTTTGAAAGAGAATCTTTTTCTGCTTTTGTGATAACATCATATTTAGCCATTTGCCCTAAAACTGTGTTTCTTCTACGAACACAATTTTTTGGATGAATAAGTGGGCTGTAATAAGTTGGAGCTTTTAACAAGCCAATCAACATGGCTATTTGTTGTTTATTTAAATTTTCTAATTCAGTATTGAAAAAAGTTTTAGCTGCCGCTTTGATTCCGAATGAGTTAGCACCAAAGTCAACCGTGTTTAAGTACATTGTTAATATTTCATTTTTGGTGTACATTCTCTCTAATTTGGTTGCAGTGATTAACTCCTTTGTCTTGGCAATAATCATTTTCAAACCAGGAATATATCCAAACAAACCTTTGGATGCACCTCTACGAGTTTTGAATAAGTTTTTTGCAAGTTGTTGGGTAATGGTACTACCTCCTCGGTTGTCACCTTTTGCAGCAGAAATAAAGATGGCAAAAGTCGCTTTTAAGTCAATTCCATGATGTTGAAAAAAACGAACATCTTCTGTGGCAACCAATGTTTTTATTACCAACGGAGGCAACATGTGGTAATCAACTGGACTTCTATTTTCTTTGAAAAATTTACCAATTGTGATACCATCTGCCGAATACATTTCAGAGGGAGTATCCATTTTAGGGTTTTCAAGTTGTTCTAAATTAGGCGATTTGCCAAATAACCATAAAAAGTTGTAATCAACAGCTTGAATATATAAGTACAAGCCACCGAAGGCATAAATAAACCATTTCCAAACTTTACGAATGGGGGTTCCATTGAAATATCCTAGAAATTGTGCCCTCAATTCTGCCAAAAAGTTAAACAGAAATATTAGTATTTGTTTTATTGACAAAAGGATGTTCTTCATATATATCTTCACACTTGTATTAGCCTTCAAAAAGCAAATATAATTAAACTGATTAATTTGTTCACTATTTAATTTCCTTAACTGAGAAGTATCCTTAAATTTGTAACAATGATTTCAAGCTATACCATATCTCAAGTACAGCAACAGGCTAATGTTTACGAAGTTATTAACGACTTTGTTCCATTGAAAAAATTTGGAGCATCGTACAAAGCTTGTTGTCCATTTCATAACGAAAGTACGCCTTCATTTGTGGTTTCTCCAGCAAAGGGAATTTACAAGTGTTTTGGGTGTAGTGCATCAGGCGATGCCATTAAGTTTGTGATGGAACATGAGAAAATGTCGTTCTATGAAACTATCAGATACTTAGCCATTAAGTATAATATTCCTATTGAAGAGGACGAACAAAGTCCGGAGCAAATTATACATAAATCAGAAAAAGAAAGTTTGATGATTGTACTTAATTTTGCCAAAAATTACTTCAATGATTTACTTTTAAACAACGACGAAGGCAAAGGAATTGGTTTAAGTTATTTTAAAGAAAGAGGTTTTAATGACAAAACTATTACAAGTTTTGAACTTGGATACAGCTTAAATCAATGGGATGCATTTACAAAACATGCTTTAAAAAATCAGTTTTCAGAAGAGATTTTAGAAAAAGCTGGTTTATTGATTGTTAAATCAGAAGACAATAAAAAATACGATAGATTTAGAGGAAGGGTAATGTTCCCAATTCACAATGCAGCAGGTAGAACTATTGCATTTGGAGCCAGAATTTTAACCAATGATAAATCTCAACCTAAATATATAAACTCTCCAGAAACAGAGGTTTATATTAAAAATCAGGTACTTTATGGTATTTTTCAATCCAAAAGTCAGATTCGTAATTTGGATAATTGCTATTTGGTTGAAGGTTATACCGATGTAATTTCCTTACATCAAAATGGAGTACAAAATGTGGTGGCATCATCGGGTACTGCATTAACTGAAGGACAAATTAAACTGATAAGTCGATATACGCAAAATGTAACTGTTTTGTACGATGGTGACCCCGCAGGTATAAAAGCATCTTTACGAGGTATAAACTTAATTTTGCAACAAGGCTTAAATGTAAAAGTTGCATTATTCCCTGATAAGGAAGACCCAGATAGTTATGTTAGAAAAGTAGGAGGGGAGAAGTTTGAGCAATTTATAAAAGAAAATGCCAAAGACTTTATCACTTTCAAAACCGAATTATTTTTAGCAGAAGCTGGTAACGACCCGGTGAAACGTTCGCAGGTAATTCACGAAATTGTTGAAACTATTTCATTGGTGCCTGATGCCATAAAAGCGACTATTTTTATTCAGCATTGTTCTCGTTTACTGCAAGTTGAGGAAGAATTATTGTTGAGAGAATACAATAAATTAGTACTAGGTAAAAAGAAAAAACAACAAGAACCAAGTCCAGAAGTTGAGTCAGAATTTGATATAATGGCTCAAATTATGGAAGCTGAATTAGGTTTAGACCCAAGTACACAGCAACCACAAAAAAAACAAGCCAATCATTTTACTGGTCGAGAAGCTGAGGTGCTTCGTTTATTGCTGACTTACCCAACTGCCGAAAATAATGGTATTTTATTGTATCAATATATTTTAAATGAAATTGAAGAAATTGATTTTAGAGATATTGTTGCAAATCAGATTTTAGATATTTTTAAAACAGAATTAGCTAAAAATAATGTGTTAACGATTGATCATTTTATGAAATCGAGCAATCATGAACACCAAAAATTCTGTATTGATATTTCAATAGATAGACTAGGAATCAGTGAAAACTGGTTTACTTCGTATCAAATTATTGTTCCTCCCAAAGATGAAGACCCATTTTCAACAGCTTTTAATGCAATCAATCATTTGAAATGGGAAAACATAAAACAACTTCAAAAAGAAACCCAAGAAGCTTTATTAAATGCACAACCAGAAGAATTAGAAGAGTTACTGATGTTGAGTATGCATTTAAAAACCATGGAAAGGGAAGTTTCTAAGTTATTGGGGAATGTGGTGAGATGAGTTTTAATTAATAATTAGGAATTAATAATTAGTATGTTTTTTTACTATTTTGAATTTTTAAAAAGTAAGTATAGGTATTTTTTGATTTTTTGTTATTATTGTAATTCAACTTTAATTCCAAATTAATGAAAAAAATATTCACTATTCTTTTGACAATTATTTCAATTGATTTATTTGCTCAAGTATTTGCAAATGATACTTGCATTGGTGCAATTTCAATACAAAATCCAACAACTAGTTTTCAGACTTTCACTGCCGATTTTTCAAAAGCAAAAATTAAGACTATTAAACTTACCTACCAAACTTATGAACATTCAACGGTTTATTACAAATTTATTTCAACAGCAAATGTTATGCTATTTAAATTTAATGAAGACCTAGATTCTGACTTATCTTTTTATGTTAGGAAAAGTAATAATTGTAATTTGACTGTTGATAAACAAACAAAAGATATATTAACATTTAATAAGACTACAGGAAAAAGTGATTTACTATTAATATCAAACTTAGAAATTGGGAATGAATATGTAATTGTGTTAAATAGGAATTCTCCTGGAACTTTTAATGTACCTACCAAATTAGATCCTTTAAAAGTGTTGAAACAAATTCAATACAGAAACGTTGATGTGAAAATTATTAATGATATTCCTAGTGGAAATGTGTTATTAAATTATGATATTCCAAGTTCTTTTAATTTAATTGATTTGTTATCAAGCCAACAATATATGTTTAGATCTAATTGTCTATCAACTTTAAAAGATTCAAATGTTGTGGATATTTATTATAGATTTACACCAACAAGTTCAACAGCTAATTTTAAAATTTCATTAAAAGACCCAAGTCTTTATTCATCAATGGTTCTAATTTGGGAAACTGGAAGTTCATATGATGATATAAAAGGTACCACTTGTCAAGGTAATCAAGCAAATAAAACCGAAAGAATTTATACATTTAATAATTTAACAGCAAATAGTACAACTATAATTAGATTGGCAATTGGAAGTCTAACTTCAAAGCTAGGATACGAAAGAATTGCTATTTCAAGTTCGGATGTTTCAGTAACATTAATGTCAAATAGTGTTACTAATATTGAAGAAAATTCAATTGCAAATATTTCAATTTACCCTAACCCTTCTTCAAATGGTTATTTTCAAGTGATTTCTGATGATGAAATTCAACAAATTAAAGTAACAAATACATTAGGCGAATCTGAACTTTTTGAAAATACCAAACAAATTTCAACCAAACTAAAAGGCTTATTATTAGTTGAGTTGATAAGTAATAAAGGTAAATTTATACAAAAACTTATAGTTGAATAAGAAGAATATATAATAGTATTTTATGTAAAGCGACATTCTTAAAACGGATGTCGCTTTTTTTTGTACATAATTCACCAATTAGCGAAAAATACACTTTACTTTTGCTTCGACTACACTCAGCAGCCGTAAAGTCTATTTTTTCGAGTAATAAATACTCGACAACGGTCACTGAGCGTAGCCGAAGTGGTAGTTGTCGCTGGATTATTTTAAAAATACAATTGATAAAATACCCAGTACCTTGTACTTAATACTTATTACTTATTACTTATTACATAATACCCTGTACCCAGTACTCCATACTTACCACCATTTACTGATTTTAATCATAAATTCTGTTGACACAGATAGTGTAACATACACCTACTTTGCTGATATATTTGTATTGTAGAAAAAGTGTTTTGTTTTTACACACATTGTTATGGAAATCAAGAAAATTTTAGTGCCAACAGATTTGTCTCCTTCGTCTATTAAAGCATTAGATGTGGCAGTTTATATTGCACGCAAAACCTCTGCAGAAGTGGTTTTGTTTAATGTGGTAGAAATGGCTTTGCCTACAAATTTGCACCAACAAGTTCCGGTTGATGTGGCTTCAATTGCTTCAAGTTTTGACCAAACTTCGCAATTGATTGCTCTTGGCGAAATGAAAAAGAAATTGATAGCCATACAAAAAGACGTTAAAAATAAAGGTGTTAGGGTACGAAGCGAAGTTGACTTGGATGTTGACAATGTGTTTAAAGATATTTCAGATGTAATTGCCTTGCGTGATGATTGCGATTTAATAGTGATGGGAACCAAAGGTGTTTCGGGCATTGAAGAGTTTTTTATTGGTTCAAATACCGAAAGAGTTGTTCGAAATGCATCTTTACCTGTGATTGCAGTTAAATTCAGTGAAGAAGATTTTCAAATACGAAGAATATTGTACGCTACTGATTTTGAGGAAAGTAAAAATGATGTATTTAAATTTTTAGCTTATTTTTCATCTATTTTTGAAGCTAAAATTGATTTAGTATTTGTAAATACTCCTAACTTTTTTATATCAAATCAAGATATTGCTACAAAATTTGAAAAACTAATTGCCGACAATAACCTTATTAATACTGAATATCATATTTATAACGATTTTTCAGAAGAAAAAGGAATTCTTAATTTTGCAAAAGAAATTGATGCTGATATGGTTGTAATGCCAACAAATGGAAGAACAGGCTTATCGCATATTTTTAATGGAAGTATTGCAGAAGATGTTGTAAATCACGCTTTATTACCTATCTTGACAATTAATATGAACAAATTTACATTAAAATAAAAACACATGAAAACAGCTGTATTTAGTGCCAAAGGTTTTGAAATTGAGTATTTTAACAAATTAAACAAAACCCACGAATTAATTTATATTGATAAAGCATTAAATATTGATACTGTTCATTTAGCTGCACATTGCAAAGCTATTTCTGTATTTACCAATGATACTGTAAATGAGCAAGTTTTAAACGAATTACATCATTTAGGGGTAAATTTTGTTGCTACTCGTTCGGCTGGTTTTGACCATATTGATTTAAAAGTTGCCAAAAGTTTAGGAATTAAAGTGGGTTATGTGCCCGAATATTCACCTTATGCCATTGCTGAACATGCCATTGCTATGATTATGGCTTTGAACAGAAAAATTGTTGAAGCAGATAAAAATGTAAAAAACTTCAATTTTAAATTGGATACTTTAATTGGTTTTGATTTAAATGGCAAAATTGTTGGTATAGTTGGTTTAGGTAAAATCGGTGGAATTGTAGCTAAAATATTACATGGTTTTGGTTGTAAATTATTAGGTTTTGATCCAAATCCTAATTCAGAATTGACTGAAAAGTATGGTTTAGAGTATGTTAGTATCAATAATATTTTTTCACAATCTGATATAATAACTTTACATACTCCGTTTAATGAACACACCAAATACCTTGTAAATAAAGATACGCTTGCCTTAATTAAACCAACTGCAATGCTTATCAATACAGCTAGGGGAGGTGTGGTTAATACTGCTGATTTAATTGAAGTGTTAAAAGCAGGTAAAATTGGAGCTGTAGGTTTGGATGTGTATGAAAAAGAAAAAGGTTTGTTCTTTTACGATCACCAAAATGATATTCCACTAGATGATACTTTTGCAAGATTGCTAAGTTTTAAAAATGTATTAGTTACTGGCCATCAGGCATTTTTAACTTCAAATGCACTTACCAATATCATGGAAAAAACATTAGAGCATCTCTCGAAATGGGAGCTAGGTTATGATGTGAAGGAGAAGTTGGCGTAATACTTAATCATTTTTTTGATTAAGCTTCTTTAGTAATTCTTCAATAATCTTATTTTTCTGTGATATTTCTTTCTCTTTTTCTTCAAGTTCAGCAAGTAATTCCTTTTCTTTTTCTTCAAACATGGCATTTACCGTTCGCCATGCTTCTCTTTCAATTTCAATTTTCTTTTTTTCATTAGGCTCTGTTCCTGCATAATGCAAAATATCAGTTGCAAGTTTAAGTTCTTCTAAATCAATTTCATGGTTAAATTCTTTTACAATTTCGGCTTCATCAATAAAATTTGATTGCTCAAATAAGCTAAGTAATTTGTCAATTTTTGTTTGATATTTTGCTGTAATTCTTTTAACCTGAACTATATAACTATCGTGAGTTAGTTTTTCTACAAATTCACTTTTGGTATCAATGATTTTGTTGTCAACTAAGTCTTTATAGTTTCTTTCAACTTTAATACAAGGAGAACTTATTTCAGGTAATTTAAAACCTAAAATATAAATAGTTGTGATTGGTAAAATAGTTTTTTTATTAACTAAATCTTCTTTTTTGTATTGTTCAGCTAAATAATTTCTAAAACGCATTAAATCAATATGATTTTTTGCTTTCTGAATTTCAATTAAAACTTTTGTAAACTCGCCATTTTCAGTTTTTATGGTTGCTACAAAATCTAATCTGAAAACTGCAAGCCCTGCTAATTCGTCTGTGTAAGTAAATTTTTGTGGTTTTACCTCAATTGATTCTATGTTTTGCTCTAAAAGGGTACTAATGAAAAATTTAGCTACTTTTTCATTTTCCATCATCTTTTTGAACACTACATCATAAATTGGATTAGCAATTACCATATTTTTCACTTTTTACAATTTAAAAATACATCATTACTTCTTAAGTATCAAAGTATTTTTTAATTCTCTTTCAATAATTGGTAAACTTTAATCAATCTTGATTTTAATATTTTATTGCCAAAACCAATAAAAACATTATTTTTACAATACCAATTTTAGACTTATGAGAACGCAAAGAATTAAAATTAAAGATTTATTACAAAGTGAAGCTTACGGAACCAAAGTTCTGGTAAAAGGTTGGGTTCGAACCAAAAGAGAAAGCAAAGGTGTTGCTTTTGTTGCTTTAAATGATGGTTCTACAATCAATAATTTACAAATTGTAGTTGATATCAATAATTTTGATGAAAATATTGTAAAGCAAATTTCAACAGGTGCTTGTGTGGCTATTGCTGGTAATTTATTGGAATCGCCAGCTAAAGGGCAAAAAGTAGAATTACAAGCTACTGAAATTGAGATTTATGGTGTTGCCGACCCTGAAAAATATCCACTTCAACCCAAAGAACATTCCTTAGAATTTTTAAGAGAAATTGCCCATTTACGTCCTCGTACCAATACTTTTGGGGCAATTATGCGTGTGCGTAATGCAATGGCTTTTGCTGTTCATAAGTTTTTTAATGAAAGAGGTTTTGTGTATGTAAATACGCCAATTATTACTGCATCTGATTGCGAAGGTGCTGGCGAAATGTTTAGAGTTACTACTTTAGATGCAATTAATCCACCTAAAAATGAATTGGGTGAAGTTGATTGGAAAGAAGATTTCTTTGGCAGACAAGCAAATTTAACTGTTTCGGGGCAATTAGAAGGTGAACTTGCAGCCACAGCTTTAGGTGAAATTTATACTTTTGGACCAACTTTTAGAGCAGAAAATTCAAATACTGCTCGCCATTTAGCTGAATTTTGGATGATTGAACCTGAAGTTGCTTTTGCTGATTTGGATGACAATATGGATTTGGCTGAAAGCTTTTTGAAATATTTAATATCTTATGCTTTAACACATTGCGAAGATGATTTGGCTTTCCTAGACCAAAGATTTAGTAAGGAAGAAACCAAAAAGAAAGAAGCTGAAAGAAGTGAGTTCGGTTTGATTGAAAAACTGAAATTTGTATTAGATAATGATTTTCAGCGCTTAACTTATACAGAGGCTGTTGATATTTTGGTGAAATCTAAACCTGCACAAAAAGGACAATTTAAATATCCTGTAGCTTGGGGGACTGATTTACAATCAGAACATGAAAGATATTTAGTTGAAAAACACTTCAAAAAGCCAGTTATTTTAACAGATTATCCAAGAGAGATTAAGGCATTTTACATGAAATTAAGCGATGACGGAAAAACTGTTAGAGCAATGGATGTACTTTTCCCTGGAATTGGAGAAATAATTGGAGGTTCGCAAAGAGAGGAAAATTTAGAAAAACTTGAAATGCGAATGAAGGAAGTAGGTTTAAATCCTGAAGAAAGTTACTGGTATTTAGATACTCGAAGATTTGGAACTTGTCCGCATGCTGGATTTGGATTAGGTTTTGAAAGATTGATATTATTTATAACAGGGATGAGTAATATTAGAGATGTAATTCCATTTCCGAGAACACCACAAAATTGTGAGTTTTAAATTGAATGGAGATTCAAGTTTTGTGTCTCCATTTTTTATTTAAACTCGAAATATCGACTTTACGGTTGCTGAGCGAAGTCGAAACATTAGTAAAGTTGATTTTTCGCTAGAATAATTGTCGGTCTATTTTGGTATTAATTATTTTTATAACTTCGTTTACTAAAAATTTAAAGTATGAAAACGAAAATAATTTCAGATTTAAAAACAGTTAAAATAAAACCTGAAACTGTTAAAAAATCAAATGAAAAACCCAAAGTAATTTTAGGGGCAGGTAGGAAATACACTGAATATTATTCAGAATCTATTTTTAATGATGATTTGTTGAATTAATATTTTTTATGAAATCTTATATTTTAGATACTCATATTTTTCTAAATGCATATATAAAACCTGAAAAGATAAGGGGCGAGGTTTTAAAGATTATTGAAAAAGAAAATCATTAGTTTATAAGTGCAATTTCATTAATTGAAATTGCTTTAATAGTTGAGTCTAAACCTAAAGAATTTAAAATAAAGATACCTTTAGCTGAATATATTAGCAACGCATTAGACTCATTACAAGTCAAAGTTTTAGAAATAACTCCTGAACATAGTCAACGATTTTATGAACTCAATTTACTTGATAATCATAAAGACCAATACGATAGAATTATGATTGCACAAGCTATGAGTACTGGTTATACAGTTTTGTCGGATGATAGAAAACTTCCTTTATATCATATTAAATTGATTTCAAATTAAATGGTTATTTAAAGTTTTTATTTTTCTATTTATCATTTGTTAGAAAATTAAGTGTTAAATTGCTTCTCAATTGCTATTAAACTGATTATCACATGGACATATTTGTTGGAAGTTTGCCTTTTAAATTAACAGAAGCTCAACTTAGAGAATTATTTGAAAAATTTGGCGAAGTTGAATCCGCTACAATTATTATCAATAAAATGACTCGTCAAAACAAAGGTTTTGGCTTTGTTTCAATGCCTAACAAAGTGGAAGCTTCAAGAGCTATTGATGCTTTAAACGGTTATGAAATTTTAGGCAGAACTATAATTGTAATCGAATCTGTTAAAAAAGAGGAAGCTCCAAGAAGAGACGGTCGTCCAAGTAGTTCGAAATCAAGAAGGTATTAATTAGTAAAAGGTATTAAGTATAAAGTACAAGGTATGAAGTACAAAGTAAATTAATTTATTAAATTCAAAATTTGTTTTTAAAGTATTTTAAATTTCAATTACTTAATACCTAATACCTTATACTTTAAAATATGAAATCATTATTTTTAATTTTCTCATTTAGCATTTCATTTATATCTGCACATGCGTGGGGATTTTTTGCCCATAAAAAAATAAATGAACATGCTTGTTATTTATTACCTGCTCCATTGGGGCAGTTTTATAAATATCATTTAAAAACTATTGTTAATAAATCTGTAAATCCTGACAAACGAAGGTATGCAGTAGCCAATGAAGCACCTAAGCATTATATTGATTCTGAGGCTTATGGGGATAGTTCATTGTATAAATTACCTCTCACTTGGAATAAGGTACAAGAGCAAATTAGTTTAGATACTTTACTTAAACATGGTACCGTTCCTTGGACGGTTCAAAATGTATATTATCAATTAGTAAAAGCACTTCGTGAAAAAAATGTAAATGAAATAGTTCGTTTAAGTGCAGATTTAGGGCATTATGTGGGTGATGCTAATGTTCCCTTGCATACTACTTGTAATTATAACGGACAGCTAACCAATCAAATTGGGATTCATGGTTTGTGGGAAAGCCGTTTGCCTGAAATATTTTTTGTTAAATATGAGTTTTGGGTTGGCACTGCAAGTTATGAACATAATATTCCATTAAGAGCTTTTTCAGCGGTTAGAGTTGCAAATTCAGCTTTAGATTCTGTATTATCAATTGAAAAACAGATGAGAACTAATGTCTCTGAATCAGATTTATTTGCTTTTGAACAGCGAAAAAATGGTTTAGTTAAAGTGTTTTCAAAAAAATATGCCTCACAATACCATGAGCAATTAAATGGTATGGTTGAAAGACAAATGAAACTTTCTGTTAAAATGTTGGCGGATTTATGGTATTCAGCTTGGATTGATGCTGGTCAACCAATTTTACCACTTACACCATTGGAAACCGAGCCCGAAACAGAACTTGAACCTACGCCAATTCCATCAATAAGAGATGAGGCTCATCATCAATGTCCACATCATTATAATGAATTGCTGCAAAATACAGCAATTCATTAAATGGTTAATTTTTAATAAACTATTCTAATTGCTTGTCCACTTGAAAGGTCTAAGCTTAAGTTAGTTTGTGTCATTCCATTTACTTTTAATGCACATGTGTTAGGTCCAACAGAGCCTTGATTTACAGCAGTTAATATAAAATCTGTAGTCCCTTTTGGTACTGTAAATGTGAAAGTATTTCCTGCATTTGTAAGCATATGATTTAATAGCAATGGTGTATTTCCTTGATATAAATTAATGATATCACCATCTTCTGCTCCATCATCCCAAAGAGTAAATGTTACAATGCTAGAATTAACATTTATAGTTTGTTTTACAGTATAATTACCACTTGATTGAGTAGCACATTCACCATAAAGTAAAATTTGAGCATCTTTGCTAGGGTTACCTTGTTGATTTTGTGTTGAGAAAGTTAAGTTACAGTGATCAAACCTTTTAGCTTCAGTTGCATTTGGGAATACAAATAAGAATCTGAAGGTTACTGATTTTATACCTACATTGTTAGTTACAAAACTTGTGTCAGAGAGTTTTAAAAATTGATTTGTAGCTACACTACTTAATAAAGTGTTACTAGCATCATAAAATTTAGGTTTTAGATTTATTTGATCTAAACATTTTGAATCTCCGTCGTATGAAAATGAAATTTCATACTCAGCAGTTAATGGAGAACCTGTGCATGATGGATCAGTTATTCTTTTTGAAGTTATATTTTTTAATTTAAAATCTTCACATGCACTTTCAACTACTTCAATTTCAATAGTTTTTTTCAAACATGAAGTTGATGATAGAGCTAATAAGCTCATAATAAATATTATAATTTTGTTTTTCATAATTATTTGTTAAAGTCTATTTCTATAGTTCCACTTTGTTCTAAATTTGATTTTAATACTACAGTATTGGTTTTTATACCATCATCAACGGTAAATGCTGCTGTATTTGGTGCATATTTACCCAAATTATGAGCATGAAGTACAAGATAATTTGTACCAGGTTGTAGTTTTACTTTAATTTCTTTAACAGTTTTTTCTAAAGTATATTTTTCAATAATCCAAACTCCATTTAAGTTTATTGAAATAATATCACCATCAACTAACTGATGATCCCATATTTTAATAGTAACCTCTTCTGATTTTACTTTCATTTTTTTGGCTACTTCAACTGTTCTACCTTCAACCGTTTGAGGAATATTTGTGTTTTTAGGAGGTTTGATTTTTTTCTTCGGTTGTGGTACAATATCAGTCGGACGTTCAATTGGTATAAGTGATTCATCTTCATCTTCTAAAGAAGGAGATTCTTTGTGATGTAATCTAAATCCGTATTTAATTGTTAAACCAACATAACTACCAAATGAACTTAATTGATCTTGTGTTAGTACAACATCATTTTTAGTAGTAGTATAGTTGCCTACACTCATTGCACTGTTTCCCATGCTATATTTTATACCAACTGCTAAAACATTTTCATCTGCCAAAACTCCTTCAAATCCTATTTCTCCAAAAATATTGGTATTGTTGAAATAATTATTTTGCAGATTTACTTTTTCTTGATTTGCAACATAAGTTGCTGAATTACTTTTAGTTCCTGTACCAACCCAATTTAATCCATATCCAAGATTAAAATACAAGCCTAGTACTGAATTTATTGGTTGATGATATTGAATTAAACCAAATGTGCCTAAATAATTATTATTTGTTTTTAGATTAGCTTCAAATCCTGGGTGACGAAGTGAAAAATTTTTGTCTTCTAAATTCAAATGTTCTCTATGGTAGTTAAAACCTAATTCAAAGCCTAATCTATTCCATAGTCTATAATGAGCTGAAGCATTAAAACCTAAATTATGTGATTTCCAAGTACTATTTAACATACTTTTATTTTGAGAATATGTACTTATAGGAATTCCATATTCTAATCCACCGAAAAGAAATAAATCTCTTTGTGCAAAAGAATAATTAATTATAAAGCTTAAAAAAATAATAATGGTTGTTTTTTTTCTCATTTTGATTGTTTAGGTTAATTATATTTATCGTTTATTTACCCACAAATTATCATTACACTCATCTAAAAGTTGACTTTGGGGCTTCAAAAAACGAGGATGCAATAATGATGCCCATTTTTCAACAAGAGGGATAAGTGTGAATTTTCTTTCTTGAATATAAGGGTGAGGAATTTTTAAATTTTCTGAATCTATTATTTCATCATTAAAATATAGTATATCAATATCTAAAGTTCTTGCATGCCATTTTTGTAAACGAGTTCTTCCAAATTCAATTTCAATTGCCAAGCAATTTGTAAGAATTTCTACTGGTGATAATTTTGTATTACATTCAATTACTTGATTTAGAAAGTTTTGTTGCAATTCTACTCCCCAAGCTGCGCTTTCATAAATACTTGATTCTACTTTAATTTCTCCAATTAAATTAGTAATTCTTAGTTTAGATTTATAAAACGTTTCATCGACATTACCTACATTTCCACCTAGTAAAAGCAAAACTTTATTCATTAATTTAATTTTTAATCCAGATTTAAAGTAAAATCTCCATTCATTTTGATTAATTTAGCTTTTCTAAATGAGATATGGAATTATGATGCAATTTATAAAATATTTCTTTGCTTCTTTTTTGGCACTGGCTTTATTTTCAATAGTATTTATTTTGGTGCTTGTAGGCATAGCTTCAGTTGGAAGTGGAGTGAAAACCATTGAAAAAAATAGTGTTTTAAGTTTAAATCTTGATAAAAATATTTCCGAGCAAAGTCACGAAAATCCTTTAGCTAGTTTAGGTTTACCTGTGGGTGGTGGAAAAGAAGCGTTGGGTTTAAATGATATCAAAGATGCAATAAAATCAGCCAAATCAAATGTTAATATTAGAGGTATTTATTTGAAAGTTGGTGGTGGGAAAATGGGTTTTGCTACACTAAAAGAAATTAGAAATCAATTAGTTGATTTTAAATCTTCGGGTAAATTTATAGTAGCTTATGCCGAATCTTATTCTGAAGGAGCTTATTATTTATCATCTGTTGCGAATGAAATTTACTTGTCGCCAGAAGGTTTGTTAGAGTTTAATGGAATAGGTAGTAGTACCATGTATTTCAAAGGTTTATTTGATAAACTGGAAGTAAAACCAGAGATTTTTAAAGTAGGTAAATACAAAAGTGCAATTGAGCCTTTTATCACGGATAAAATGAGTGATGCAAATCACGAGCAATTAGGAATTTTATTAAATGATATTTATGGTTCAATGTTGAATGATATTTCATTATCTCGACAAATACCTGTAAATAAATTAAAACTTATTTCTGATTCAATGCAAGTGCATAACTCATCTGATGCATTACGTCTGAAATTAATCACTCATTTAGCATATCCTGACCAATTAGAAGCTTCATTAAAAAAACGTTTAGGCATTCATGAAGTAACTAAAAAAATACCTTTTGTTTCAATTGAAGAAATTAATGAGCAATTAAATACTGAAACAGAACCTGAGAACAAAATTGCAGTTGTAGTAGCTTCTGGTGAAATTAAAGGTGGAAATGGAAATGACGAAGATGCTATTTATGCTCCAAAATTAATTGCAGAATTGAAAAAAGCTGTTGACGATGCCTCTGTAAAAGCAATAGTGTTGAGAATTAACTCTCCAGGTGGAAGTGCTTTAGCTTCGGATTTAATGTGGAGAGAAATTGAAATCTTAAAGAAAAGAAAACCAATAGTAGCCTCAATGGGTGATTATGCAGCATCTGGAGGTTATTATATGGCAATGCCTTGTAATAAAATTGTTGCACAACCAACTACAATTACTGGTTCGGTTGGTGTGTTTGGCTTAATGTTTGGATTTCAAGATTTTTTGAAAAACAAAATTGGTGTTACTGTTGACGGACACTATACTGGTAAATTTACAGATGTTGGTTCAATGTTAAGACCATTAACCGAATACGAGAAAAAAACTATCCAAACAGAAGTTGAAAGAATTTATCATATTTTTGTAACGAAAGCTGCACAAGGCAGAAAACTGAAATATGAGCAAATGCACGAATATGCTCAAGGTAGAGTGTGGACAGGTACTCAAGCAAAGAAAATAGGTTTAGTTGATGAAATTGGAGGCGTAGAAACCGCAGTGAAACTTGCCGCAAAACTAAGTAAAGTTGATAAATACAAAGTAAAATACTTTCCAGAAAGTAAGTCATTTATCGAAAATGTGACCCAAAATTTATCAGGTTCTGAAAATGAATCAAAAATAATTGCTACTGAATTAGGAGAATTATACCCATATTTCAGAACTTTGCAACAAATCAATAATCATAGAGGAATAGAGGCATATCTTCCTTATGAGTTTAACTGGTAAAAATTATACAAATCGAAAATAAGCCAATGGCAACAGAAATTAGAAACAACTGGACACGTTCTGAAGTAGAGGAGATATATAATTCTCCAATTATGGAGTTAATTTATAGAGCAGCTACTGTGCATCGTGAATTTAATGACCCAAAAGAAGTACAAGTTTGTACATTATTGTCAGTAAAAACAGGTGGCTGTCCAGAAGATTGTTCTTATTGTCCACAAGCAGCTCGTTACCACACCGATGTAAAAGTTCATAAATTACTTGAGGTTGACGAAGTTTTGACTGCCGCTAAAAATGCTAAAGAAAGTGGAAGTACACGTTTCTGTATGGGAGCGGCTTGGAGAGAAGTTAGAGATAACAAAGATTTCGACAAGGTACTAGAAATGGTAAAAGGCGTAAATGTAATGGGTATGGAAGTGTGTTGTACACTAGGTATGCTTACTGAAGAACAAGCTGTTAAATTAAAACAAGCTGGTTTGTATGCATATAACCACAACCTTGATACAAGTGCTGAACACTACGAAGAAATTATCACTACTCGTACTTACGACGACCGTTTGAATACACTTGAAAACGTACGTCAAGCAAAAATATCAGTTTGTTCAGGAGGAATTATTGGTTTAGGCGAGTCGCACAATGATAGAGTTGGAATGTTATTAACATTAGCAACTTTGCCAGAGCACCCAGAGTCGGTACCAGTAAATGCATTAGTGCCTGTTGAGGGTACACCACTTGAAAACCAACCAAGAGTTCCTATTTGGGATATGTTAAGAATGATTGCAACGGCACGTATTATTATGCCCAAAGCAATGGTTCGTTTATCAGCAGGTAGAGTAAGAATGTCATTTGAAGAGCAAGCAATGTGTTTCATGGCAGGAGCAAACTCAATTTTTGCGGGTGACAAATTATTAACAACACCAAACCCTGAAGTAAACGAAGACAAACAATTGTTTGAATTACTAGGAATTACACCTCGTGCAGCATTTAAAGACGGAGGTTCGAGAGATGTTCATTTTGAGCAAATCCCAGAACACCACTGCAACCACGATCATTAATAATTGATTGTTATTCAGATTTATATTTTGGAATCCCAAGGCGAAAGCTTTGGGATTTTTTTTGAAGAAATATTGTAATTGCTTATTTTAATTCACCAAAATTTGGAAATATGTTTTTTTGAAAAAGGTAGTAGGTGTGAATGTAATTTATGTTGATATGAGAGTTGATTTAAAAGGAAATATTATAATTATTAAACAGAATTGGTTTAGGGATTTTGTTTTTAACCTTGTATTTGTTGGACTAATTTCTTTAGTACCAAGTTTATATCATAAAAGCTATATGATGTATATTGTATTATTTTTAACCTTATCAATAATATTTTTGATTTTAGTTTTATTAATCCAATTATTCGTTTTTTCGAAGGTAGAAATTAACAATGCTACAAAATCAATTTTACTAACCAAATCATTTTTAGGAATTCAAATTCAATCTAAAACCTATTTAAATTTTAATGTAGAATTACTTGGGTTTTCAAATGGTGGGAAGCTTAACAATAATGTTTTAATTTATTATACTTTAAAATTAATTAAACTTGATTTGAAAAATAAATACTTAATATTAAGTCAAATTGATATGTGGAAAACTGGATATTTTTAATCTACAGAGTATCTGAATACTAGTTGTTTCAAACTTGTAAATTTTGTTTTAATTCCTTCATTTGGGCAGGAGCTAGCTTTAATTCCAACCCATTGGATTTTTATAGTTTTATAAAACGACGCATGCGTCGTCTCTACAATTTTATATAAAATTTAAACTTTTGTAGAGACGTGGCATGCCACGTCTTTTTAATAAGATTTTTTCATCAATAGAAATCTCAATTATTTAAAAATTCTATCAAATATAAAATACCTAAAATAAGTATATACTTGTTTCTATTTTTCGTAAACACTACGGCTTTACAGTCCGAGTATTGTGAAACAAAAAAGTCTCTAAATATTTTCCACTATTTAAATTTTAATAAAAATGAAAGTATTACTAACAGGGGCAACAGGTTATATAGGCAAACGCTTATTACCTGTATTAGTGGAACAAGGTCATCATGTTGTTTGCTGTGTGAGGGATGTAGATCGATTTAATCCTCCCATTTCTTTAATGGCAAATATTTCAGTAATTGAAATTGACCTTCTTGATAATTCATCTCTTAAAAATATTCCTAAGGATATTGATGTTGCTTATTATTTAGTTCATTCAATGTCGGCTACGAAAGATTATAAATTATTTGAACAGCAATCCGCAGTAAACTTTCGTAATTCATTAGCTGAAACATCAATAAAACATGTAATTTATTTAAGTGGAATTGTTAATGATTCGGCTCTTTCTGAACATCTTTCATCAAGAAAAACTGTTGAAGAAGAGCTAGAAAAAGGCAATTATCATTTTACTTGCCTGAGAGCAGGTATAATAATTGGTTCGGGTAGTGCTTCATTTGAGATTATTCGAGATTTAGTTGAAAAACTTCCAATCATGATTACTCCAAAATGGTTACTTACTAAATGTCAACCAATTGGAATTTCTGATGTAATTCTATTTTTATCTAGATGTATGCTAAATGAAAAAACATTTGATAAAAATTTTGATATTGGTTGTGATGATATTTTGACTTATAAAGAAATGCTTTTGGGGTTTGCTCAAGTACGAAAATTAAATCGTACCATTTTTACTGTACCAGTAATGACTCCAAAATTGTCAGCCTATTGGTTATATTTTGTTACTTCTACTTCCTATAATCTTGCTACATCATTAGTTGATAGTATGAGAGTTGAAGTGGTTTGTAGGGATAATTCATTAAATAAATTACTTGATATTCAGCCTATTTCGTATCAAGAATCGCTAAAACGAGCCTTTAAAAAAATAGAAAACAACGAAATAGTTTCAAGTTGGAAAGATGCTTATGTAAGTAGTGGTTCCAAAATAGATATTTCAGAATTTATAACAGTGCCGTCGTATGGTTGCTATAAAGATAAGCGAACAAGAGTAATTGACAATCGAGAATTATGTATCGATAAAATTTGGAGTATCGGAGGTAAAAATGGTTGGTATCATGGTAATTGGCTATGGAAAATAAGAGGTTATATTGATAAATTGTTTGGTGGAGTAGGGTTGAGGAGAGGTCGAACCAATCAAACAACAATCTCTATCGGAGATTCTTTAGATTTTTGGAGAGTTCTATATGCAAATAAAGCAGAAGGTAGATTACTTCTTTTTGCAGAAATGAAATTACCAGGTGAAGCATGGCTTGAATTTAAAGTTGAAGGAGTTCTTTTAACCCAAATTGCCACCTTCCGACCACTTGGTTTATGGGGAAGATTGTATTGGTTATCAGTATTTCCATTTCATGGATATATATTTAGTGGTTTGTTAAAAAAACTAACTGATGAAAATGAAATATAAATTATAATGAAATGTAACTCTGCTTTGTAAAATTTAAGAAAACCATGGGTTGAAACACTAGGACAATGAAATTTACGTGACAAAGTAAAGGTAGTTTAACTTTAATTAAAACTCAAAATCTCAGCAGTAAACGGTAAAGTCGGGTTACTGCTGAGATTTTATGTTTTTAATCTATCCATTTGGATTTTTTTAGCGACAAATTCCATTCAATATTTGCCCACAAAATACGTTTAATTAAAATAAATATTTAATTTGCTACTGATTTCAATAATCTAAGTTTTAAAATAATCATTATGAATAAGTATTCATTAAAGAAATGGGTTGCGTTATTATTGTTAACGTATTCGTCTGTAAGTTTTTCACAAACCACAACTACTACTCAAAAGTATGAAGTTCAAACTGTTACTGAAGGGAAATACAGCTACCAAACTGTTACAAACGATCCTCTAAAAGCTCGTATTTATACTTTACCAAATGGTTTGAAAGTTTATTTAACTGTTTATAAAGATGCACCTCGTATTCAAACTTATATCGCTGTAAAAGCAGGTAGTAAAAACGACCCAAGCACAGCAACTGGTTTGGCACATTATCTTGAACACATGCTTTTTAAAGGTACAAGTAGTTTTGGTACTTTAAACTGGGAAAAAGAAAAGCCTTTGTTGGCTCAAATTGAAAATATTTACGAAACTTATCGCAAAACTACTGATGTAAAATTGCGCAAAAAATTATATCACCAAATTGACTCCATTTCGGGTGTGGCTGCAACTTTTGCCATTGCCAATGAATATGATAAAATGTTAGGTGCAATTGGTGCAGAAGGTACAAATGCTTACACTTCATTTGAGCAAACGGTGTATGTAAATGATATTCCTTCGAATCAAGTGGAGCGTTGGGCTCAAATTGAAGCAAATCGTTTTGGAGAGTTTGTACCACGTTTGTTTCATACTGAGTTAGAGGCTGTTTACGAAGAAAAAAACAGAGGTTTGGATAATGATAGAACCAAAGTTTGGGAAGCAATTTTTTCAGGATTATATCCAAAACATCAATATGGTACACAAACAACTATTGGTACTGTTGAGCATTTAAAAAATCCATCTATCAAAGAAATTAAGAAATATTTCGATGCTTATTATGTGCCAAATAATATGGCAATTTGTATGAGTGGAGACATAAATCCGGAAGAAACTATTGCTTTGATTGACAAATATTTTGGAGTATTAAAACCAAAATCGGTTCCAAGTTTTAAAGTTATTAAGGAAGCTCCAATTACTGCACCTGTTGTAAAAACAGTATTAGGTCCTGATGCTGAAAGTGTTTCATTGAGTTTTAGAGGAGGAAATATTCATTCAAGAGAATCATTGTTGTTAGAAATGGTTAGTACTATGCTTTCGAATTCGCAAGCTGGTTTGATTGACCTAAACTTGAACCAACAACAAAAATTAATGGGCGGACACGCATTTTCTATGCGATTAAAAGATTATTCGGCAATTACTTTAGGTGGTAAACCAAAAGCTGGTCAAACGCTTGAGCAAGTGCGTGATTTGTTATTAGGTCAACTTGAATTGATTAAAAAAGGAGATTTTGATGATAACTTAATGCAAGCTGTAATCAATGATTACAAAATCAGCACTATGCGTTCTTATGAAGAAAATAAAAACAGAGCTGATGCTTTTGTTGATGCTTTTATATTAGATCAAAACTGGACAGAATCGGTGGCATTTATTGATAATTTGGCAAAATTAACTAAAAAGGATATTGTTGATTTTTCAAATACATTCTTTAAAAATAACTATGTAATTGTTTATAAAAGAACAGGTGTTGACTCAACAATTAAAAAAGTTGAAAAACCTCAAATTACACCTGTAACCGTGAATAGAGAATCACAATCAATGTTTTACAAATATGTGATGGCACAAGAAGCAAGTATTATGACTCCAGTATTTGTTGATTATGAGAAAGATATTACAAAATTTGCATTGAAAAACGGTACACCTGTTCATTACAAAGTGAATCAAGAAAATGGTATTTTTAATTTATACTATCAATTTGAACTTGGTTCAAACTCAAATCCTAAAATTGGTATTGCATTAAGTTATCTTAAATACTTAGGAATCAATGGAAAAGATGCTGAAACATTGCAAAAAGATTTCTATAATTTAGGTTGTAGTTATGATGTAATGGTAGGTGAAAACAAAGTGTATTTTACTTTAAGTGGTTTAAATGAAAATCTAGCCAAAGCATTGCCATTATTTGAAGAAGTGTTAAAAAATCCACTTCCAAATGAAGATGCTTTAAAAGAATTGGTTTCTGATATTTTAAAATCAAAAGCGGATGCTAAACGCAATAAAAAAGTAATACTTAATTCAGCATTAGTAAGTTATGCTAAATATGGTAAAGTGTCTCCATTTACTAGTAGCTTAAAAGAAACAGAATTAAAAAGTTTAACAAGTGCTGAGTTAATTACATTGATAAAAAGCTTGTCAAATTACAAACATAAAGTATTATTCTATGGTACATCATCAACTGATGAATTGACTAATTTGTTAAATACTAGTCATGCCACAACTGCTGTGCTCGCTGAATTGCCACCTGTTAAAAATTACACTGAACTTGATTTTACTGAAAATGAAGTACTTTGGGTAAATTATGATATGGTTCAGGCTGAGTTAATGATTTTAAGTAAATCACTACCATATAATTATTCGGCAACACAAGCACCAATTATTAGTATGTATAATGAGTATTTTGGTGGAGGAATGAGTAGTATAGTTTTCCAAGAAATTAGAGAGTCGAAAGCTTTGGCTTATGCTTGTAAATCAAATTATTCGCAAGCTAGAGAGTTGGGTAAATCAAACTATAATGTTTCGTATATTGGTACGCAAGCTGATAAATTAAAAGAAGCATTAGCTGCAATGCAAGAGTTATTGAAAAACATGCCAGAGGCAAGTACAACATTCAATTCAGCAAAAGAAGCAATAGTTAATTCAATTGAAACACAAAGAATTACAAAACAAGATGTGTTGATTAACTATGAAAATGCATTGATGCTTGGGCAGAAATATGATGTTAGAGCTGATATTTACAACGGAGTGAAAAAAGTAACTTTTGCTGATATTGTTAAATTTCAAAAAGAAAACATCAGTAATGCAAAACAAAAAATCCTTGTTATTGGCTCAAAAGATAAATTAGATTTCTCGGTACTTCAACAATACGGCAAAGTAAGAGAAGTTACTTTGGAAGAGATTTTTGGATATTAATTGCTTTAAAATCAGTTGTTTTTGTGATAGGAAACAACTGATTTTTAATTAATTCTATTTTAGTATGTTATTAAATATATTAACCACATAGATACATTGGTTTTCAATAATTTTTAATTTTATTTATGTAAAACTTTAGTTTCTATGCATTTGCAAAAAAAAGTTATTTCAAAAAATAAAAGAATATCATAGAAAAATCATAAATGATTTTAAAATCAAAAATATAAATCTATGTTTCTATGTGGTTGAAAAATAGTTGACTCAAAATTTCAAACTTGTAGAAAATAGCAATAAAAATTCCGAGACAATTTCTCGGAAATTCAAAATATTAAATCAAACGAATCATGAAAAAACAATCAATTGTATGCATTTTGTTAATCTCTCTTTTAGCTTGCGACAAAGTAAAAGAGAAAACGAAACAAACAATAAACGAAGGGGGAGAAGTAGTTGGGAAAACAGCTACCGAATTTGTAGAAGGTGTTTCGGAAGGAATTGATAAAACCTTAGAATGTAAAATAGAATTACAGCCTAGTGTTTCATCCGCTGGATTGAAAACTGGCTCATTTTCAATTCAAAGTGATTCTACAGGAGGTAAAAACAATTTGCTAACCATCTATTTTATTTTTGATAAAGACTTTAAAAAAGAAGTACTTGTGAAAGCTTTTGATAAATCGGGTTTAGAAATTGGAAGGTCAAAACAAACCATCACCGCAAAAGCTGGCGAAGCAAAATACTTTGATTTTAAGTTCGATAAACGTACTTATATCGAAGCAAAAAGCAAAATTACAGTAGAATAAATATTTTATTTAAGGTTTAATAATCAATATGTTTACTCAAAAATTTAGAAATTTTACAGATACCAAATGGTTTTTAATACTTGGTATTGCATTAAGTTTTGTACTACATTCATTTTTCTTTAATAACCCACCGAGGTATATGCACACTTGGCGACAAACAATAACGCTGTCAGTTGCTAGGAATTTTTATGAAGAAGAAATGAATATCCTTAAACCTAGAGTTGATAATCGTTATGATACTAAAGGAATTACAGGATGTCAGTTCCCTAGTTATGAATATTTACTTGCTAATATTTACAAAGTAACTGGCGAGAATTATTTTGTACAAAGAGTGTATGCTTATGCTTGGCATTTGTTAGGTGTTGCTGGAATTTACTTTTTGGCATTATTATTAACTAAAAACAGAAAAATAGCCAATTATTCTTTGTGGATATACCTTTGGTCGCCCATGCTGTTTTATTATGGTATATCAGCTTTGCCCGATAATACAGCTTTGCCAATGTCAATTTGGGGATTGTATTTTTGTATTCGATGGATAAATAAATTAGCTAACATCGAACATGAAAATGCCAATTTATTTTACTTGGGTTGGATGGCTTTGTTTACCTCAGCTTTGGCAGGTATGACCAAAATGCAATACTTAGCTTTTGGCTTTTTTGTGATTTCTTATGTGTTCCATTACAGAAATAACATTTACATAACCAAATGGTTAGCTTTAAGTATTTTCGGAGGTATTGTAGCAACTTTAACTTTAGGTTGGTATAAATATGCCAATTATCTTATTGAGCAAAGTGGATTTTCTGATTTTGTAGTGAGTGTGGCTTTTGATAAAGATATTGCAAAAGGTTTAAAAACATTGTCTTCAAATTTAATTAGTTCACTGCCAGAAAATATTTTAAACTTTTCTTCATTTACATTTTTTGTAATTGGTATTTACTGGGCTTTCAAAAACAAAATCCACAAAACCGTTTTGGGAGTTTCTATGTTGGTTTGGGTGGTTGTATTTATAGGTTACCACATTATAGAATTGAGCAAAATGGGCGACCATGATTACTATATGATGCCTTATATGCCAATTTTAGTTATGGTTGCAGCGTATGGTGCTTATAAAGTTGATGTTGTATTTAATAAAAAATGGATTTTAGTTTTGTTGATTTTAATTCAACCGGTTTTGGTATTTGTTAGAATTATAATTCCTGGATTTTTGAACAAAGACCCACGAGTTCCTATTGAATTATATGAATCTGAAAGTAGAACAAAACTTCAAAAAGCTGTACCTAATAATGCTTTGTGTTTAGTTGGTCCTGATGTATCAAAATGTATAAACTATTATTTTATACACAAAAAAGGTTTTGGTTTCTGTACTAATGAAGAATTATTAGACAAAAATAAACAAGGTCAAATACATCTTGAAAATTATATTCAAAGAGGGGCAAAATATATTTATACAAATTCTAGTGATTTGTTATCTAATGATTTAATGAAATCTCATTTGGATAGTTTGGTTTTAAAAGAAGGTGAATTTTATGTTTATAAACTAAAATAGTGTTTATTCAAAATACAGTTTTGGTTATAAAATAAAAAAAAATCACTTACTTTGCCTTAGATTTAATAAGATGACGAATCAAGTACCTCCCAATCAAGATATTGAATTATCAGTAATTATACTTTGCTACAGAGCCGAAGAATCAATTATTGATTTTGCAAATAGAACAGCACTTTTAGCTAGTAAAATTTCAGATAATTATGAAATAGTATTAGTAGGTAATTATATTGAAGGTTCTAACGACAGAACTAAAGATGTAGTAACTAAACTTGCTGCAGAAAACCCAAGATATAGAGCTATTTGCAAACCCAAACAAGGTATGATGGGTTGGGACATGAAAGAAGGTTTGAATTTTGCGAGAGGTCAATATTTATGTGTAATTGACGGTGATGGTCAATTTCCATTGGAAAGTATTGAACTGTGTTTTAATAAGATAAAAAACAGTAATTATCAATTAGTTAAAACATACAGAACTACTCGTAACGATGGTTTGTACAGAAAAACTATTTCGATGGTTTATAATCTGTTATTTTCAGTTTTATTCCCAGGTTTAAATTCAAGAGATGTAAATTCAAAACCTAAAATTATGACTCGTCAAGCTTATGAAGCAATGATTTTGAATTCGGAAGATTGGTTCATTGACGCTGAAATAATGTTGAATATTAGAAAGTTGAAGTTGCCATTTTATGAATTTCCGGTTGAGTTTTTAGAACTTGAAGGAAGAGCTTCATTCGTGAAATTTAAAGCAATTTTTGAGTTTATAAGAAATTTAATTGTTTATAGAATCAAAAATTAATGTCAAAAATCAAGGTTTTTGTAACGGGTGCAAGTTCTGAAATAATTCAAGATTTCATTTCAATTTGCGACCCAAGTGAATATCATTTTTATTGTTTAACTCGTCAATCTGGTTTTAAAAACTATTCCAATATTACTTGGGTTTTCGGTGATTTATTGAATATTAATTCATATAGCAATGAATTGATTAGTTGTGATTTAATCATACATGCAGCAGCAATAACACATTCATTTACTGAGGAACCATACTTTGAAGTTAATTTTAAAGCAACCCAAAAATTAGTAGATTTATTTGCTCAATTTCCTGAAAAAAAGTTTGTTTTTATTAGTTCACGTACAGCATCCATTGAAAGTGGTGCTTATGGAGAATCTAAATTTTTAGCTGAAAATTATATCAAACAAAAACTTGCTAATTGGTTAATTATTAGACCATCAGAAGTTTTTGGTACTACAAAAAATGAAGCAATTGCACAGTTGATTCAAGATGCGAGTCAAAAGAAAATAATGCTTTGTCCTGTTGGGATGAAAAGTGCCATGTTTCCTATTTTTGTTAATGATTTAAACCAGTTGATGTATGAAGCAATTTTTATCAAAAAATTGAATCAAGAAATTTTACATTTAAATGGAAATGAGAGTTTTACTTTTTATTCCTTGATAACATTGGTGAATAAAATCTTAGGAAATAAAACTTTAATTATTCCAATTCCTAAAATCGGAATGTACTGTATTGCATTTTTACTAAAACTTTTCAAAATTAATGTTGGAGTAATGCCTGATCAAATTCCAAGATTATATTCATCAAAACAACATTCAACAATTGATTTTAAATTTTTTACAATTGAAACATTTATAAAAAAGCATTTTAGTAAAACTGAAAATCATTGATTTAATTGTTCTTCAAATCAATACTTTTCTCAATTAATTATTAGGTTTTTACAAAAAATAGCGATATTTACTGAATAATTGTCCACACAAAAAATCGTTAATGCTCATAATTGCATCTATACTGCTATTTACTTCTATTTTTTTGATAGCTTATACGTATGTAATTTTTCCGCAATGGATGATTAGTATTTCTGGTAAATCCTTAAAAATCAGTAAAGAAAATCAATTTTTGAACAAAAAAATAGCAGTTTTAATAGCTGCTTACAACGAGGAAGAAGTAATTGAACAAAAAATTAGAACTACTTTTTTAACCAAATATCCACATTCAAATATTGAATGTTGGATTGGTACTGATAAATGTTCGGATAAAACAGATGAAATTATCAAATCTTTACAAGCTGAATTTCCTCAAATTAAGCATATTCCTTTTGCAGAAAGAACTGGAAAACCTCAGATTATTAATCAATTATTTGAAATGCAGAAGCAAAATTTCAATGCTGAATTATTGATTTTGACTGATGCTGATACTTTGTTTGACGAAAATACAATCATTAACATTATTGCACCATTTCACGATGCAAAAATAGGAGGGGTGCAATCGGTGTTTGAAGTTTATACAGCTTCAGAAAAAGGTGTTAGTGCACAAGAAATAAAATATAATCAAAGAGAAGTTAAAATTAAGCAAGGCGAAGGTGTATTTGGGTCAGTAATTGGTGCAAGTGGAGCTTGTTATGCAATCCGTTCAGATTTGTATATGCCTGTGCCTAAGGGCTTTTTGGTTGATGATTTCTTTTTGTTTTTACAAGTATTAAATAAAGGATTTCAAACAGTTTTTGCAAATAATGCCATAGCTCGTATTGAAATTTCGGGCGATAGTGCAATTGAATTTAAGCGAAAAATCAGAATTAGCGTTGGTAATTTCCAGAACTTATTTTATTTCACAAAGTTTTTAAATCCATTTGCCAATAAATATGCATTTATCTATTGGTCGCATAAAGTGTTGCGTTGGTTAACTCCATTTTTTATGTTAATTGTTTTGATAACCAATGTGTTATTAGCGAGTCATAATTATTACTTCGAGATATTATTGTATTTACAATTGATAGGATATTTAAGCTTACCTTTAGATTATTTGCTTTCAAAAGTGAAAATTAAGGTGGATGTTCTTAGATTTGTAAGTCATTTTATATTAATGAATATAGCTTTGTTGTTCGGTTTCTTTAAGTATTTAAAGGGAAATAACAGTGGAGTTTGGAATACTAAAAACAATTGATTAGCTCACAAGTTTATATACTTGTTAAAAAATATACCTATGCTTGATAAAATACAAGAAGCAATTGATGCTTTTAAAAGAGGTGAAATAATTATCGTTGTTGATGATGAAGATCGTGAGAATGAGGGTGATATGATTTGTGCTGCGGAAACAGTTACGCCCGAAATTATCAACTTTATGACCAAAGAAGCTCGTGGTTTAATTTGTGCAGCACTTACTGAGGAACGTTGCAGAGAATTAAATTTAATGCCGATGGTTGGCGATAATACTTCAAGTCATGAAACTGCATTTACTGTATCTGTTGATTTGTTAGGAGATGGTTGTACAACTGGTATTTCGGCACAAGACAGAGCTAAAACTGTTCGTGCATTGGTTAACCCAAATACAAAACCTTCGGATTTAGGTCGCCCAGGGCATATTTTTCCATTAAAAGCTAAAGACGGTGGTGTGTTGCGTAGAACTGGTCACACTGAAGCAACGGTTGATTTTGCTCGTTTGGCAGGTTTTGCACCAGCAGGAGTACTTGTTGAAATTTTGAACGAAGACGGAACAATGGCTCGTTTACCACAATTGAGAGAAATTGCGGATAAATTTGGCTTTAAGTTGGTTTCTATCAAAGATTTGATTTCATATAGACTTGAACGTGAATCACTTATAAAACGTGAAATTGGTGTAAATATGCCAACTGAATGGGGTGATTTTGAATTGATTGCTTATAAACAAATTGACACTTTAGAGTCGCACTTAGCTTTAGTAAAAGGTAGCTGGGAACCAAACGAAGCAGTACTTGTAAGGGTACATTCATCATGCGTTACAGGTGATATTTTTGGTTCTTGCAGATGTGATTGTGGTCCGCAATTACATGCAGCTATGGAAATGGTTGAAAAAGCAGGAAAAGGTGTGGTACTTTATATGAACCAAGAAGGTAGAGGAATTGGTTTATTGAATAAATTAAAAGCATACAAACTTCAAGAGCAAGGTTTGGATACTGTTGAGGCCAATGTGAAATTAGGTTTCAATATGGACGAACGTGATTATGGCGTTGGTGCTCAAATTCTGAGAGATTTGGGAGTATTTAAAATAAAACTTATTTCAAATAACCCTAAAAAACGTGCAGGTTTAATTGGTTATGGCTTAGAAATTCAAGATTCTGTTTCAATTGAAATTACTCCAAATGAGCATAATGAGAAATATCTGCTCACTAAAAGAGATAAAATGGGACACACAATTTTGAAAAAATAAACTACAATTAAGTGAATTTTAAAGAAGTACTAAACAATAATCCATTATTTGCATTGGTTGCCTCAGCAGCCAATGAATTGAATGTGCCAACGTATGTAGTTGGTGGTTTTGTAAGAGATTTGATTTTAAAAAGGCCTTGTAAAGACCTTGATTTTGTGTGCATTGGCAGTGGCGAAGCATTGGCTATGAAAGTGGCAGAATTGCATCCATCTAAACCTCAAGTAACTGTATTCAAAAATTTTGGTACAGCTATGTTAAAGGTGGATGATTGGGAATTAGAATTTGTAGGTGCACGCAAAGAATCATATAATAGAGACTCTCGCAAGCCTGTTGTTGAAAACGGTACTTTAGAAGACGATCAAAATCGTAGAGATTTTACAATCAATGCTTTGGCTATTGGTTTGAATGCCAATAATTACGGAGAAGTACTTGATTCATTTGGTGGGGTTGAAGATATTGCTCGCAAAATTATTAAAACGCCACTTGATTCAGATATTACTTTTTCTGATGATCCTTTAAGAATGATGCGTGCAATTCGTTTTGCAACGCAACTTAATTTTGATATTGAACCATTGACTTTTGATGCAATTATTCGAAATAAAGAACGAATAGAAATTATATCAAAAGAGCGAATTGCTGACGAATTAAACAAAATTATTTTAGCCAAAAAGCCTTCTTACGGGTTTAAATTGTTGTTGGCTGCGGGCTTGTTACAAATGATTTTTCCTGAATTGGTAGCTTTAATGGGTACTGAAACTATTGATGGAAAATCGCATAAAGATAATTTTTATCATACCTTACAAGTGCTTGATAATGTTGCAGAAATGTCGGACGACCTTTGGTTGCGATGGGCTGCAATTTTACATGATATTGCCAAACCAGCTACCAAACGTTTCAATAAAAAGGTAGGATTTACTTTTCATGGACACGAAGAATTGGGTGCAAGAATGGTATCTGGAATATTTAGAAGAATGAAATTACCGATGAATGAAAAAATGAAATCGGTAGAGAAGTTGGTTAGAATTCACCTTAGACCAATTGCTTTAGTAAAAGACGAAGTTACAGATTCGGCAGTGCGTAGATTATTGTATGAAGCTGGTGATGATGTAGATAATTTAATGAAGCTTTGCAGAGCCGATGTTACCTCGAAAAACGACAATAAAGTAAAACGATATTTGCAAAATTTTGATAAAGTAGAGCAAAAACTTATTGATATTGAAGCAAAAGACAAAATTCGTAATTTTCAGCCAGTTGTAACTGGTGAGGATATTATGGCAGCTTTTGGTTTAAAACCCAATGCACAAGTTGGCGAAATAAAAATCCGTTTGCGAGAAGCCGTTCTTGATGGTTTAGTGCCAAATACCTTCGACGAAAATTATGCTTTTATGATTAAGATAGGTGAGGAGATGGGTTTGAAGAGGGTGGAATAATAACTGAATTTATGTATAAATAGAATTATGGGAAAAATTAGAGATATCCGTCCAGAAGAGAAACTTTTAGTGCAAAGTTTATTAAAACGTTTAGGAGCTACGGAAAAACAATATCCAATTGCTGATTTAGTTGATGAATATGAAGATGGAATTATGGGTAGTATTTCGTTTTGTACTGATGGTTCGGTGCAATATGCTGCTGATTTAATTCAAGTTGAATATACAGATACTGACGGAACAAATGTAGTTATTACTTTAACCCGTGATATCAATAAAAAATTATTAGATTTAGATTTTTGGAAAGAAGATTTCTCGAAACTATTACAATATCCTAAACCTGAGGATATTAAATAGCTTATTTAAAAATTAGCTTTACAACTGAATAATATGATTTGGAAAATAGTTTTGAGTTTTATTCTGTTGTTGTTTACAACAATTTGGTTTGTAATTACTACTCCAATATTTGCAGCAAGTTATAAACCTTTATCTAGTCAAAAAGCTAATAAAGATACATTATATAAACATGTAAAGTTTTTGACTTCAACAGCTTTACCTCGCAATTATTTAAATTTAGAAGTATTAGATTCAGTTACACAATATATTCAAAACGAGTTTAATAGCTATGGCTATGTTTCTGAAAAACAAACATTTAAAATAGAAGGAATTCCATATTCAAACGTTTTAGCTTCATACGGACCTAAAGATGCACCAAGATTGATAATTGGTGCTCATTATGATGTTTGTGGAGAGCAAGACGGTGCTGACGATAATGCAAGTGGAATAGCAGGTTTGTTAGAATTGGCAAGATTATTACAAATTCAGAAACCAGATTTGAAGTATAGAATTGATTTTGTAGCATATACTTTAGAAGAACCTCCATTTTTTAGGTCGGAATATATGGGTAGTGCTGTTCATGCAAAATCAATTAATGATGCCAAAACAAAAGTATTGGGTATGATTTGTTTAGAGATGATTGGTTATTTTTCTGATAAACCAAAATCGCAGGAATATCCAATTGGGTTACTTAAATTATTTTACCCAACTGTAGGGAATTATATCACTGTAGTTGGTAAAATAGGGCAGGGCAAAATATTAAGAAAGGTTAAATCAAAAATGATTGAAGGCTCAAAAATAAGTGTAAAATCTATCAATGCACCATCAATAATCCCAGGAATTGATTTTTCTGACCATCAAAATTACTGGAAATACGATTATGATGCCGTAATGATTACAAATACAGCATTTTACAGAAATATGAATTACCATCAAACTACCGACACTATCGAAACACTTGATTTTGATAGAATGACAGAAGTTGTAAATGGCGTTTATAATGCCATGTTGGGGTTTGTGGAGTGAGTTAAATCAAATTAATCTTCTTCATTAATTAACTTATATTTTTCTTTATAGATAAGTAATAAGTTTTTTAAATCACCTGAATATGAAAATTCTTTTAAGTCAATTTTCTCTTTCCCATTTGGGTGTTTAAAAACTAGATATTGGTCATCACTAGTTGATTTAATTTTTACATTTTTTAATTCATCCCAAGAATAGAGTTGCTTATGAAATTCTATTCCTTGTAAACTAATAATTATAATTTTAGAAATGGATTCTTTTTTACCCCAAAATTTATCGTAAATGGAATATAAAGAAATAAGTAATAAAATTGAACCTATAATATACATTTCAATTTCAACTATTAAATAAATGAATATTGAAATTGAAATTATTCCCCAAAAAATAAAAACAGTTTTATTGGTTGCCTTATAAGTTAAAATGATACTTTCTGGGGTATTAAAATCTTCATTTAATTCATCTTTAATTTTGAATTTATTTTGAAGTATTTCCCATTTTTCTTTTTGATGTTTGGTACTAATGGCTGTATTATCCCAAAAACTATTTTTACAGTGAAGTATACCTTCTTTTACAGCTGTTTTATAAAGGAAATGTACATTTCTAACATTTTCAAATGCCCAAAGTTTCCAATGTGTGATAAGTAAACTCCAAAATAACCAAGGTAAAGCTATAATGCATACAATAGAAATTGGCATAATAATCCACAATATTGTAATATCATCAATTGTAAAACCAATGTAAATTGTGAAGACAATCATACCCAAAAACAGTACAATTGTAGGAATGGTAATGTATTTATGGCAGATATTGATTGCTTTTCGGACAGAAATATTTTCTTTAATATTCAATTAATTGCTTTCTTAAATATTGAATAATATGTATTTACTAGTTAGCAAATTAATGATTTTTTAAGAATTAAAAATATTTATTTTACTTCCAAATTAATAACTTTTTCAGATTTCTTGGATACTAAGGCATAACACCATTGATTTATAATTCTTTCTTAGATTTCTCTATACATCTCCTCAAACGGAATTCTCATTCTGTCGTTCCAAACGCCATTTACTTTTATTATTCCGCAAGAAATAATCATGTTAACTTCTGCACCGTAAGGTAGATTCAATAATCGTTTATTACTTTTCGTAGCTGACAAGTTATTTCAACCATTTGCAACAATTAAGGATTAAAAATCCTTAGATACGGCATCGTGATTGCAAATCACGACGTGCACGTTTTTCTAGCTTTTGTTGTTAATTTTTAAGGGAAGATGTCGAAGAGCGGAAAATAGGTTTAAAATTGAAAAATAAATTAAGTATAGTGGTTGATTGGGGATTTTAGAAACTAATTGTTTTATAAATCAATTTAAATAAATTTAAACAATTTTTAATGAATTATTGCACATTAGTAGAAAAGTAGGTTATTTTGTTCGTTTTCAATAAGTTTTTCAAATACCTTTTTGCGCTTTATATTTGAATGAGGATATGTTTGATAACTATTTGATTCAAATTCATATTCACCTAAATAATAGTAATCGAACCAATTTCCTATCTCAGAACTTGGCAATAGTTGATTATCAATAAATAACTCAGTTTTATAGTCCGCATACTTTTTGTCAGAGAAAAATGAAATGTTAGTATGTTTATTTGCTTTGTAATCAGTTTTTAATTTGTAAATAATACTTTTAATAAATGTAGTGTCTTCAACTGATTTTGGATTTATAACTACAAAAATTCGTTGTAATTGATTATTGTGTATGTCAATTTTAGCAATTTCAAAATTTCCAAATTTAGTTTCTACACTTTTAGTATGTTTACATGCAACTATAAAAATAAACCCTAATAGCAAAATTATATTTCTCATATTTTTCGACTTTTACTTCCCCAACTCCAACAACTTAACACTCGTTTTCCAGTTGCGGGTAGTGGCTTTTACTTTTAGTTTTGATTCAAGTAAGTTGTTGGTTAGTTTAGAGTTACCGTATTTTTCGGGGTAAAACAAGTAGGCAACTTTTCCATCAAAAATACATTCTTCGTTCTTAAAAGTTATTTCTTTAAACTTGGCTATTAAACTTGCATCTGGTACGCTGTCAAAATATGCAACATAAATATTATCAATTGACTCATTTCTATCATTTATAAATGGATTTGAGGAAACAATATGTTGTAATTCATCTATGGTTACTATTACAGTTGGGACATCAAAATCGTATTTTTCTTTGATTTTATTTGAAATTAATTCAGCTAAAATTGAAGTATTATCCAAATCTGTTTCAAAAATAATATTGCCACTTTGTATATAAGTGCTTATGTTTTTAAACCCTAATTCTGCAATATGCTTTTGTAAATCAGCCATTTTGATAATTTTTTGGCCACTTACATTTATTCCTCTTAATAATGCTATGTGTTTCATGTTGTAGTATTAAGTGCTAGTTATTAGGTACAAGGTAATAGGTAATTGATACTTAATACTTTGTACCTAATACCTAATACAAATTAAGGCATACATTCCATACCAAAAGTATCAGCAAGAGGTTTGTACACAATGTTATTTTTTACAATATTAAAACCTTTTTTCAAACTTGCATCATGTTGGCTAGCTAATTCCCAACCGTTGTTTGCTAGTTTTAAAATATAAGGTAAAGTAGCATTAGTTAACGCTAGGGTAGAAGTATAAGGTACAGCTCCAGGCATATTTGCCACACAGTAGTGAATAATGCCATCAATTTCATACACTGGGTTATCGTGAGTGGTTGGTTTACAAGTTTCTATACAACCACCTTGGTCAACAGCTACATCAATTACAACTGTACCTTTTCGCATTAAACTCAAATCATTTCTACTTACTAAAATTGGCGCTTTAGCCCCCGGAATTAATACAGCACCAATCACCAAATCAGCTTCTTTTAATGCTTTTTTGATATTGTAATCGTTTGAATAAATGGTTTGTACATTGGCAGGAAGTATTTCAGAAAGCTGACGTAATCTGTTTAAATTTACGTCCATAATAGTTACACTAGCACCCAAACCTGCAGCCATTTTTGCGGCTTGTGTACCAACAATTCCACCGCCTAAAACCAGCACTTTTGCTGGTGCAACGCCTGCAACTCCACCTAAAAGTATGCCTCTACCTTTTTGTGGCTTTTCTAAATATTTAGCACCTTGTTGAATCGACATTCTGCCTGCCACTTCCGACATTGGCACTAACAAAGGCAAACTTCTGTCTGCATTTTCAACAGTTTCGTAAGCTATACACACAGCACCGCTTGCAAGCATTGCTTTGGTTAAATCAAGCGACGAAGCAAAATGGAAATAGGTAAAAACTGTATGATGTGATTTTATAAGTGGATATTCCTGTGGAAGAGGTTCTTTTACTTTAACAATTAATGCAGCTTGTTCAAAAATTTCAGATGCTGTGGCTAATATTATTGCTCCAGCCTGCGTGTATTCATCATCAGGAAAGCCAGAACCTTCGCCAGCATTTTTTTCAACATAAACTGTATGACCAAATTTAACTAACTCCGCAGCTCCAGCTGGAGTTAATGCAACTCTAAACTCTGAGTTTTTAATTTCTTTAGGAACACCAACTATCATATTAAATGCATTTTCGAGTGTTTAACGAAGGCTATAAACTATGGTTGATAAACTTTGTGATTTTTGATTGTAAAAATATTTAATAAGTACAATCTTTAATGAAAAAATTACAATTTTACTTAAAAAAATAGTTAAACTTTAAGATATTCCTTGCGTACAAAACACTATGAAAAAAATTGCAGTTATAGGAGCAGGAACAATGGGGAATGGAATTGCCCATGTTTTTGCGTTACATAATTATAAAGTACAGTTGATAGATCAAAATGAAGGTTTATTGTCTGTTGCAATTGAAAAAATTACTACTAATTTAGATAGACAAGTAAAGAAAAATGAAATTTCAGAAATTCAAAAAGCTGAAACTTTACAAAATATTTCAATTTTTTCATCATTAGATAGTATAGATTCAAAAACATTTTTGGCAATTGAAGTGGTAACTGAAAGAGAAGAAATTAAGAAAATTGTTTTATCTAAAATTGCCTCTTTAATTCCAGAAGATGCATTTATATGTTCAAATACATCTTCCATTTCTATTACTAAGTTAGCAAATTATGTAACTCATCCTGAGCGTTTTATTGGGATGCATTTTATGAATCCTGTGCCGGTAATGCCTTTGGTTGAGGTAATTGCAGGATACAAAACCAGTGAACAAACCATTGATTCTATTCATCAAATAACAGAAACATTAAATAAAATTCCTTTATTATCTCAAGATTTTCCAGGTTTTGTGGCTAACAGAATTTTAATGCCAATGATAAATGAAGCCATAATTACATTAAATGAAGGAGTGGCTGGTGTGAAAGAAATTGATGGAATAATGAAATTAGGTATGAGTCACCCAATGGGGCCATTACAACTTGCAGATTTTATTGGTTTGGATGTTTGTTTGATGATAATGAGAGTTTTGCATGAAGGTTTAGGGAAAGATAAATATGCTCCTTCGCCATTGTTGGTAAATATGGTAAATGCAGGAGAATTAGGTGTAAAATCGGGGAGAGGATTTTATGATTATAAAGATGGCATTAAAAATGCTATAGTAGCATCGCAGTTTAATAGATAAAATATAAATAATTGATTATGAAAAAGATAATAACAACATTTGCATCTGTTTTAATTTCAGGGTTTTTATTTGCACAAGATATTTCATTGTTAGACAATGATCATGCATTTTTAGGAATTAGGTTTAATCAAGATAAAGATTCGCTTGCTAGAATTATTGCACCAGCACCATCAAGTGGTGATGAAAAAGAGCAAGTTGAAGTTTATAGGGTTATTAAAAAACAGTTTTATCAATTTGGAACTTGTCCATTCAAAGAATTTAATTTGAGCTTTTGGAATAACAAAGTGGACATGATGTTAATTGATGTAACACCTGAAAATGCTGCAAAATTACTTGAAGAGTTGGAGTCAGTTTACGGAAAAGCAACTAAACCTAATCCAAGAAACGAGATTTATGTATGGCAAGGAAAACGAGTATTTATGCAATATGTAAAAGTTGGTGGAGCTGCATCTTTAACAATCTCTTCAAACGTAGTTAAAAAAGCTAAGGAAGAATGGAAAAAGAAAAAGTTTGAAAAAATGATAGATAGTTATTAAGATTTAAGATTTTAGACTTTGTAAACATAAAAAAGGTTCGTTGAAATTAATCAACGAACCTTTTTTATTGCAAAGAAATATACAATTATTGAGCAGTTGTATTACCAATTTCTTTAGTCTCACCATATTGGAATGAGCTACTATTGTCACCAAACCCAAATAAACCTTGGAATTCCCAGTCTTTTTGAGTATTTGGAGTTACAGTAGAATTAGTTGTTTGGTAATCTAAAGAGAAAGTAACTTCTTCACCTTCTGGTAAAGAATTAGCGAAAGTAAATGTACCATCGCTATTTGTAGTAGTAGTGAAAATGTTTGGTTCTAAACTATTCGAAACTCTTGCAATGATTTTTGTACCAGGTACAATTGGAGTATTAGATGTTGAACCATCGAAATCGAAATTACCTAATATTTTACCTTTGAAAGTAGCCCCAATTCTTGGTAATGTAACAGCGATTCTACTAGAAGATTCTTGCACTGCATCTGTACCAGCATTTGTTCCAGTTGAAGTAAGATTGAATGAACCATCATATTCAATAAATCCTGATGTGTTACGAGATAAATAACCTGATGGAGCTTTTACAAATACAGAAACAGAACCTTCAGTAAGATTTGCAAAATATGCAATTCCTGATTCATCAACTGTTACTGTTTTATTTACTCCATTGTTGCTAATAGTTACAGTACAACCATTTAAACCAGCAGTTCTAACTGATCCAGTTGAAGAGGCTAATACATGTACTGATAAAGACAATTTAGATGTTCCGTTTGGTACATTGTTTTCTTGAACTGGAGTTACAACTTCTTTGTCCTCTTTTGAACAAGACATTGCCATTAATGCTAATGAAGCAACTAATAGAGTTTTAGTGATTTTTTTCATTATGATAGTAAAATTTATGTGTTTAATAATTTCAATATTAAGTACTTTTGCTGAGATAAAAAAATTTAATGATTTATTTTAAATAGTAATTTATTTGTATTGAAATGTTTTTTATCAAATTTTAAGTGATTTTTATATAATTATTAAGGTAGTGTAATATTTTACTTGTGTTCCTGAAATGCTAATACAATTACCTCAATTGCAGTGAATAACACATGTAAATCTTTGTCTGATTCTTTGCTATTTTCATGCTCAAATAAGCCTAAAATTTCATCAGAAACTAATTTTGCCAAGCCTGTTTGTACTTCTGCAATATGTGTAAATGGTTTGTAGCTTTTATCTGAAACTGCTTCAACGGATTGTAAAAGTTTACTTTCTTGTGCTTCTAATTCAGCTTCGGTAATTGGAGAATTTAAATCATTTACAACTTTATAGCATCTCCAAACCAGTGTGGCTAGGTAATCTAAACAATCTCTACTTTCGTCGAAGTTTAAATCAGCACTCATTTCTTGCATATATTGCATTACTGCAACTTGTTCGTTTGCAAATGTTTGCACCATTTCTTTGGCTTCACTTTGCGAACAGTTGTGCATCATTTTTTCAACCAACTGTAATTGTAATGAGTTTATCGATTTCATAATATTGATATTTTGTCTGAATCAGAATTTACAGAATTAAAGAATTTTCAGGATTTTAACTAAATTAAAAATTGGTATTTAAACTCAACTTCTTACACCAACGCCCTTAAATCCACAGGTACAACTCTCGAAACGCCCTGCTCAAGCATAGTGACACCATAAATAACATCTGTGCTAGCCATTGTACGTTTGTTGTGTGTAACTACAATAAATTGAGAATCAGCGGAGAATTTGCGAATGATATTGTTGAATTTATCAATATTTGCATCATCCAAAGGTGCATCTACCTCATCAAATATACAGAATGGTGCTGGTTTTAGGAGATAAATTGAGAACAATAACGATATCGCAGTTAGAGTTTTTTCACCTCCTGAAAGCTGGTTGATAGTTAACGGACGCTTACCTTTTGGACGTGCAATGATCTCAATTGGAGATTCTGTTGGCTCATTAGGGTAAGTTAATTTTAAATCGCAACTATCTTCATCTGAAAATAATGACCTAAATACTTTGATAAAGTTTTCTCTAATTTCATTGAACGCATCCAAGAAAGTTTGACGAGCAACTATATCAATTTCACTAATTGTTTCCATTAATGATTTCTTAGCATTCAGTAAATCAGCCTTTTGGTCAGTAATAAACGTGAATCGTTGTTTAATTTCATTGTAAGCTTCCATGGCCATAGGGTTAATTGGACCTATTTTTTCCATGTTTTGCTTCAATGTATTTAGTTTGTGCTGAATTTCTTTTTCAGATAAATCAGTTTGTAATTTTTCATCATCCAAATCTGACAGTTTTACCTCAAACTCAACGCCTAATCGTTCTTGGATTGCTGTTAAACTGATTTTTTCTTCATTAATTTTATTGTTCAGTTCAACTAAAATTAAATCAATTGCTTCTCGGTTTTTCTGGATTTCTTTGATTTCTTTTTCAAACAAATCTATCTGACCACGATTACCATAATATTCTTTTTCGGCCTCACTTAATCCACCTTCAATGGCTTCTTTTTCTTTGTAAAGCTCAACCAATTCATCTTCCGAAACTTCAGCATTGTTTAACATTGCTTTGATATCGGCATCAACTTTCTTTAAATCTTCAGTATTTTTAAGTACACGTTGCAAACTACTTTCGGCGGCGGTTTTCTTGTAGCCAATTTCTTGCTCGGTACTATTTAATTTATTTTTTAATTGATGATAAAAAATATTTTCTTGGTTAAATGCATTAGAACGCTGTTGTAAAGTTTCATTTCTTAACAATAACTCTTTATTTAAATCATTGATATCAAGTTCAATGTCGTTTAAATTTGCTTTTGCTTCGGCTAAATTTGGCTTTACAGCTTCCATTTCAGCTCTGATAGCATCCATTTTTTCAAGAATTTCATCTTTACGTCCTGCGGTTGATGAAAGTAAACTGCTCAACTGTTCTTTACGTGTTTCAAGCGAAACCAAATCATTGCCAAGTCTATTTAAATCAACTTTAACAGCCTCAATATCTGATTTGTAAGTTTTATTTTTTAATTCTTGAAATGCATTTAACTTATCATTCAAAACTTCTTTGATACTGTTCGCTTTGTTAGTTAGCGTAACAATTTCCTTTTCAAGTTTTTCAAGATTTTTTGCTCTACCAATACGTTTACCTTCAAATAATCCAACGGAACCACCCGAAATACTAAATCTGCGTTTGGCAAGTTTACCATTTTGGGTAATGATAACAGCATTAGTATCAGGAATTTGTTCTTGGTTTTCAAAAACTATATATACATCATTAAGGACATATTCAACTAATTTTTGGTAACGTGGGTCGTATTCAACTAAATCTAAAGCTCGTTTAGCGTGTGGAATATTTTTTGGCTCTGCTACTATAAAATTGTCGAATGCAGAAGTTACAAAAAAGTTTGCTTTACCTTTACTTGCCTCCGAAAGCATGTTAACTGCCTGTAAAGCTTGTTGTTCCTGTTCAACTACATAATAATTCATGTAGTTTTCAAGATAGTTTTCTATTGGAATTCTAAATTCTTCGTCGCAAGTTACAATATCTGATAGGAGAGGAGCTTCTTTTGCCCATTGCGAATTTTTTCTTAAAAAACGAACTGCATCAGGGAAACCTTCTAGGTTCTCTACCAGCGACTTAGTTAAATTAAACTCATTCTGACGTGCATCAAGTTTTCTGTTTAATTTAACATTTTCGTCTTTTATTTTATCAATTTCCGCCGACATAGCCTCAATATCTGCATTCAGCTTTTCTTCAGCTTCGATGAAAATATTTAATTGACGCTGAGCAATATCGAGTTGGGTTTTTACAAGTGAAATTTTTGATTCGAAATCCGATAACGATGCCACATGAGAGTTGCTATCATTATCATTTTTTTCAAGTTCTTGTTGAAAAGTACTAAGTTGTATCTCGCTAATTTCTAGCGTTTTATTGAATTGAAATACTTTTGCTTCTTCTTGTTTTAGTTTATTGTTTAAAACCGTAGAACGTTCTTGTAAAACTACTAAACCTTCTTTTTCTTGTTCGTAATCGGTTTTTAAAATCGCTAATTTTGCTTCTAACTCGTTGAATTGCTTTTCAGTAGAAATTAATTCATCGGTCAGTGATTTTACACTAAACTCTGCACGTTCATGACTTTTTTTATCAAGTTCAATTTGTTCGTGTAGTTTGGTAAGTGATTCATTTAAATACCTAACTCTCTCATTTTTAATCTTTTTCTCTGATTCATATTGCCTAATTTTAGCAATATGTTCGTTCAAAGCTTTCTGACGAGATGAAAGTAGTTTTTCTCTATTTACTAAATCCGCCTTGAATTTACTTATTTCGGCTTCTTTGGTGGCTAAGTCTTTGTTTAATACCGTTTTTCTGTCAATTTCGGTATCAACTTTAGTTTTTAAATTCGCTAAAGATTCATGAAACTTTTTGATACTCAAGCCTGCAATTAAAATACTGAATTTCTTGTATTCGTCTTTTATTACAAAGTATTTCTCAGTCTGTTTCGCCTGTTTTTCAAGCGATTTCATGTTTTTTTCAATCTCAAAAAGTAAGTCATCCACACGAGCCAAGTCAGCATCGGTGTCTTCAAGTTTGCGAAGCGTTTCTTTTTTACGGATTTTAAATTTTGAAATACCCGCAGCTTCTTCAAACAAGTTTCTACGTGAATTGTCTTTGTCGTTCAAAATGTCGTCAACCATTTTGAGCTCGATAATTGCGTAACTATCCGGACCAATTCCTGTATCTAAAAATAAGTTTGTTATATCTTTTAATCTACAAGTAACACCATTCAATAAATATTCACTATCGCCAGTTCGGTAATAGCGACGAGTAATGGTAACTTCCGAATATTCAGTAGGTAATAAGTTTTTGGTATTGTTAAAAGTGATTGAAACTTCGGCTAGTTGTTGTGCTTTTCGGTTACGAGTTCCATTAAAAATAATGTTTTCCATTTTTTCGGAACGCAAGTTTCTGGTTTTTTGCTCACCCAAAACCCAACGAATAGAGTCAACCACATTTGATTTTCCACAACCATTTGGGCCAACAATACCTGTAATTCCTTGGTCAAAATTAATTACGACCTTATCTCCAAAACTTTTAAAACCTTTAATTTCGAGCTTACTCAGCTGCATAAGTAATTAATAATGAGTAATTAATAATTAATATTTTATAGTCGAAATTTTATTATTGAAAAAACTCTATTTTGACTATTCTTGCGAAGATACAAGATAATTGACAGAAAATTTAACATAGACATTGAAAAGTGTGTTTTTTATAGATTTTGTTCGCTGTTGAAATGTAATTTTGTGTTTTAGTAAAATGTAAATTTGTATTTTATTAAAATGTAAAAATATATTTTAGTAAAATGTAAAATTGTATTTTAGTAAAATGTATATTTGTGCATTAGTAAAGCACAAAAGTTGTGGTTTTAAAATCTGAAATAGAAATATCATACAAACAGCAACAAGTTTCTCTTGCAAAGAAAAATGTAACTGAATACAGAGAAAAATTGTCGCAAGTACAATTAAGTGAAGCTTTTATAGTTATCATTACAGGTATTAGACGTTGTGGTAAAAGTACTTTGATACAACAGTTGATAAAATCTGTAAATGATAAATCATGTGCTTTTTTTAACTTTGAAGACCCTCGAATATATGGTTTTGATAATACAGATTTTGTTAAATTAGATGAGATAATTGGTACTGGAAATAAGTTTTATTTCTTTGATGAAATACAAAATGTAGAAAATTGGGAAGTATTTGTCCGTAATTTACACGATAGAGAAAAGGTAATATGTGTTACGGGTTCAAATGCATCCTTATTAAGTAGAGAATTAGGCACTAAACTCACAGGTAGAAGTGTGCAAATAGAGTTGTTACCATTTTCATATACAGAATATTGCTCATTCAAAAAACTGCATCACAATGCTGATTCTTACAAATTGTATATAGCTGAAGGAGGTTTTCCTAGTTTTGTAAAAGTTGGGAATAAGGAGATATTGCAACAGTTATTTAGGGATATCATATACAGAGATATTATTGTAAGGCATGGTGTTAGAAATGAAAAAACATTGATAAGCATAGCCTTATATTTGATTTCTAATGCAGGCAAAGAGTTTTCATATACCAATATAAAAAACACATTTTCAGTAGGTTCAGTAAACTCCGTAATGGATTATGTAAGCTGGTTTGAGGATAGTTATCTGATGTTTACTTTACCAAGATTTAGTTGGTCGCTAAAAAGTGTTGCTGTAAACCCTAAAAAAATATATGTAATTGATACCGGTTTTGGAGATGCCAATTCTTTAAGTTTTTCTGCGGATTATGGACGAATGTTTGAAAATGCAGTTTACTTACAATTGCGTCGCAAATTTAAGGAAATGTATTATTTCAGAGAAAAAGGGAAATGTGATTTTGTGGTAAAAGAACAAGATAAAATTACACATGCCATACAAGTTTGCTTAGAATTAAACGCTGAAAATAAGGCAAGGGAAGTCAATGGATTAATAGAAGCATTGCAGTTTTTTAACCTTGAAACTGGCTATATAATCACTATAAATCAAGAAGATGAATTAATAAAAGATGCTAAAAAAGTACATTTAATTCCTGCTTGGAAATGGACTGTTGAAATGAATATGCAGGCTTAACAACAAAATAGCCCAAAGTTTAAAACCTTGGGCTATTTCTTAAATTCTATATTCTTTAATCTAAACTACTCACTAATTATTTCAAATTCAACTCTTCTGTTAAGTACATTTTCTGATTTATCAGCGGAGTTTAATAAAGGGTCTTTATCTCCATCAGATTCGATGCTAAGTCTTTCTGAATTAATACCTTGCGATACTAGGTAATCTTTAATTACTTGACCTCTTTTTTCTGATAAAGTGTAGTTGTAATCATGTTTTCCAAGTGGGTCAGAGTATGCATGAATTCTGATTTTCATACTTGGATTATCATTTAACTCTTTGATAACTAAGCTTAATTTATCTTTTGAATAATCTGTTAAGAAACTACTGTTATAACCAAAATGAGCAAGTGTTCTTAACTTATTACGTTTAACTTTTTCAACTGCAATATGCTCTGTTTGTTTTGGAAGTTCGGGCATTTTAAACTCTGGAATAGCATTGTTTATCAATGTTGTATCTATGCCAACAACTTTAAACTCTGTTCTTCTATTTAATAATCTTCCTTCCTCTGTTGCATTTGTACTTATTGGCGCATTATCTGCCAAACCAAAAGCAGTTAAACGTTGTTTTTTGATACCACGTTTTTCAAGATAAGCAGCAACCACTTTTGCTCTTTTAGTTGAAAGTTTTCTGTTAGCTTTTGGTTTTCCTATACTATCTGTGTGACCTGTAATTTCTATTTTAATTTCAGGATACGATTCCATTACAGCATAAATTTCTTCAAGTGAAGCTAAAGAGTTAGCATTCAATTTCGATTTTCCTTCGTCAAACAAAATACTATTAAAAACAAGTTTATCTCCTAATTTGAATTTGTTTCTATAATCTTTTCTCAAATAAGCTTGCATTGAAGTATCGCTTGATTTATAGCCTTTTGCAAGTTTTTTCAGGTCTGATTTAGATAAAGATTCTTTGTTTTTTGAAGCATAATCAGCAGCAAGGTTTTTGTCTGTAACTTGAAGTGGTTTTAAATAAAAATTCTTTTTAAGCTCAAATAAAGTATTTAAACTATCAATTTTTACAATTTCTTCTTTATAAAAATAACCTTCCGAAACTACTTTAACTAAATAGTTTTTGCCAATTTTAAGTTGTGTTTTATAACCACCGTTTGCAGTATCAGTTTTTACTATAGCAACGTTTTTACCTGTTTTTAAATCAAAATAGTTTACCGATGCTTTGATTGATTTATTTGAAACGGTGTCTAAAACCAAACCATTTACAGCAATAAAACCATTTTCAAGTTTGATTTTTGTTGCAGTATAAATGTCTTTATCTCCGTAACTATCAGCTCTGTATGATGAGAAATAAGCTTTGGTAGCATTGTAGTTCCATACAAAATAAATATCTTGGTCAGCTGAGTTAAGAGGGAATCCAATGTTTTCTGATTTAGACCAAGTTTTTGTTGTAACATCAAATGAACTAACAAAAATATCGTATCCACCCATGTTGTAATGACCTTTTGAGCTGAAATACAATGTTTTATTATCAGCATGAATATAAGGTGCATCTTCGTCATACATAGTATTGATACTTGGTCCAAAATTTACAGCATCACCCCATTTACCATTTGCTTGTTTGATTGAATAGTATAAATCCAAACCACCTAAACCACCTGGGCGATTACTACTGAAAATGATAATTGAATCATTAGCTGAAATAGTAGCACTTGGTTCCCAAAATTTAGAGTTTATTGGTTCGTCCATTTTTACTGGATTAGTCCAGTCATTTCCTATTCTTTCACTTCTATAAATATCTCCTGCACGTTCTAATTTTGATTTTTTATCAGGTTTATAAACTAGTAAAATTTTACCATCATGAGATAAACCAACACAAGCATCATGATGTTTTGTGTTTATATTTTTACTAATAGAAGTTGGCTCTGACCACTTATTGTTTTGATTATAAGATATATAAATATCTTCGTAATATAAATTATCTACATCATCTAAATCTCCACCTGTCGTATTTGGGCGACGTGATGTAAAAATCATTGTTTTTTCGTCTCCTGAAATTAAAGGAACATATTCAGGATAAATAGTATTGATTGGTGAACCTAAGTTTTCAATTTTAATATTTAATGGTTGACTAACTAATTTTTTACCATTATCACATTGCCCTAATAACCAGTTTATTTCAACATTCCTTTCATTGTAATCAGTTCTCGAACGGTTTAATCTGCTTTGGTATGTTGTAAAATGAGTTTTTGCTTCATCAAAATTGTTTTTCAATTGAGCTACTTTACCAAGATAAAATTCTAATTCAGGGTCGTGGTAATTTAGCGAAGAAGCTTTTTCAAAATAGGGAATAGCCTGCGTTGGGCGACCAGTATTCATATAGCAAACACCTAACTGAAATGCATGTTGAGGATTCTTTTTTTCTAGTGAATCTAACTTTTTCAATAGAGGAATCGCTCCATCAAAATCATTATCTTCCATATATAAACCTGTAAACTCTTTAAGTTCGGTGATACTTTCTTTTTTGTGTTGCGCAAAAGAATATTGAATAATGAATAATGTACTTAAAATAAAAAGAGAAATCTTTTTCATAATGAAATAGGTATTGTTTTTCAAAAATAAGAAATTCAAACCATAATCAAACAATATTGTATTTAATTATAGAAATTAATGTTTAATGAAATGTGATTGTGAAAAAATATTATTCACCCAAATTAATTATTCTTTCTACTTTTTTGTCTTTGATAAATTGTTTTAAAATATTGAGAGTGTCTCTATGTTCGGAGTATAATGTTATTGCTTTTTTGATTGCTTCTTTGTTTAATTCAGGAAGTTCGGTACAATATGCCCAACCTTGGTATCTGCCTTTTTCAATATAAATAATTGCTTTTTCATTATTAGCTAAACCTTTGTCAACTAGTAAATAACTGTCATTTTTGAGAGAGAGTTTATCTATTAAAATATTTACTTTTGCATTGTAATTTTCTACAGATTCTTGCCCAATACAAGCGCCATCACATTTTCCTATTTGATGTCCGAAACAGGCTTTTTGAGTTGCATACAAACCACAGAATTTTTGACATAAGCCATATTTTTCTGCAATAATAAACAAATGTTCTTTGGCTTCTTTCTGCGTTTCGTAGGTGAAAATAGGAGAGGAACCTTTGGTAATTGTTCCAATTTCAATGTTTAAATAGCCTTCTTTATTTGCTTTAGCAAAAATACCAACATTGAAATTTTCTTTGCGTTGAGCTCTATTAAATTTGGGTTTTAACTTTTTAATTTCGTCGGCTTCCTTGAGTAATGCAATAAGTTCACTACCTGTTAATGTGTATTTTACATCGGCAATTTCTGCCATCATTTCTCGGGTTCTGCGAGTACTTTGGTTTTTTATATGGGTAGAAACACGTTTTCTAATTTCGTTACTTTTGCCCACATAAATCACTTCATTTTTATTGTTTAACAAGTAATATACGCCACAAGCATTGGGTAACTTATCAAGAACCGATGGTGGTTTTACTTCTTTGAGTGCTTTGTGAGCTTTTTCGTGAAAATGTTGGGTAGCATTTGGTAATTTTTGAATCATAATATCAAAAATTTTGCAAGTAGCTTCCGCATCTCCAGCTGCACGGTGACGCCCTTCTATAAAAATATTATAATCTGCACAGAGTTTACCTAAACTATAGGATACATGTCCTGGGATAATTTGTCGGGCTAAATTGATTGTACACAAATGTGGACGTTCAAAATCATAGCCAAGTTCCTTGTATTCTCTTCGAATAAAATTGTAGTCGAAACTAACATTGTGTGCAACAAAAATTTTACCTTCAGTTAATTCAATAATTTTTTTAGCTACCTCATAAAATTTGGGAGCATTGGCAACCATTTCATTATTGATACCTGTAATTCTGGTAATATTATAAGGAATTGATTTTTCGGGATTTATTAGTGTATTATAAGAATCTACAATCTTTTCACCATCGTGAATAAAAATAGCAATTTCAGTGATTTTTTCACCTTTTACATTGCCTCCTGTTGTTTCTATGTCTATAATTGCAAACAAAATATCAGCAATAATAATGTATTAATCTACTGCTGTTAACCATTCTTTAGATGCTTTTTCAAGTACAAATTCAGGATGTAAGGCTACAACTTCTCCAATAATTATAATTGCAGGCGAAGTGATTGCAGCTTCTTTGGTTTTTGTATAAAGATTGTTAACGTTACCTAAAACCAATTTTTTGTTTTCTAAAGTTCCATTCTGAATAACCGCTGCTGGCGTATTTTGTTTGCCATGTTGCGCAAATATTTCAGTAATGGATTGTAAATGCGTGATTCCCATTAAAATCACAACTGTTGCACTTGATTGTGCAGCTAAAATTATATCTTTTGAAAAATCTAAATTACTGTTTGTGCCTGTAATTACCCAAAAACTTTCGTTTATTCCTCTGGTTGTTAGGGGGATATGTTCCATTTCTGGTACAGCAACAGCACTTGTTATTCCGGGTACAATTTGAACTTCAATACCATGTTTTTTTGCAAAAGCCATTTCTTCATGACCTCTACCAAATACAAATGGATCGCCACCTTTCAAACGAACTACATGTCCGTATTCAAATGCTGAATCAACTATTAACTGATTGATTTCTTCTTGCTTATAACTACAATTACCAACTCGTTTACCAACATAAAGTTTTTTTACAGCCTTAGTTGCATAATTTAATAACTCAGGGTGAGCTAAGGCATCGTAAAGAACAATATCAGCATTTTCTAAAGCTTTTACAGCTTTGATACTGATTAGTTCTGGATCACCTGGACCTGCACCAACTAAGGTAACTTTAGGGGTAATATGGTTTGTTTTTAAGTTCAAGATTATTGGTTTTCAGTTTTCAGTTATCGGTTTTCAGTTCTTAGTTATCAGTAATCAGTTTTTACTTAATTTTAAAACTGATTACTGACAACTGACAACTGATTACTCCTAAAACTAATTTGCAGCTATTTGCTTATTTCTTAATTCTTTAGCTTCTGCGATAAATGCAGCGGCACCAGCGATGTAAGTTTTTGCAAACTCTTCTGTTGGTTCGTTTTTATTGATTTGTAATACTTTAGATGAGAATGATTCTGCTCCATCAACTTTAATTTCGCCAGTAGCGATAAAGTTTGCATCAAAATCTTTCAAAATTCCGTGTTGTGTATTACAAGCTACATCTTTAGTTAATAACATTGCTTTTGCAGTGTTAACATACACATTGTAAGCATGATATATTGAGTCAGCCCAGATTTGAGCTTCAAATGCTTCTTTCGCTTTTTTTAATTTATCTTCAGTTTCAAGTAAAATTAAACCAACCATATCAACAATCATGTTAGCACACTCTCCAACACCAACTGCCGTTTCGTAACGCTCAGTTTCGCCCCAGTCAACAAAATACTCTTGACCTAAATCTTTAGTATTTCCTAGAGGTTTTAAAATGGTATAGAAGTAGTTTTTACCTTGACGGAAATAGTAGTCGTTGAAGTATTCGCCTTCAGCTCCATTTTCATCATAGTCATTTAAAAGGATTCTTAATGCCTCTGGGATATTTTTTGCTGGTAATTTAATTACTTTGTCGCCAATAGTAAATTTATTTTTTCCATCAAAACCACCACCTAAAAGTACTTGCATTGCAGGCATTACTAATTCACCTGATTTTAACGACATACCGTGGAAACCAATGTTTGCAGCACTATGTTGACCGCAACCATTCATACAACCCGAAATCTTGATTTTAATATCATTATTGTGAATCAAATCAGGATATTCCTCAAGCATAACTCTTTCTAATTCAACTGAAAGACCCATACTACTTGCAATACCAAGATTACAAGTATCTGTTCCTGGACAAGCTGTAATATCGGTAATACTATCAAAACCTGCAGTAGCCAAACCAAGTTCAGTTAAAGCATTGAATAAGTTTGGAAGGTATTCTAAAGGAATATTTTTTAATTGATAACCTTGGTTTACTGTTACACGAATATCGTCTGAGGCATATTTTGAAACCACTGCAGCGAAAGCTCTTGCTTTGTCTGATTTCATATCACCATTAGTTAAACGAACTTGTGCTGCATACAAACCTTTTTGTTTTTGTTCAAAAACGTTTGTTTCAAACCAATTTTTATAATTTTCTGCATTCACAGGAGCTTCTGCAACAAAATTTTCAATTACAGGAATTGAAGCTTGTGTGTTAGTATCTCTGTTAACAAGATATGATTTTGTTTTGATAGCTGTTCTTTCTTCTTCTACCAATTTGATAAAAGCCTCATAACCAATATCACTTAACAAATATTTCATACGTGCTTTATGGCGACGAGTACGTTCTCCGTAACGGTCAAATACACGTAATACAGCTTCTGTGAAAGGAATTAATTGGTCTTCTGGTAAAAATTCAAAAGCTTCGTGTGCCATAAATGGTTGAGCACCAAGTCCACCAGCAACCACCACTTTGAAACCTCTTTGTTCAACACCATTTTCAGTTTTAACTCTTGGAATAAAACCTAAATCGTGGATATAAACATAAGCTGAATCTTTGTCAGACGATGAAAAAGCAATTTTGATTTTTCTACCCATTTCTTGACAAATTGGGTTACGTAAAAAATACTTATACATTTCATGTGCATAAGGAGATACGTCAAATAATTCTTCTGGGTCAATACCTGCAACTGCTGATGCTGTAATGTTACGAACAGTATTTCCACAAGCTTCACGAAGCGTTACGCCAACATCTTCTAAATCAGCCCAAAACTGAGGCGTATTAGCTAGTTGTACATAATGTACCTGAATGTCTTGACGAGTAGTTGCGTGTAAGTTTCCTGAACCAAATTTATCAGATAAATCAGCGATACGAACTAATTGAGTAGGATTAACTTTACCATAAGGTAACTTAATTCTAATCATTTGTACACCTAATTGACGTTGACCATATACACCTCTAGCCAAACGGAATGCTCTAAATTTTTCAGAGTCCAATTCACCAGAAACGAATTTGCCAATTTTTTCTTCAAGCTCATTAATATCTTTAATTGCTAACTTGTCAATAGCAGGATTTATCGAAACGCCCATCTTGATTTATATTTTGTATATCTGTTGTATATAGTATGCAAAATTAAGCGTTTTATTTTTTTCTCAAAATAAAATTCTGATTTTGTTATAAAAATAAATTGAGTAACCATTTTTTATAAACAAAATTGAGTTTTTTCAGAATTTAATTTTATTTTTGTGGCATTATACCAAACTATTAACTAAGTCTTGACTAATGAAAGTTACTTTAGCTAGAAAAAACGATGCTGTTCACTTTGTTGCTAAAAATGAACAAAATGTAGAACTTGCCATTGATGGTTCACCTGAAATTGGTGGTAAGGATTTGGGATTCAGACCAATGCAAATGCTTTTAGCTGGACTTGGTGGTTGTAGTGGTATTGATATTGTAAATATCCTTAAAAAGCAACGTCAACAATTAGATGAGTTTGATATTGAAATTGACGGTCAAAGAGAAGTAGGAGTTGAGCCATCTTTATTTAAAGATATTCATGTTATTTTCAAATTAAAAGGTCCGAACCTTGACGAAAATAAAGTTAAAAAAGCGGTTGAACTTTCAATGGATAAGTATTGCTCAGTAGCTAAAACTTTAGAAAGCTCAGCGAAAATTACTTATGAGTTTCAGATTAATTCATGATTTATGAAATTGTCAAGATTAATTATTGCTGTTACTTTCTTGTTAATAAGTCAGTTAAGTTTTGCGCAAATTAACAAAAGTGACTTAATAAAAACATGGAAAGCATATCAAATACAGGAAGGGAAATCTAAACCTCAATCTGTTCCAAATGAAATGAAAAATGATTTTCTAAAGTTCAATGAAAATGGAACTTATGAAAGTTTAGAATATGGTCAATTTTTAATTAAAGGAACTTGGATATATGATGTAACAACAAATAATTTAACTTTAAAACAAACTGTTAATAAGAATTTTCCTCCAATTATTAAAGGAAAAATTCTTAAATTAAATCAAAATGAGTTTGTTTTTGAAGCTAAAGATATAGAAGGAAATATATTGGTTGTTTATTCAAAACCAACGAATTAAAAAATATAGTAGCTTTAACTTATTAAGAATATTATGGCAAATTTTGAAACCTTAGCAATTCGTACCCAAACTGAACGTTCGCAAAATAGAGAACACTCAGCACCCATTTATATGACCTCTAGTTTTGTATTTGAAGATGCAGAACAAGGTAGAGCATTATTTGCTGATGAAATTCCGGGTAATTTATATACTCGTTTTTCAAACCCGAACAACAATGAATTTGTAGAAAAAATTTGCTTAATGGAAGGTGCTGAAGATGGTATTGCTGTGGCATCGGGTATGTCGGCGGTGTTTACTTCATTGGCAGGTTTGTTAAAAACTGGCGACCATGTATTGGCTTCTCGTTCGTTGTTTGGCTCTAGTCACCAAATACTTACGCAAATTTTACCCAAGTGGGGCATTACTTCATCCTATGCTGATATTGACAAACCAGAAGAGTGGGAAGCATTAATTCAGCCAAATACAAAAGTAATTTTCATTGAAACGCCATCAAACCCAGCTTTAGATTTAATTGATTTAGAATGGTTAGGTGCATTAGCTAAAAAACATAATTTGATTATCAATGTTGACAATTGCTTTGCAACGCCTTATTTACAACAACCAATTAAATGGGGAGCGCATATTGTTACGCATTCGGCAACTAAATTCATTGACGGTCAAGGTAGAGCAATAGGAGGGGTGATTGTTTCTTCTAAAGAAATTATCAAAGAATTGAGATTTTTTGCTCGTCACTCTGGGCCAGCTATGTCGCCATTTAATTCATGGATTTTGTCGAAAAGCTTGGAAACTTTGGCTGTTCGTATGGATAGACATTGCGAAAATGCGTTGAAATTGGCTCAATATCTTGAAACAAATCCAGAAATTGAATCAGTTAAATATCCATTTTTGCCATCGCATCCAAATTATGAATTGGCAAAAAAACAAATGAAAGCTGGTGGTGGAATTGTAACTTTTAATGTAAAAGGTGGAGTTGATAGAGGTAGAAACTTCTTAAATGCACTGAAAATGATATTGTTCTCAGCTAATTTAGGTGATAGTCGTTCGATTGCAACACACCCTGCATCAACTACACACTCAAAATTATCTGATGCTGAAAGAGCACAAGTGGGAATTTTTCCAGGCTTGATAAGAATATCAGTTGGTTTGGAGCATATTGATGATATTATTGCTGATGTAGAGCAAGCGTTGGCTAATTCGAAAGTATAGAATTAGTTTATGGTTCAGCGTTTAGAGTTTAAAAAAGACATTCGTAAGGATGTCTTTTTTTGTTAAATTTGTGAATTAAAAAAGCTGAAATGAATAAAATCTCATTATTGTTATTATTTAATTTAATACTTGCTTACAAAAGTTGTGCTCAACAAAGTAGTAATTTTTTTGACTATATATGTTTTCATGAAGGATATGCAATTGTAAGTTGTAATAGTGATTTAGGTATAAATTCTGGTTCAAAACATGGAATAATTGATTCGACTTTTAAATTAATTGTTCCTGAAATATATGATAATTTTTTAGGTGATGATTTTGGTCCAATTTTTAGAAATAATAAGATTGTTGGACGAATTGGGGAAAAATATTTTATTATAAATTCAAAAGGTGAAGTTGAGAAATCTAACTTATCTAAAGATAAGGCATTTGAGTATTATAACAAATTGGTAAAAAGAAATAAAATTTTGACTTTGATAAATGGATTTGAAGTACATTATGATACAAATTATTATAAAACTGTTTTTAATAAACAAGGGAAAGTAATGTTTCGAGGTAGGTATTACAGTATTTATGATGGTATTGGAAATCAATTTATTACTACAATAATTGATTCTAATAATTACATTAAAAATGAAGTGCTATTAGATTCTACTGGTAAATTAGTAACAAAATTCAAAACAGAAGATATAAAGTTATCAAATACAAAAGATTTTTATTGGATAAAAGATAGTTTAACATTCAAATGTTATGATACTTCCTTTAAATTAATAAATAATTTTTATTGTGATGATGTTTATCCAAATGAAACTCATAATACTTCCTGGGTTAAAATAAATGATAAATGGGGTTTAATTAATTCAAAATTTAAATTTGTTATTACTCCTCAATTTGAAAGTGTAAATATTTATTTAAATAGAGATTCTCTTTCTAGAGTTGAACTAAATAAAAAAGGAGCATATATTAGAAATGATGGAAAACAGATAACAGATTTTGTTTATAATATGGGGTATTGGTCTCAATTTTCAGGAAACTATATTAGTGTTGAAAGGGACGATTTAGCTCAAATTTTAGATAAAAATTTCAAATGTTTATTTAATTGTGATTCAACATTTGATGTTGAAAAATATGATAATAAAAAGCATTTATTAGTAAAAGGTAAAATTGTAAATTATAAAAAAGAAGGAGAGTGGCTATATTATTTAAATGGTAAAATTTTATCGAAATATTTTTATGTAAATGGGTTGGAAGAAGGTAAGGCTGAATTTTTTAATAAAAACGGTGACTTAATAGAAGTTTGTTACTATAAAAATGGAGATAGCCTAAGGAGAGTCTCTATTAAAAAAGTAAGAAAATCATTATTTCAATTTGAATATATAGAACAAGCACAAACCCATGGAGAGTTTGAATTTTAAAATAAATTTACAAATAGGACATTATTTAAATTAATTCTTATAAAATATATTATTATAAATATATTGATTTATTATTATTATATAAATACAGATTGATTGAAAATGAAAAACCTCCAAGGTTTCAAAAAACTTCGAGGTTTTGTATTCCATAAACACAAAAAAAACACCTGACAATTTCTCATTATCAGGTGTTTTTTGCTTTCAAGTAAAGTTAACTTTATTGTTTCCTAATATCTTTAATCACTTGAATTGCTTCAAAAATGTAAGCATCTTTTTTCAGTGATTTGATATATTGTGTACTTCTGTTTGCTTTTACTGAATCTGCAACAAGAGCAGGTTTGTCAAGTTTTAAGGCTTCAAAATTCCACCCGTGAATTTCTTTCTCTTCTTCTTTAAATCTATCTTCTTCTTTTTTATTATTATGTTGTTCTGTTTTATATTGTTTTAAATTTAAAGTATGCTCAGTACTGTTTTGTTTAATTTTCATATACTCAGCATTGCTATTTATGTGTTTAAACGTCTCGTTTTTCTCAAGTCTAGTTTTACTTTTATTGATTATATCTTCAACATTTAATGGTTTTTTATTCCAAGTTGAATAAGTAGCTGGTCTAATTTGATCCCATTGTAAAGCATAATCCATTTCTTTTTCGCCTAAATCCAAATATTTGTAAATATCTGGTAATACTATATCAGAAGAAACTCCTTTTAATTGAGTAGAACCACCATTGATTCTGTAAAATTTAGAAGTAGTTACTTTTATTGAACCTACTGCTTCAACATTTTGAGGAGAAGGTAAATCAAATATTCTTTGAACAGTTCCTTTACCAAATGAAGTTGTACTTCCAATAATGATTGCACGTTTATAATCTTGCATGGCTGCTGCTAAAATCTCAGACGCAGAAGCTGAAAATTGGTTAATCAAAATTACCAATGGGCCATCATAAATTGTTCCTTGTGCGTCATCTTCAAGTACATAAGGCTCAGCTTCTCTACCTTTTACTTGCACTATTGGTCCTTTGTCAATAAAGAAACCTCCCATAGTTACAACATCTTGAAGTGAACCACCTCCATTGTTTCTTAAATCTAAAATTACACCGTCAAGATTGTCTTCTTTTAACTTAATAAGCTCTTTCTTAATATCTTCCGAACAAGAACGCCCATTTCTATTATTAAAATCAACATAGAAAGATGGTAAGTTGATGTAACCAATTTTTTGTTTATTCTTTTTGTCGTTGATAATTACAGATTTGGCATAAGATTCTTCCATAACTACCACATCACGAACAATTGCAATAACTTTGATATTTCCGTTAGGTTTTTTAACAGTTAATTTAACTGTAGTTCCTTTTTTACCTCTGATAAGTTTTACAGCATTATCCAAACGCATATCAACAATATCAACAGGCTCATCATTGCCTTGCGCAACTTTTAAAATTAAATCTTCTGGTTTTAATTCACCTTGTTTTGAAGATGGTGATCCAGGAACAATTGAAGTAACTTTAATATAACCATCTTTTTCTTGAAGCGTAGCACCAATACCTTCTAATCTACCTGAAAGTTGAATATCGAAATTCTCTTTGTCTTTTGGTGGGAAATAATCACTGTGTGGGTCAAATACGTGAACAATTGCGTTGATATATTCTGCAAAACGCTCATCTTTAGTTTCTTTCATTAAGCGTTTAAACATATCTTCATACGTTTTTTGCACTTTTTCACGAGATTCTCTTTCTAAAACATCATGTTTCTTGATTTTAACAGATGTATCAGCATTCATTTGGGCTTTATCTTGAATATCAATTTTGGTTTGATAATTAATCATTACTTGATATTTCAAGTATTTTCTCCATTGCTCTTTTAATTCATTATTGTCTTTAGCAAATGGTCTTTTATCAGCATCTAATTGAATAGACTCTTCTACATGAAAATCAAAAGGTTGAGCTAATAACTCTTTGTATGAATTAGCTAAAAACTTAAGTTTACTTTCATAAGCAGCATTGATTTTCTCGAAAAACTCAAATTGTTGTTTTTCAATTTCGTTATCAAGCGAATTTTTATACACCGAAAGTGCAACAGAATCTTCTTGTGTTAAGAATCTTTTGCTATGGTCAAGTTCTTTAATATATAAATCAAAAACCTTAGCAGAGAAGTTGTCATCAATTGTAGGAACAGCATAATGTTGTTGAATTAGGCTGTTTAAAACCAATAACATTTGCACTTTTTGCCTCTCATTTTCTTCAACAGGCTTATAAGAACTAAAAAAAGTAAATACTACAAGTAAAATTGCAATATTTTTTTGTTTAGGGAAATATTTTAACATGCTCAATAATAGTTAATTAGATGTTTTTGTTTTGCTTACAAAACTTTTTACAATTTGATAATAATTTTGAAATGATTTACATTTTATTAAAAAAAAACTAACTTGCGAGCAAAGAAATCTTTTTCATGATGAAAAAACTAAGTTTAATCGTAATTGGTGCATGTCTATTTAGTGCAACAGCAATGGCCCAAACCAAAAAGCCTGCTACAAGTACTAAAACCAAAAAAACATCTACCACAACTGGTGCAAAACCTAAAACAACCTCAAAACCAATGTCAAACAGTAATTTTACTATTGAAACAGAAGCACAACGCATAAGTTATGCTCTAGGAGTTAATATTGCAAGTAATATCAAAACGCAAGGTTTTGATAATATTGATGCAAAAGCAATTGCGCAAGCGTTTGCAGATGTTCAAAGCAAAAAATCAAGCGATTGGTTGATTTCTGTTGAAGCATCAAATCAAATTTTACAAGAATTTGTTCAAAAACAACAAGGTGCTAAAGGCGAAGCTAATTTAAAAGCTGGTCAAGCATTTTTAGAAGAAAATAAAAAACGTGCAGGTGTAATTACTTTACCTAGTGGTTTACAATATGAAGTTATTACTGCTGGTACTGGTGAAAAACCATTAGCAACAAGCACAGTAACAACACATTATCACGGTACATTAATTGACGGAACTGTATTTGATAGTTCAGTACAAAGAGGTCAGCCAGCTCAATTCCCTGTGAATGGTGTAATTGCAGGTTGGACAGAGGCTTTACAATTAATGCCAGTAGGTTCTAAATGGAAATTATATTTACCTTCAAACCTTGCTTATGGTGAGCGTGGTGCTGGTGGACAAATTGGACCAAATGCAGCTTTAATTTTTGAAGTTGAATTGATTTCTATTGATAAATAATCATTTATAATATTAGCTTAAAAAGCCATTTCAATGTATTTTTGCATTGAAATGGCTTTTTTATTTATACTATCTCATGAAATTACAGTCAATTGTTGAGCAAATTAAAGCAAAGAAAAGTTTTCTTTGTGTTGGTTTAGATACTGATATTACTAAAATTCCCAAACATTTATTAAAACTTGAAGACCCAATATTTGAGTTCAATAAAGCCATCATTGAAGCAACTGCTGATTATTGTGTTTCATATAAACCAAATATTGCTTTTTATGAAGCACATGGAATTCAAGGTTGGCAAAGTTTGAAAAAAACGATGGACATTGTTCCTGAAACTCATTTCACTATTGCTGATGCTAAACGTGGTGATATTGGAAATACTTCAGCAATGTATGCCAAAGCTTTTTTTGACAAAGAGGCAAGTGGTTTTAACTTTGATTCTGTAACTGTTGCACCGTATATGGGAGCTGATTCAGTAACTCCATTTTTAACATTTGAGAATAAATGGGTTATTTTATTGGCTTTAACTTCAAATACAGGAAGTGTTGATTTTCAGCAATTAAAATTGGATAATGAGCAATATTTGTTTGAAAAAGTATTGCAAAAATCGCAAGAGTGGGGCAGTGAAGAGCAATTAATGTATGTAGTTGGTGCTACCAAAGCACAAGCTTTACAGGATATTAGGAAAATTATTCCAAATCATTTTTTATTAGTTCCAGGAGTTGGGGCACAAGGCGGAAGTTTAGAAGAAGTGTCTAAATATGGCATGAATAGTAATTGTGGATTGTTGGTAAATTCTTCAAGAGCAATTATTTATGCTTCCTCTGGTGAAGATTTTGCTGAAAAAGCTAGATTAGAAGCTAAAAAAGTAGCTGACGAAATGGCTATTTATTTGGATAAATATATGAATTGAGATTATAGATGTTAGATGTTAGATTAATTGAGATTATAGATGTTAGATATTAGATTATAGACTTAAGTATTCTTAATCTAACATCTAACATCTAATATCTTTTTAGGGTGATAACCTCTCAATTTTCCATGCATTTGAAGGAAGAAGGGTGTATAAAACCCTGTCATGTAATCTGTTAGGGCGACCTTGCCAAAACTCTATTTTGTTTGGAGTAAGTTTATAACCACCCCAATGAGCAGGTCGAGGAACAGTTTGTCCATCAAACTTTGCTTCAATTTTAATTTGTTTTTGCTCTAATACTTCTCTTGAAGCAATTACTTCACTTTGGTTTGAAACCCAAGCTCCAATTTGGCTACCTCTCGGGCGAACACTAAAATAAGCATCAGATTCTTCGGCGCTTACTTTTTCAATAGTTCCTTCAATTCTTACTTGACGTTCCAATTCTGCCCAAAAAAAAGTAATACAACCAAGTTGTGATTTTTCTAATTCTTCACCTTTTTGACTTTTGTAATTGGTATAAAAAGTGAATCCACCATTCTCCAAACCTTTTAATAAAACAACTCTTGCAGATGGAGCTCCAGATGTATTTACAGTGCTAACAACCATTGCATTAGGTTCGTGAACTTCAGCTGATAATGCTTCATTAAACCATTTTGTAAATTGCTCTAATGGATTGGTTGACACATCACTTGGATCAAGTGATGCAATGGTATATTCTTTTCTAATTAATTGTATATTTCCCGACATCTTAATTTATTTAAATATTTTGTTCTTTGTACTCAGTACACAATACTCTGTACTATTTAAAAACATCCGAATTTACTTATTTGTTTGTTATTTTGGTTTAAATAATACTATTGATTTTATTGAAAAACATTAAATCATTTCAATATATGACTTGAATCAGTATTCTGATTTTAATTTAATGCATTCTTATTTCAATAAAATGATTATTTTTACTTTTGATAGCGTAAATTCTTCTCAATGCAAGAAATTTTCCAGAGAATAAAGAAAATAGAAGTTAAAATTCGTACAGCAGTTGATACCAATATGCACGGCGATTTTAAATCTGTATTTAAAGGTACAGGTTTGGAGTTTGACGAAGTGCGTACTTATCAATATGGTGACGATATAAGAACTATTGACTGGAACGTTACTGCAAAGGGACATGGAACTTTTGTTAAAACTTTCCATGAAGATCGTGAGCAAAGCGTTTATTTTATTATTGATGTAAGTGCTTCGCAAAATGTTGGTAAAAATGGAGCTCAAAAAATAGATTTGGCCAGAGAGATTTGTGCTGTTTTGGCATTGTCTGCAAATAAAGAAGAAAGTCAGATTAGTTTAATTGCATTTTCGGACCAAAAAGAAAAATATGTAAAACCGGGTAAAGGTTTGAAACATGTTTATTGGCTTGTAAATGAGTTATATACCTTGCAACCAAAATCAACCAACACAAGTTTGAGTGATGCCCTCAGTTTTTCAGCAGGAATAATAAAAAAGAAATCTGTAATCATTTTAATATCTGATTTTATTGATGAAAACTACGAAAATGGATTACGTGCTTTGGCTCGAAAACATAGTTTGGTTGTAATTCATTTGGCCGACAAAAGCGAACAAAAAATTCCAAGTTTGGGCATTGTTCCAGTGTATGACCCAGAGTTGAAAAAAACTATTTGGACTAACACATCTTCATTTAGCTTTAGAAAAAAAATCAATGCCAAATTTGCTGATACAAAATCAAAATTAGAACTTCTCTGTAAACAAAATAAGGCTAAATTTGCTAGCTTTTCTACTCAAGAAGACTACGTTCCAACATTAATTAAACTCTTTAAAATAAGAAAAAATAACTAATTTGAAAAAACTGTATTCAAATATCGTTTTGCTTATTTTACTTTTAATATGCTATAAATCAATAGCAAATGAATCGGTTGTAAAAATTGAATTACAATTTGATTCTACTAAAATTCAAATTGGAAAGCCATTTAAAGCAACTTTGGTTTGTAAACATAGTGCTAAACTCGATTTATTAATGCCTGATAGTATTTATAATTTTGAGCCATTTTTATGTTTGAATAAAAAAGAGTTTGAAACAAAAACAATTAATTCTATTAGTACTGATAGTGTAATTTATTCATTAACAACGTTTTCTATTGATTCTATACAGAAACTTAAATTACCTGTTTGGTATTTTAATAATGATGATACTACTATTCAACTAAGTAATGAATGTTTTATTTTTTTAAATAAAACAATAAATCAGGACAATAGTAATGTATTAAAGGCAGATACTCAGTATGTGCCTTTGAGTCAGACATTTGATTATGTATTTTGGTTAACAATTTTTGTTGTAATTTTATTTATACTGTTTGTAGCTTTTGTATTTTTTGGAAAAGGTATCAAAAAACAATTCTTTTTGTATTTAGGTAAATTAAACTTTGATAGGTTTTTAGCCGATTTTGAGCGAAAATCAATCACCTTGAGTAGAAATCATTCAACCTCAGACTTGGATAAATTGCTAGGAATTTGGAAAAAATATTTAGAAGAAATTACTCAAAAACCAATCAAAACATTTACTTCAAAAGAAATTGCTGAATTTATTGAAAATGAGAGTCTTTACAATGCGTTATCCAAAATTGACAGAGCCATTTACGGAGGAGAATTTACAGAGGAAATAATCTCTAATCTTACTATTTTGAAAATAGTAGCCAAGGAATATTATCTCAAAAAACAGGAGGAGGTACGCAATGCTTAAAGCTTTTTTAGAACTTGCAGATGCTATTTTGGATATAAATCAGTGGTTTAGCATTGATTTATTGAAAAGTTTCCATTGGGAACAAAAACTGTTTTTGTATTTAATTCCTTTTGTACCATTGCTTTTTGTGTTGAAATGGTTGTTTAGTTTACAAAGTAAACAAAAATTAGTTTTTTCATTTTTCAAGAAACAAAATGTTGGTTTTCAGACCTCTTGGATTGTGTATTTGAGGTTTTTACCAGATATAATTTTTACTCTTTTTGTAGTAATGATTTTAATAGCACTCGCCAGACCGCAGCAATTAACTAAAAAAGTTCAACAAGCATCAGAAGGGATTGAAATTGTGTTGGCTTTAGACATTAGCGAATCAATGTTAATTGAAGATTTTCAACCTAATAGACTTGATGTTGCTAAAAAAGTAGCAACAAATTTTATCAACGGTCGAAAACATGATAGAATAGGAGTGGTGGTGTTTAGTGGAGATGCTTTTTCGCTTTGTCCGTTAACGAATGATTATAAACTTTTAAAACATTCTGTAAATGGGATTTATAGTAAAATGATAAAAACATCAGGTACAGCCATTGGAAATGCTTTAGCAGTGAGTATTAATAGATTAAGAGAAAGTAATGCCAAATCAAAAGTGATAATTTTGATTAGTGATGGAGCCAATGTAGAAGGTAAAATTGACCCAAGTACTGCTGCAAAATTAGCCCATGCTTATAACATAAAAATTTACTCAATTGGTATAGGTAAAGATGGAGATGTACCTTACAAAGATGAAAAAGGAGAGGTGCATCAAATTAAAAACACTATGGATGAAAGTACTTTACGTGAAGTTTCGTACTTGACTCAAGGACAGTATTTTAGGGCAGGAAGTAGAGAGGTGTTGACTACAATTTTTGGCAAAATAGATAAAATGGAAAAAGCCAAAATAACAGAAACTTCCTATCTTGATACTAAAGATTATTACTACTATTATCTTAAAATAGGTATTACTATCTTTTTACTTTGGCTTTTATTAAAATCTACTTTTATTAGTAACCCATTGGAAGACTAGATAGTAAATTAATAATTAGTAATTAATAATTGATAGTTTTAAGTACTATTTTTTTTCACGTTGAAAACGGTTCAATGACCTTGTCAATCCTAAATTTTAAAATTTTACTAATTATTAATTCCTAATTATTAATTAATCAAGCGTATTGTTTTATTGAATCATAACTAATTGCAAGATGCGATGCATTAAAAACACTTTTACCATTTTTTACAATAATCAATTGAGGCGATTCGTGAAAAACGTTAAAATCTTCAGCAATTTTATTTGAAATATCTCTATAAGCAATTAAATCAAGGTAATATGCTTGTACATTTGGCACTTCGTCTTGTTTGAAATTACGTTCAATTCTGCCCCAAGCAGTAGAACTAATTGAGCAGCGAGTACTATGTTTAAAAATTACAGCAGTTTTATAAGCTGGTAAATTTTTTATTTCTTCAAGTTGGTTTAGGTCAGTTAATGGAGTCCACATAAGATAAAAGGATTTAAAATAGTTGAATTATTAAGCTTAACAAAATTACTCAATTTTAGTTTCTAAAAGGGATTTTAATTTGGGTAATTATTTGAATCAGATGTTCATTATATTATTGATATTATTTTCAATATTTGAATATAATATTTTCTTTATAAATATTGTATCATATAGACTTGTTAAAGCCTCTTTGTTGAAATAGAAACGTAATCAAGTAAAAGATTAAAGAGAATTCATTTTTGGGTTCTCATTTTATTATATATATACTAATGTATTAACAAATTTATTTATTTTTTTCAACTGATTTATAAAAGTTTGACAAAATATACCACCATTTTATTAGCTTTGTTTTTATGATTTACCAACAAACAAAATTACTTATTTGGGGACTTTTAAGTATTGCTTTGGCAGTACTGTTGGTTGTTTTTATTGATTATTTGCCTTCAAGTACTGATTATACTTACCATACGCAAACAATTAGTAGTAAGGTTAATGACCGACTTAGATATATCGCTAGTCAGAATGAAAAAATTAAACGTGATATTAACGATTCGGAGTTTATTAATTTTACCAATGTAGTTCAGCCTTTTAAGTATCCGTACTTTATTTATGAAAATAATAAACTTAAGTTTTGGTCAGATTACAAGGTTTTTCCTGCTTATAACAAGCTGATTGGTAAATACAAATACAAAATTTTCGAAAATGATAAAGGTAAATTCTTGATTTCGAGAAAGGCTTTTAAGGCAAATAATGGTAAATTTTATGAAGTATATTTTTTATTACCTCTTAAAATTCAATATGAAATTGAAAATAATTACCTAAAATCTGGTTTAAATCCTGAAATTTTTGTTCACTCCAATATTGTATTAAGTGATGTTGGTATCAAAGATAAATACAACATTTACTCTGAACAGGGTGATTACCTTTTTTCACTTGAATATAGCCTTGATATTGAAAATAATCATGATAGAACACTTTGGTTATCAATTACATTTTTATTGTTTTTGGTTGGGGTTTCTCTAATTGGTTATTTTGTTTACTTATTAATAATTGAATACCATAGTAAAGAACTTTACGAAAAAGCTTTTCTTGTTGCATTTTGTACTTTATTTAGTATTAGATCTTTAATGCTGTATTTTAATTTTCCTTATTTTTTAGTTGAATGGGATATTTTTAATCCACAATTATATGCAGCTTCAATTTGGAGTCCAACGGTTGGCGATTTATTTTTAAATCATTTATTTTTATTGGCAATTGTAACCTATTTTTTTAATTATTATAGAAAATATCATTTATTTATAGCTGTTGAAAAGCTTGGTGAAAAAAGTAGAATTTTAGTTTCTATTTTTGTTATCGTTGCTATTCAGTTTGCATTGTTTTTTGTTTGGGGAACAATAAAATCAATTTTTCATAATTCACAAGAAGTACTTGATATCACTAAAAACATTGACCTAAACCTTATTAAAATTATTTTTATCATTGTTTTTATATTTTTATCGGCTTCGTTTTTTATTGGTTCTCAAATTGTTGCAAGGATTTTTATCAAAATAAATCCTAATTTGAATGATGATTATTTGTCTAAAATGTTATTATTCACAGGTTTGCCAATTATTTTTGTTTGGACATTTGTGAACAAATTAAATATTCCTGTAGCGTTTTTAGGATTGGTTTATTTTGGTTTAGTTGTAAAATACAAATTACCTAAAACCGTAAAATTATTCCGTTACAATACTTATTTGTATTTCTTTTTAACAGCTTTTGTATGCGCAGTTACAGGTGCATTGGCAGTTTATGAAGTTGATTCTCAAAGAGTAATTAATGACAAAGAAAAGTTTAGTAATTCATTATTAATTGAAAATGATGTTCAAGGAGAATTTTTATTAAACGAAATATCCGATAAAATTAGAAATGATGGAGTAGTAAAAAGTTTATTAGTAAGTCATCTTGCTGATAAAGATTTGATTATTCAAAAAATTAGAAAAATATATTTATCAAATTATTTCGATAAATATGAGGTGAATGTAAAGTTGTATAATGTTTTGGGGGATAATTATGGAAACGTAGCAGATAATTATCATATTTATAAACGTCAATTTAATAAAAAACAATTTCAAACACCTTATCCTAATTTATTTTATTTAGGTGAAACAAGTAAAAATCCCGTTAGTAAGTACGTTTGTTTTATTGATGTTGAAAAGGATGGAATTGTAGTTGGTTACATTGTTCTTGATTTAAAGTTAAAGAAGGTTATTCCAAACTCGGTTTACCCTGAGTTATTGGTTGATAGCAAGTTTGCTGAGTCAGAAACTCCAGAAGATTATAGTTATGCAATATTTGCTAATAATAAATTACTTTATACTTATGGTGATTTTAACTATACAGATAGATTTAATAAATTGATTTATAGTAAGGTAAAGGCTTCAAAAGTACAACAAGAAAATTTTAACGATGTTGATTATGAACATTTACTTATTCGAACTTCAAATGATAAGATAATAATAATTTCATCACCTGAATATCCTTTATTTAATATATTTTCAAATTTTTCGTTTTTACTTTTGGTATTGATATTCACTATTTTATTTGTGATTATTGTGTTTAGTTTGTACAATAATTACACAAGTAAATTTCAATTAAGTTTATCTGCCAAAATTCAAATTTACCTAAACTTAGCATTTTTCTTCCCATTGTTTATTGTTAGTATAGCCACTTTAGGTATAATAAGTGCTGATTATAAGGCATATGTAAATGATAGTTTCCTTGAAAGAGCGAAACGAGTGCGAGTGAATATTGCAGATAAGCTAGATCAATATATTGATAAAAAAATCCCTAAAGAAGAGTTTAATGCTACATTGATGGATTTGGCAAAATACACCGAATCAGATATTAATATTTACGATACCAAAGGGAAATTAATTTCAACATCTCAGCCAAGTGTGTTTCAGTTGGGTTTACTTTCGGGTTTAATGAACCCAGAAGCTTATTCAAAAATTGTAGAATTAAAAGGCAGAATTATGCTTTTGAGAGAGCAAATTGGTACATTTCAATTCAATTCAATGTATGCAACAATTAAATCACCTGAATCTGGCGAAATGTTAGGTGTTTTAAGTATACCATATTATCACTCAAAACAAGATATTGAAAAGCACTTAGTTGAAGTTTTAAATAACATTATCAATATTTTTATGATGGTATTTATAGTGTTTTTATCTATCAGTTTTTTTGCAGTTCGTACTCTTACTGATCCATTAAATTTGATAACTAAAAAAATTAAAAGAACTAGTTTTAATGATGATAATGAAGCAATTACTTGGTCATCAAAAGATGAAATTGGTTTACTTGTAGGAGCTTACAATAAAATGTTATTAAAACTTGTTGAAAGTAAGCGTATTTTATCTCAGAACGAAAAAGAAACTGCATGGCGTGAAATGGCTCAACAAGTGGCACATGAAATTAAAAATCCGCTTACGCCAATGAAACTTTCCATTCAGCACTTGCAAAGAGCACAAAAAGATGGGAGAGAGGATTTGCCTGCAATGCTTGAAAGGTCGCTGAATAGTTTGTTAAATCAAGTTGATACACTGAGTGATATAGCAACTTCGTTTTCGGCATTTGCCAAAATGCCAATTCCCAAAAATGAGAAATTTGATTTGGTGAAACTCTTACAGAGAACCATTTATTTATATAATAATCATGAGCAAGGTGACGTTAGTTTTGAAACCAATTTACTGGTTTGTCCTGTAGTTTCTGATGAGCAATTGATGGGTAGAATTATTTCAAATTTAATACTAAATGGTTTGCAATCAGTTACTAATGATAAGCTTGCAACAATTAAAGTAGTGTTAGTTGCCCAAGATACAACTTGGTTATTAACTATTACTGACAATGGAAGTGGTATTCCAGAGGAGATTAGGCATAAGGTGTTTTTACCGAATTTTAGTACTAAATACAATGGTTCAGGAATTGGTTTGGCGGTTGCCAAAAGAGGTGTGGAGCATGCAGGAGGGAAAATTTGGTTTGAAACGGAAACAAATCAGGGAACAACTTTCTTTATAGAGTTACCCAAAACAGATGAATAATAATTTCATTAAACTACTAGTTTTTATATTTTTTACAATATGCTTAAGTAACTTTTCTTTTGCACAAAAAGAGGTGTTTTATAAAATAAAAACCTTAAAACAATCATCGCAAAATATTGATACGCTGACCATTGTGCCAGGTTCATTAAAGTTTGTTCAAGTGTATGGAAATGCGCAAACTGATTCAAATTTTGTTGCCCAACTTTCGGATAAAAATACTTTAATAAATTGGCCACAAGGCGCTGATTCTATTAAAGTTATGTATAAAACGTTCCCATTTAACTTAAATAAACGCTATTATATTAGAGATATAAAAAGCTATGATTCTGCAATTTATACTCGTAAAAACTTGTTTTTGGCATCAAATAAAGAAGTAAAAGAAGAACTTTTTGCTACCAAAGGTTTTACAAAATCGGGGAATATAACAAGAGGGATTTCACTTGGAAATACACAAAATGTATTTGTAAATTCTTCCTTAAACTTGCAAATGGAAGGAAATATTAGCGACGAATTAAAATTGATTGCTGCTATTTCCGACCAAAATATTCCTGTACAACCTGATGGAAATACCCAACAAATTCAACAATTTGATAGGGTATATGTGCAACTGGAACACAAAAAAGGTACACTTACCGCTGGTGATTTATTAATGAAAAACTTTGATTCTTATTTTTTGAAGTACAACAAAAACGTACAAGGTGCTTTATTGAAATTCAACTATAATCCTAAAGAAAATATTAAAACAATGTCGGCCGTAGGCATAGCGGTAGCCAAAGGAAAATTTGCCTCAATGATTGTACCTGTGAGCGAAGGTATTCAAGGGCCGTATCGTTTACAAGGTCCAAATAATGAACGATTTATTATTGTAATAGCTAATAGTGAAAAAATATTTTTAGATGGGGTTCAATTGCAAAGAGGTTTTGATTATGATTATGTAATTGATTATAATTCAGGTGAAATAACATTTACTTCAAGAGTGATCATTACTAAATTTTCTCGTGTAAGGGTGGATTTTGAGTATTCAGAAAGGAATTATTCTCGAACAAATACCATGTTGCACCACGAGGAAACTTACAAAAATGTGAAAATGTTTTTTGATTATTATTCTGAAAAAGACAACCCAAATACACCTATAACGCTTACTTTGTCAACTCCCGAAAAAATTAAGTTATCTGAAATTGGAGATTCGTTATTTTCGGCTGTTGGTGTAGCTGCTGATTCTGTGGAGTTTAATGCAAATTTGGTTTTGTATAGAGATACAATAATTAATAACGAACGAGTTTTTGTGCACACAACGGATGCTACAAAAGCAATATTTAAAGTTACTTTTTCGGAAGTTGGTGCAGGAAATGGAAGTTACAAAAAACTAACTTCATCAACTTCAAACGGCGCTGTTTATGAATATGTTGGTCCTAAATTAGGTTCATTTGCCCCAATTAGAATTTTACCAACGCCTAAACTGAAAAAGATGTTTTCTGTTGGTTCTCAAATAACTACAAGTAAAAATACTATGTTGTATTTTGAAGTTGCAGCCTCTGAAAATGACCAAAATCTATTTTCAACTATTGATGACCAAGATAACAAAGGAAAGGCAGTTAGAGTTGGGTATAATATCAATCCTATTGCAATAAAAGCCTCTAAATATAAGTTTTTGGCAAATGCTGAATATCAATATTTAGAACGATATTTTACTGCAATTGATAGGTTTCGTTCGGTTGATTTTGATAGGGATTGGAGTACAACTACAAACACAACTGTTTCAAATAGTGGTGTTGCAAGTCAACCCAAAGGCGACGACCATTGGGGGACATTTCAATTGCAAATAGCAAGTGGAAAATTGGATTTAATTAAATATACCATTTCACTCAGAAATAAATTATACGAAACTGAAGGTGTACAACATAGAATTGATTTTAGTAAAAGTTTAACCAAAAAGTTTAAACTAACTTCCAATTATTGGGAGTTACAAAGTGCTAATAAAGTATGGAATTCAACTTGGAGAAGATTAACTATTAGTCCATATTACAAAGGTAAAAGTTTTGAAAACGGCTACGAGTACAGTGTTGATCAAAATGCAGTAAAATATAAGTTGTTCATCGACAGTGCAAGTACAGCCATGAATTTTGAGCAACATAAATTTTTTATACGCAAAGCGGATTCAAGTTCAACTAAATACAGCGTTGATTATGCTGTACGTCGTGATTTTTTACCAAATGTAAATTCAACCGAATTTTCATCTTCTACGCTTGCAAAAACATTGTCTTCAAACTTTAGTAAGGATTTCAAACTTTCACGTTTTGCTTTTAATTTGGCATATCGTGAATTGAAAAATTTACGTCCAAACTTGACTGAAAAACAATCGCAAAATACATTATTGGGTAGAGTAGATTGGAATTTGGATTTAATGAAACGAGCCATTCGTTCTGAGTTAACTTACACATCATCAACAGGTAGAGAGTTAAAAAGGCAATATGTTTTTATACCCGTACCCACAGGGCAAGGAACTTATGTTTGGCAAGATTTAAATGAAGATGGAGTGCAACAAGTGAACGAATATTTTGAAAAAGTGTATAACGACCCTAATGGCGAATTTATAAGAACACTTGCTCCAACCGACGAATATATTAATGTTTATACTGTGGGTTTAAATTACAGATTAAACTTAAATGCACCTTTTGCTTGGAAAAATGCTGAAAGCAAAACAAAACGTTTTTTTGCAAGGTTTTCAAATTCTTCATCTTGGCAAGCAGATAAAAAAACTATCTCTGATAATTTAAAAGAAAGGTTTAATCCAATTGCAAATTACTCAAATTCAGCTCAGTCAATTGATATTTTATCAAACCAAACAACCTTGAGAAGTACTATGTTTTTTAACCGAACAAGTCCGAATTTTGGAACAGAAATAGTATATATTAACACCCAACGCAAAGATTTGTTAGTGGCAGGTTTTGAGCAAAAATCGCAAGAAGATATTCAGTTAAATAGCCGAGCAAATATCAAGAAAAAAGTAAATTTTAGGTGGAGTGTAGGTCAAAATATTAAAGGAATAAACTCTGATTACTTGGCTGATAGAAATTATAAACTTGAAAATAAGCAAATTAAAACAGAACTTTCATTTCAGCCTAGAGATGGAATGCGTCTATCAGGTACATGTAATTTACAATATAAAAAGAATGTTTTTGCTCCAATAAGCAATGAAAAAGCTGATTTTGTAGATTTTGGTACAGAAATACGAATCAGTAAATTATCATCTAAAACTATTACTTTAAACGCCAAATATATTAATATTGATTATACTGGAAAGCTCAACTCAATTGTTAGTTATGATATGTTAGAGGCTTTGCAGCCTGGTAAAAACTATACTTGGAATGTTAATTGGCAACAGCGACTAAGTAATGGGCTTCAACTTACTTTTGTATATGAAGGTCGAAAATCGAAAGACAAAGATATTGTCCATATTGGAAGAATGCAGTTGTCTGCTTTGTTTTAAAATATTTATAAAAAAATCTAATCAAAACTTATTGAGTTTGTACTTATAATTTTAATATCCTTGAAAAAATCTTTTCTTATTGCTAATAAATGATAGTTTTGCAGTATCAATTAATATGCTTATGAAAAAAATATTTATACTTGTTTTTGTTTTACTTTCCTTGAATTCGGTTGCACAAACTATCGAATTTAAAGATGAAGCTTTTAAGAATGCTGTCTTAGCAAATGGAGTAGATTTAGATAAAGATCACGAAATTCAACTAACTGAAGCTTTGGCTTGTACAGTTTTGGATGTTAGTTCTAAAGATATTGTAGATTTGACAGAGATTTCTTATTTCAAAAACTTAAAGGAATTAGCTTGTAATTGGAATAAATTAACTAAAATTGATTTATCTAAAAATGATAGTTTAGAAATACTTTCATGTGCTAGTAATCAATTAACTACAATTGATTTAATAAACAATAAAAAACTACAACAATTAAGTTTTGATGAAAATCCAATTGTTAATATAAGTTTTGTTGAAAATTTATTGTTAACAAAAGTTACCTGTAGTAAAACTAAATTAGTAGGATTGGATTTTCATAAAAATATTAAGTTATTTCAATTAAATTGCACTAATAATCCGGATTTAACTTATGTAATAGTGCCCAATGTGCAAGCAGCAATGGCAAATAAAAAGTTTAAGAAAGATGAAAATGTGGTTTGGCAAGAAAAAAGTAAGGCTGCACAAGGTCAACGTAGATAATTGATTTTTCAACTTAAATAAAAACAACATGGCAGAAGTTATAGCTATCATAAATCATAAAGGAGGAACAGGTAAAACAACCACTACAGTAAATTTAGGTGCAGCTTTAGCTCAAAAAAATAAAAGAGTACTCTTAATTGATCTTGATCCTCAGGCGAGTTTAACATATCATTTTGGCGTAAAAGGACCCTCATTTAACATGTCAAATGCTTTGTTAAATGAAGCAAAATTGATTAATATTCTTCATGAAAGAGAGGGTTTGAAAATTGCTACTTCCAATGCTTCATTATCTGATATTGAATTGACAATAAGTCATTTGCCACATAGAGAGACATTTCTTAAAAACGCACTTCAAGAATTACTTCCTTATTATGATTATATTTTAATTGATTGTCCTCCTTCAATTTCTATTTTAACAATAAATGCATTAACTTCTGCAAAAAAAATTATTATTCCTGTTAAACTTGAGATGATGAGTTTGGAAGGAGTAAGACTAGTTAAAGAAACTATTGAAAAAGTAAGAACAGCTTTTAACCCTGAATTGCAAATTGTTGGCGTTTTGCCAGTTATGTATAATAAAAGCACAAGTTTATTTGGTAAATCAAAAGCACAGAAAGAGAATGATAATGTTCTTAAAATTTTAAAATCAGAAATTCAAATTCCTGTATTTAAAACCACCATAAGTTCAGATGTTGCTGCTATGAAAGCACCCTCCGAAGGTAAATCAATTTTAAAATTTGCCCCTAAATCAAATATTGCAAATGAATATTTGCAATTTGCAAACGAAGTTTTAAGTAGAGGTTAATTTAATAACTGTTAAATAAATAAATTAACATAGGCACTCAATAGATATACTGTTGAGTGTCTTTTTGTTTGGTGAAATAATTATATTTTTTTTTCGGCGTTTTATTGTTTTTTTTAAGATAAAATTTAATCTGATTTATATTTTAAAGATTAATGATATTTGTCACTTTATTAATAATGTATTCGGGTTTTATTTTTTTAAATAGTTGAATATTAAATGTATAATTTTTTTTTTGAATAGTTAAAATATTGTTTTAGTAATTTTACATAGAAACTTATTTATGATTTTTAAGTTAAATTAGTATCGTTTCTTTTAATAAAACAACTCAATACTATGAATCCTACTGATTATCAAAAAGATTCTTTATTCTCATCGGGTAGCCAAACTATATTTTCGGCAAAAGGAGAAAATGATGCTCGAAATAATATAATGAATCACACAAGTTTAGTTTCAATAACAGATACTAGAGGTGTAATTACTTATGTAAATGATAAATTTTGTGAAGTCTCTGGTTATCCAAGGGAGGAAGTAATGGGCAAGCCTCAAAGTTATGTTCGCCACCCAGATATGCCTAAAGAAGTTTTTAAACAAATGTGGGATACCATCCAGGCTGGTAAAATTTTTAGAGGCGTAGTTAAGAATAAAAAGAAAGACGGAAATCCTTATTATGTTGATGCTGTTGTATCTCCAATTTTTGATGAAAATGGAAAAATTGAAAAGTACATTGGAGTTAGATATGATATTACCCAACAAGAATATGCTCGTCAAAGAACTGAAGGAATTTTATCTGCAATAGACAATTCTTTTGCTATGATAGAGTTTGATAATAATGGTATTATTCAAAAAGCGAATGCTATTTTTTGTAACGCAGTTGGGTATTCTGAAAGTGAAATTATTGGCAAACATCATCGTATATTTTGTTCTGATTCTCTTTCAAACTCAAATGAATATGCCCAAATGTGGTCAGATTTAAATAATGGTAAAGTTGTTGAAGGTAAATTTCCACGAGTGCATAAAAATGGCAAAGAAATTTGGATTGAGGGAAATTATTCGCCTATTAAAGATGAAAAAGGTAGAGTAACAGGGGTTGTTGAGTTAGCTAAAGATATTACATCCTTTGCTGTTGGTTTTAAAGGAGCATCTGATTTTATTGGTGAATTAAGGAATGGAAATTTAAATGCTAAATTAGATACTAAAGGCATTCAACTTGAAGGTGATATTTTAATTGTTACTGAAGATTTAAAAGCATTACAACAAACCTTAAATACCGTTATTACTGAAGTTAATAGAGTTGTAGATCTTGCAGGAAATGCAGGTCAATTACGTGAAAGATTAACTGTGCAAGGGGTTGATGGTTCATGGAAACAATTGGTTGATTCCTTAAATACACTTTTGATAAATGTATCGGAGCCAATTTTAGAAATGAATCAAATTATTACCTCTTTGTCTATGGGGGATTTGACAAAGACTTTTAGTAAATCTTCAAATGGCGATATAAAAGATATGGGCAATGCCTTGAATATTGCAATTAAAAATATAAGTAAAATTTTAAAAGGAATAGAACAAAGTTCATTTACAATCGCCTCGGCATCCTCAAAAATGATTGAAAAGTCAACAAGTATGAAACGCAGTACTACAGAGGTAGCTTCTGCAATTTCACAAATGGCAGATGGTGCGCAAGAACAGGCAATAAAAATGGATGAATCTTCGAAATTGGTTGAAGGTATTTTACAATCTTCAAATGATATGGGGGCTAAATCCGATACAATTTATAGAGCAGCTGAGAGAGGGCAAGAAAGTTGTATCGATGGATTAAAAATAATAGGAGATGTAGTTAATAATATGTTTGAAATAACCAATACTGCAGAACTAACAGGTAATTCAATTGATGTTCTATCTACTCGTTCAGAAGAAATATCAAGAACATTATCAGTGATAACCGACATTGCTGCACAGACTAATTTATTAGCATTAAACGCTGCCATTGAAGCAGCAAGAGCTGGAGATGCAGGTAGAGGGTTTGCAGTTGTTGCAGAGGAGATTAGAAAACTTGCAGAAGATTCGAGAAGGTCAGCTATTGATATTGAAAGAGTAGTTAAAGATGTACAAAAAGATACCTCATCAGCTACTTTAGCTATTGAAAAAATGAAAGAAAGTGTTGAATCGGGGACTAAAGCAACAAAAGAAGCAGAAAAAGTTTTTCAAAATATCAATATATCAAGCGAAGAAACATTATCTCAAGCAAAAGAGGTTCAAACTGCAACAAAAGAGCAACAAAAATCAATCGGTGTTGTTGTTCGAAATATCGAAACTATAGTAGTTGTAGCTGAAGAAACAGCTTCTGGAACTCAAGAAATAGCAAGTTCGGCAAGAGAATTAAATAATTCTATGGAAGATGTAGCAACAACTGGTAATAATCTTGCAATTATTGCAGATGAATTACAAAGAAATGTAGCTCAGTTTAAATTAAATTAGCAATCTTTAGAATATTTTACATGTAAAATGTGATTTATATCACGTTTTACATGTATTTGTTTTTTTTGAAATTTTTGTAAGTGTTTGATAATTTGTAAGATATGTTTATTGTTTAATGTATTTTTGATTTTATTAAACATTAATTATTTGTAACCAATACTTTATAACTTCGTTGAACACAAACGAGCTAAACAAAGAACCAAAAATGTTTACTGCTTTAAACTAACAATTATTTAAACCAATCTTTAATTATGAATAACGACGAAATTCAAAGAGACTCATTATTTTCTTCAGGTAATGCAGGTTTTAACTCAAACAAAGGTGAAAATGATACTCGTAACAGAATTATGGACCAAACAAGTTTGGTTTCTATTACTGATTTGAGGGGTGTTATTACTTATGTAAATGATAAGTTTTGTGAGGTTTCTGGTTATCCTCGTGAGGAGGTTATGGGTAAACCTCAAAGTTATGTTCGTCACCCTGATATGCCATCTGCTGTTTTTAAACAACTTTGGGAAACTATTCAAGCAGGTAAAATTTTTAGAGGTGTAGTTAAAAACAAAAAGAAAGATGGTTCACCTTATTACGTAGATGCAGTAATTGCTCCAATTTTTGATGCGAACGGCAAAACGGAAAAATATATTGGTGTTCGATATGATATTACTGATCAAGAAATTGCCCGTCAAAGAACTGAAGGTATTTTAAATACAATTGATGCAAATTATGCAATGATTGAATTCGATACCAAAGGAAATGTACTTAAAGCAAATGCTAATTTTTGTAATTCTTTAGGTTATGCTGAAAGAGAAATTATTGGCAAACATCATAGTATTTTTTGTACAGATTCGTTTGCTAGGTCTAAAGAATATACTCAAATGTGGGCTGATTTAAATGCAGGTTTGCCTTATTCTGGGCAGTTACAACGTGTTCATAAATCAGGTAAAGATGTTTGGATTCAAGCAACTTATTCTCCTGTAAAAGATGAGGTTGGTCGAGTAACTGGTGTTGTTAAAATTGCTACTGATATTACCAATTTTACAGTAGGATTTAAAGGAGCTTCTGATTTTATTGGAGAGTTGCGTAATGGGAATTTAAATGCTGCAATTGACACCAAAGGCGTAAAATTAGAAGGAGATATTTTAAAAGTTACCGAAGATTTAACAGAGTTGAAAAATACCCTAAATTCTGTAATTTCTGAAGTAAATAGGGTAGTTGATTTAGCAGGTAATGCGGGTCAATTACGTGAAAGATTAAATGTAAAAGGTGTTGATGGTACTTGGAAACAATTAGTTGACTCTCTTAATGCATTATTAATCAATGTTTCTGAACCAATTTTGGAAATGAATCAGATTATTACTGCAATGTCAATGGGAGATATGACTCAAACATTTACAAAATCTTCAAATGGAGATATCAAAGATATGGGTAATGCACTTAATATCGCCATTAAAAATATTAGTAGAATTTTAAAAGGTATTGAACAGAGTTCATTAACTGTTGCTGCTGCTTCTTCTCAAATGTTAGATAAAGCTAGTAGTATGAAACGTAGTACTACAGAGGTAGCGTCGGCAATTTCTCAAATGGCGGATGGTGCTCAGGAACAGGCAATTAAAATGGATGAATCTTCAAAATTAGTTGAAGGTATTTTACAATCATCAAATGATATGGGGGCAAAATCCGATACAATTTATAGAGCAGCAGAGAGAGGGCAAGCAAGTTGTATTGATGGATTAAAAATTATAGGTGATGTAGTAAGTAATATGTCTGAAATTACAAATACTGCTGAATTAACAGGAAGTTCAATTGAAGTATTAAGCACACGTTCAGAAGAAATATCAAGAACATTATCAGTAATAACTGACATTGCTGCACAAACAAATTTATTGGCATTAAACGCAGCCATTGAAGCAGCAAGAGCAGGTGATGCTGGTAGAGGATTCGCAGTTGTTGCTGAAGAAATTAGAAAACTAGCTGAGGATTCGAGAAAATCTGCAATTGATATTGAAAGAGTTGTTAAAGATGTTCAAAAAGATACATCATCAGCAACTAAAGCAATTGAGAAAATGAAAGATAGTGTTGGTTCTGGAACAAGAGCTACTAAAGAAGCTGAAAAAGTATTCCAAAGTATCAATGTTTCAAGTGAAGAAACACTTTCTCAAGCTAAGGAAGTTCAAACAGCAACAAAAGAACAACAAAAATCGATAGGAGTAGTAGTTCGAAATATCGAAACTATAGTTGTTGTAGCAGAAGAAACAGCATCAGGTACTCAAGAGATAGCAAGTTCTGCACGAGAATTAAATACTTCTATGGAAGATGTTGCAACTACAGGTAATAATCTTGCAATAATTGCTGATGAGTTAAAAAGAAACGTTTCTCAATTTAAATTAAGTTAATTCAATTATAACTTATCTGTTTTGTATGCGTACAAGCAGATAAGTTAATTATTTAGACAAACTGTATAATAACTAATTTTTGAAATATTATGGAAGGGGAAGTTTCAAAACATCAACACCAAGAACATCATTCTAAGGAAGAACATGTATCAAAAGGTGCTAATTTACAATTAATAGTTTTTAAATTGGCAGGTGAGGAATATGCAATGTTAATTGATCAAATTAAAGAAGTTGTATTAACTCCCAAAATTGCTAAAGTTCCTTTAACTCCTAAATACATCAAAGGTGTTGCAAATATTAGAGGTAATATTTTAGCAATCATTGATTTAGTTGAAAGATTCTCATTAGAAACAAGTATAGCTGCTGAAAGTCAACCAACGCCAATGTTTACATTAGTTGTTGAAAGTAGTGAATATAAAATGGGGATTTTGGTAAAGGATGTACCTAATACTTTATCTGTATATGAGGCAGATATTGATGTTTCTCCAAGTATAATTAATGATAATAGCGGTATTGATGCTAATTACATTAATGGAATTGTGAAGTCAGGTTCAAGAATGATTGTGTTAATTGATGTACATAAAGTGATCAATAAAGACGAAATTCACAGGGTTATTAAAGAAAAAAGTGCCTAGGCATGTTTTATTATAAATCAAATAAATAATTTAAATATTTTACTATTATGGCTAAGAAGGTTTTGATTGTAGATGATTCTTTATATATGAGAACATTAATCAAAGATGCATTAAGTGGTTCGGGTTATGAAATTGTAGGAATGGCTGCTAACGGTGAAGCTGCAATTGATATGGCATTTGAATTACAACCTGATATTATCACTTTAGACAATATTTTACCTGATATGTTAGGAATTGATATTCTTAAAACTTTAAAAGAAGAAGGTTTAGCATCTAAAGTAGTAATGATTAGTGCTGTTGGTCAACAATCAGTAATTGACGAAGGAATGAAACTTGGTGCTAATGATTATATTGTTAAACCATTTACTACTGAGCAATTAGTTGATATTATAAATAAATGTTAATTGAGATTTTAGATTAAAGAGTAAAGATTTTAGAAAATATTATTTAGAAAGGATAATTTTATATTAATCATTATATAACTAACATCACTTTCTATATCTAAAATCTATTATCTAACATCTAACATCAAACATATAAAATCTCAAATGATAAGGGTTTTGCTCGTAGATGATTCAAACGTAATGCGTTTGATAGTAGGCAACATGCTTACTGAATTTTCTGATATTGAAATTATTGGTACTGCAGAAAACGGTGAAGAAGCCTACTTTAAAGCAAAGTCTTTGCGTCCTGATGTTATTCTTCTTGATTTAATCATGAAGGATTTTGATGGCTTGTACGCAGTAAAAAAAATCATGCCTGAGTGCCCTGTTCCGATTATAATTCTTTCTGGAGTTGGTAATTCAGATATGGGACCTGTTTTTGAAGCATTAGAGGCAGGTGCGTATGATTTTATAAATAAACCTGATCATAATACACAGGGGGGCATAAGGTCAATAGCTTCTTCATTGTATGATAAAATTGTTGGAGCTACTAAAACAGATAGAGCCAAATTAAAGCAAGTACGTACAGGTACAAATACAAATAGTCATACATTTGATTCTTCAATACCTTACGACATTTTTGCTATTGGTTCGTCAACAGGAGGACCTGGTGCTTTAGAGGAGGTTTTAAGAAATATTCCCGCAAACTTTCCGGTACCAATAGTTATTGCTCAGCATATGCCTGCAAATTTTGTACATTCATTTGCATCAAGATTAAGTGCATTTTTGGCAATTAAGGTTAAAGTGATGGAGAAAGGTGATGTTATTGCTCCAGGATTAATTTATTTAGCTCCAGGTGATCATAATGTTATTTTAGTTAAAGAAGGTAGAAGGGTAGTTGTAGATTATACTGAAGAACAGTTTCCTGAATTTAATGAACCATCAGTAGATGCTTTAATGCTTTCAGTTGCAGAGGTATATGGAAGAAAAGCAATCGCTGCTATTTTAACTGGTATGGGAAAAGATGGTATGGTTGGATTTGAAGCTATGTATAAAACAGGTGCATTCACAATAGCTCAAGACGAAAAATCATGTGTTGTTTTTGGTATGCCCAAAGCTGCGATTGATAGAGGAGCAATAAAACAAGTTTTACCAATTACTCAAATCGCTGGTTTTGTAGTAAGTAGTATGTCTTAAAAATTAATAGTAAAAAGTTAGAATTCACTAGTAAATTTTGAAATGTTTGAATTGGATTTATAATTTCAAAAATTTCAACTGAATACTGAAAACTGATTACTGAAAACATTTTAACTTATGGACGAAATAAAAGAAATATTTTTGGCTGAAGCTGTTCAGGCAATTGAAGAGCTAAGTATGTTATTTACGGAGCTAGAAAAGAACCATGATAGCAAAAAAGCTATAAATGCAATTTTCAGAATAACTCATACCTTGAAAGCAAATGCTGCAGGGATGGGTTTTAATGATATTGCATCCATGGCTCATCTTATGGAAGATATTTTTAGCGAAATTAAAAACAATAAGTTAGAGCTGAATACACAGCTTTTTAATGATTTGTTTAAAGCTAATGATATATTAGCTAAAATGATTGCTGCTATTTCGGACCCAAGTATAAAAGTTGTTTTTAGAGGTACCCGAACTAAGCTTGATGTAATATTAAGAGAGGCTCGTGGACAAGGAATTGTAGTTACTGATGATGTTCCTGCTGTATCAGCTCCACCAACCCCTGCTGTTAGCGAACCTGCCCCAAGTGAAATAGTTTCTCCAGAAAATTTGCCATCACTTGATGATTTCAATGCAGCAATCGAAGCTGCGCACAAAGCTAATGAAAATGTTACTGCTTCAGTTGAAAATCATTCGGAAGAAGTAGAGGAAGTTGAAGAGGAGGAAGAAGAAGTTGAAGAAGATACCAAAGTTACTTTTTCTGACAATATTAATATTCCGCTACGTAAGTTAGATAATTTATTAAACCTTGTTGGTGAGTTAATTATTGAACGTGACAGAGTTATTGCAATGTCACAATTGGATGCTTATGGAGGGAAATCAAATGACTTTGCACGTTTAACTCGAATTACTTCCGAAATTCAATATTCAGTGATGGATGTTCGACTAGTTCAAGTTAATGTTCTTTTTAGTAAATTTCATAGAATTGTTAGAGATGTAGCAAATCTTGAAGGGAAGAAAGTACAACTTGTGTTGGAAGGTACAGAAAATGAGATTGATAGGAATGTACTTCAGATAATTTCTGACTCATTAATACATTTAGTACGTAACTCCGTTGGGCATGGTATTGAACTTGAAGCTGATAGGATAAAAGCTGGTAAAAACCCTCTAGGAACAGTTACGTTATCTGCCAAAAATGAAAAAGATGCAATAATTATTGATATTATTGATGACGGTAGAGGTATCGATCCAAATATTATTAAAAAAGTTGCTGTTAAAAAAGGTGTAATAACAGAAGATGCTGCCAAAACACTTTCCGATACTGATGCAATAATGCTGATTTTTGAACCAGGATTTTCTTCTGCTGAACAGGTTACTTCTGTTTCGGGAAGAGGAGTTGGTATGGATGTAGTAAAAAAATCATTGGATTCAATAGGAGGTGTGGTTACTGTTCATTCTGAAATTGGAAAAGGCTCAACTATGAGATTGAGATTACCAAGTTCAATGGCTGTAAAAGGAGCTCTTTTATTTGAATTAGGAGAAAGTCAATTTGCAATACCACTAGCTTATACAGATGCAGTTGTATCTTTAAAGAAAAACGAAATTCATAAAGTTAGAGGTGGTCTTTTAGCAACTTATTTAGAAAGAAATATTTCGATTGTTTTCTTAAAAGATTTATTTGTTCTAGATCAAAACACTGAAATTTCAAATGCAATAGATGTTTCTTTGCATAAATCATTTGATCAACTCGCAGATGATGATATGATTTATGTATTGGTAGTATCTTACAATAATCACGATATGGGGTTTGTAGTTGATAGGCTTTTACAACAAAAAGAAATTGTTGAAAAACCTCTACAATCACCATTAGATCAAATTAAATTTATAAGTGGAGCAACAATTTTAGGTAATGGTAACGTATGCCTTGTATTAGACACTCCTTCAATATCTAATTTCTTATTCAAATCAACTAAATTGAAATAATTTATTGATTTTAAAAACTTTATTTTATTATGAAATCTTTCTCTGAATTCGAATTAGAAGTAACCAAAGAGTTACTTAATATAGCTCTAGCAAATGCAGCCGATTCATTTTCTAAAATGGCAAATGAAAGAGTGCTATTTAAAGGATATGATTTAACAATCTTAGAAAAAAGTGGTTTAGATTCATTGTTGACTGAAGTCGAGGACAAAGGCTTATTTGTACTTACTACTGAGATAAAAGGAAAATTAGCAGGTATTTGTTATTTGATTTTTGATACTAAAGATGCTGAAGGGGTATTTCCTATTTTTGCTCCAAATAATTCAAAAATTGATGATAGTGGTGTTCTTTCAGAGTTTCAGCAAGCAATTTTATTGGAAGTCGACAATATACTTTCAGCAGCAATGGTTACACAGTTGTCTAATTTCTTAGATTTGTTTGTATATGGTGATGTACCTAATTTAAAATGTTTAAATAAAGAACAATTATTAGAGATTTTACGTAATGACCATGACATGTATTATGAAGTTGCTTTGAATTTAAAAGCTAAATTAGAGACTTCAAAATCAAATGTTTCTCCTATATTTATCTGGTTTTTCAAAAATGATTTTGTAGATGCAGTTAAAGATGTAGTTGAAATTAAAAAAGATGCTGTACTGTTAAAAAAATCTAAATAATAAAATTTTTATTAAAAATATGAATACTATTAGGAAAATAACGTACGGATTTGCCACAATTGCAAGTTTAATTTTTGCATCATGGCTGTTTTTATTATATTCCTTTCAGTATCAAATACAAATATTTGGTATTTCATTAAAAACTTTAACTTTTGTTTCTTTATCAATTTCCATAGTTGGCTTAATCGTATTTGCTTGGTATGCTTTGGTTTTACCCTATAAAAATGCAATTTCTTTAGCTAAAGAAATCATAAATGGAAATACAAATATTGATACAAAATTAAATGATGATTTAAATACCTCATTAATTAAAATTGTAGATAATTTTAACGAAGCAACTCAATTTTCTTTATCTATAGGCGATGGTACATTTGATAAAAAATTAAAACTTTTAAATTCAAATGATGGTTTAGGTTATGCACTTAACGAAATGAGTGTAAAGCTTCAAAATGTTGCTGAGGAAGAAAGAAAAAGAAATTGGAATATAAATGGTATTGCCAAGTTTGGTGAAATTTTAAGAGCAAATCAAGACCAAAGTTTTTACGAAATTTCTTTTTTATACATAAGGGATCTTGTTAAGTACTTGAATGCTAACCAGGGGGGTGTTTATTTAATTAATAATAAGGAGGAAAAACCGTTTATTGAATTAATTGCATGTTTTGCATTTGATAGAAGAAAATATTTATCTCGAAAACTTGATATTGAAGAAGGTTTATTAGCTCAGTGTATTATTGAGAAAGATTATATCTACATGGACGATGTTCCAGAGGACTATATAAAAATTACATCTGGCTTAGGTGATTCTAATCCGAGAAGTATTTTAATAGTACCTTTAATGGTGAATGAAGAGGTTTTAGGTGCAATAGAAATTGCATCTTTTTCTACATTGCAATGGTTTGAAATTCAGTTTGTTCAACAAGTAGCAACATCGTTTGCTGCTACTGTAAGTAACATGCAAATTGCTGCAAATACTCAAAGATTATTAGAAGAATCAAGAAAAGCTACAGAAGAATTAACCGCAAAAGAAGAAGTATTAAAAGCTAATACTAAAGAAATGGTTAAAATCCAAGAAGCATTAAATGATAAGTTAATTGAAATAGAAAAAGAGTCTGCTTATACACAATCAATTGTTTCAGCTATTAATACAACCAATGCATCTTTAGTGATGGATATGGATGGAAATATTTTGGAAGTAAACGAAATGTTCCTAAGTATAATGGAATATACTAAAGAAGAGTTGATTGGTAAGTTAGAATTAACTTTTGTAGCTCAAGATGAGATAGTTAGTGAACGTTATCAAATGATGATTGATAGTGTTCGTGGTGGGGCATTTAATTCAGGAGAATTTAAAAGAATTAGTAAATCGGGTAGGGAATTGTGGATTTCAGGTTCATACAGTCCTATTTTTGATGTAAATGGAGTACCTTATAAAATTATTTTATTTGCACAATTTACTACTGAGCAAAAAGAACGTGAATTAGAGCTTAAGTCAAAAATCGAAGCAATAAACAACTCAATTGGTACAATGGAGTTAGGTTTGGAGATGAATTTAATCACAGCAAATCAAGTGTTCTTAAGAGATTTCGGGTACAAACGTATGGATCTTAGAAATAAAAAATTAGAATTTGTTTTAGAAAAAGATTATGTGAATTCCGAAGAATTTACAGTTTTATGGGATTTAGTAAAGGATGATAATGTAATTTCTCAGTCTATAAGAATGGTTACAAAAGATGGTGTAATCAAACATTATGTAGCAACCTTTAGTCCAACCAAAAATTTAGTAGGTAATATATATAAGGTACTTGTAATTTTAATTGATTTAACTGAACAAAATTTATTAAGAGAGCAGGTAAATTTATTATTGAAAGAAGAAAAAAGGAAAAATGCACTTCTTTCAATGAAGGTTGATGCTAATGAAACAGCCTATGCTGAAGAATTATCTGAATTATTAACATCATTGGATGAAGTAAATAGTAGAGATGCTATTTCCAATTTATTACTTAAGAAAAAAGTTCCTTTATTGGAATTAGACGAAAAACAAGATATTACATTGGTAAATGATATTTTGTTGAATATTATTGGTTTTTCAAGGGAAAGTATCATTGGCGAATCATTATTTGATTTATTAATGATTAATTTAGAAGATACTCATTATGTTTCAGATAAAATATTAAATAATGATTTAAGTCAATTTAAATTAAGATTTAAAACGATAGAAAGTAATTTGATATATTTTAATGTTTATGTAGTTAGGGTAAATTATGAGGAGAATCTTCATCGATATGTATTAATTTTAATGAACGAAGAACCAAATATTATATTATAATTTTTTTGTAATTTTTAATAGAAATAAAATTTAATTGAAGTGTTATGGCAATGATTGAGGTTAGTGATGAGGAATTAAGTTCTTTAGTAAGAGCGATTAATTTACGTTATGGAATGGATTTTGAAAATTATGAACCAATTTCTTTCAAAAGAAGAGTTGCAAGAGTAATTGATAGATTTAAGCTTGATAACTCATTGGGTTTATGGAGAAAAATAATGAGTGAAAAAGATTTTATATATACTTTTATTGATGAAATTACAGTTGGATTAACAGAAATGTTTAGAAATCCAGACTTTTGGATAAAAATGCGTGAAGAGTATTTACCCAAATATAGGTCACAATCTGAGATAGCTATTTGGCATGCAGGCTGTTCAACTGGCGAAGAAGTGTATTCTATGGGTATTTTAATGGCTGAAGAATATTTAACTGCTAAAGGTAGAGTGTGGGCTACAGATTTAAATAGTCAATCTGTTAAAAATACAGAGGATGGTACGTTTTCTACATACTATGAAAAAAATTATAATACAAATTATGTAGCTTCCAAAGGGAAGAAACCTTCATTAGATGCATATTATACTGTTGAAAATGAATTAATGAAGTTTTCTACAAAAGTTAGATTTAATAATATTAAATTTCAACAACATAATTTGGTTAAGGATGATGTAAATCAAAAATTTGATATTATTTTTTGTAGAAATGTAATGATTTATTTTGATGAGGCTTTAAAAATGAGAGTTTTAGAGAAGTTTTATAACGCATTAAATGATGACGGATTATTTATAATTGGTTATTATGATGCGATGCCAAATGGCTATAAAAAATATTTTGATAATTATGACCCTCAAACCAAAACTTATACTAAAGTAAAATCGTAAGAGAGCATATATTGATTAAAATATTAATAATAAGGTATTTGTAAGTTATATTACTTATAATTTGATTATCTAATTTGATTATGGCAACCACAGCACATTTTAAGGTAGTAATGCTTGTTGATGATAACAAGATTGATGCAATTTTAAACAAAAAAGTTTTAGAAAAAGATTCTTTTTCAGAATCGGTTATAGTTCACAATAGTTCAACAAAAGCACTTGAATATTTAGAGTCTATTGCTGCAAATACAGATGAATATATTCCATCTTTAATATTTGTGGACATGATGATGCCTGAAATGAACGGTTTTCAATTTGTAGAAAAATTTGAAAAATTACCTCAATCAATTCAAGATGATGCAAAAATAGTTTTTATGTCTGGCTCTTTATTGTCGCAGGACCAACTAGAAAAATTATCTCATTGTAAGAGTGTAATTAAATTTGTATCAAAACCATTAAATAAAGAATCACTTACTATAGTATTGGATTTGTATAAATCATTGTAATTTCATTAATTAAAATTTGTCAAAATGATAATTAATGATTTTTCATACAACCAAAATTTATTAAAAAACTATAGAAATATAATTTTAAGCTGTTGTATTTTATATCCTACTTTTGGAGTATTACATTTTTTTAAAGGTGAAGAGTATTTAGTTTTAATGCTTTCAAGATTTTTGTTGTGTATAATTTTAGGAATTGTTTATTTTAAATTTTATAATTTTTCAGATGATATTCAGAAAGTTAGTAAATTTAAGGATTTTATAGTTTGGGTTGTATCATTGCAACTTCACGCTATTTTTATTTTGGGAGGTTTTAAAGAAGGTTATTTTGTTTCATTAATACTTAGTTTTTTTATAGCATTAATAGTTCTAGAAAATCTTAAAAATTTACTTTTTTTTAATATTTATTGTATTTTATTTTCTATTGTTGTGATTTTTTTAGGCAAAATTAAAATAAATGAAATTCATGTTGTTCCTGTTATACTGGCAGTTACAGGTTATGTAGCATATCTAAATGCAAAAGGTAAAAAGGATATGTTTCATACTCTTATATCTAATAGGAATTATTATATTGATATTATTAATAAAACAGGTGATTATATTATTTTAACTGATTCTTCGGTTGATAAAATATTAGGTTTAAATAAAGCTGCCGCCCAACTTTTTCAAATAAATGATGATTCTGAAATCATTGGAAAAAACTTTTCTGATTATTTTGTAAAACAACTAAATGATAGAGAACGAAATATTTTTTTTCAAACATTGGTAAAAAAATCAAAAGCTAGTTTTGAAATTGAATTCATTAATTCTGAAGGAAAAAAAATGATATCCTTAGTGGATGTATCACAAATTGAGACTGATGGCAAAAAAGTATGTTTATGTGTTATAAATAATATAACTGAGCAAAAAGAATCTCAGTTTAAGATTAAACAATTATTAGAAGAAACAAGGAAAAACAATACTTCTTTAATTCAAAGAGAAGCATTGTTATCATCAACTTTAAAAGATCTTTCTGAGAGCGAAGCCAAATTTAGAGCTATTAACGATGCCTCACCTTTAGGGGTATTTTTGACAGATAAAAATGGAAATTGTACTTATACCAATGTTAATTATCAAAATATTGCAGGTAGAGATTTTAATTCTTTAAAAAATAATGGTTGGTTAAATGTTATTTCTGAAGAGGATAAAGATCGAGTTATTTTTGAATGGACTAAAGAGCTTGAAAATTTAAATTCATTTAAATTCAAAAGTAAACATAGGTACATTAAACCCAACGGTGACATTACTTGGGTACAAGTTAATGCTGCTCCTATTTTTGATAAAAATAATAATTTAACAGGATTTGTTGGTACAGCTTCAGATATAAATAAAGATATTGCATTTGAAACAGAACTACAAAATGCTTTTGATCAAATCGCTGAGCAACAACAAATTTTACAAACCATTATTGATAATTTGCCAGTTACATTAGTTGCTAAAAAAGTCGAAAATGGAAAAGATAAAATTACTCATTGGAATAAAAAAGCAGAGGAAATTTATGGAGTTTCTCGTTATGAAGTAATTGGTAGCAATCAATCTTTGATTTATAATAATAGTTCTGTTTCCAAATTAATTGTAGATGAAGATTCTATAAAATTAAATAAACAAAAACTTGTATCGGAAAATGAATTATTTACCATAGACTCAAGAACGTATTGGTTAAATTCGTATGTTTTTCCGTTGGTAATAGATGATGATGTTAAATATTTAGTTACAATTCAAACTGACGTTACACATCAAGTGCAAAATCAGTTAGAATTAGAAGCAAAATATTATGAAATTGATACGTGGCAAAAAGCTATTTTTAGTTCTGCTCTTGTTTCAATTACTGATTTAAAAGGGACAATAATTTTTGTTAATCAAACTTTTTGTAATATCTCAGGCTATTCGGAAAATGAGTTAATTGGCAATAATCATAATATTGTAAATAGTGGATATCATGATAAACAATTTTTTAGGGAAATGTGGGCTACAATCTCTCATGGTAATATGTGGAGAGGAGAGGTTTGTAACAGAACTAAATCAGGATTGATTTACTGGGTTGATACTACTATTATGCCATTTTTAGATTCAAATGGAAAAGTTGAAAAATACATGTCAATAAGGTTTGATATTACCAAACGTAAACTCTTTGAAACTGAAATAATTTTAGCGAAAGAACAGGCTGAAAACGCAGTAAAGGCTAAATCAGCTTTTTTATCTAATATGAGTCATGAAATTCGTACGCCAATCAATGCAATTATTGGTCTAACCGATTTGATGTTACAAGAATTTGGAATACCTGAACAAGTTTTTCAAAATATAGAAACAGTTAAATTTTCCGCAGACCATTTATTAGTACTTGTAAATGATATTCTTGATTTTTCTAAACTTGAAGCTGATAAAGTAGTTTTTGAGGAGGTAAATTTTAATTTGTATCAATTATTAAATAATGTAAATAAAACTGTTGTTATAAAAGCAACTGAGAAAAATTTGCAAATAGAATTAAATATTGATAATGCTATTGATTTTGAACTAGTTGGAGACCCTTATAGATTGAATCAAATATTGCTAAATCTAGCTTCAAATGCAATTAAATTTACACATGAAGGAAGTATAGGAATTTCTGTTAAGTTGATTGAAAATACAGAAAATAATGCTGTTTTGTTGTTTTCAGTAAAAGATTCAGGAATTGGAATTGCTCAGGATAAGTTAGGGATACTATTTCAAAATTTTACTCAAGCTAATTCGGATATTACTCGTTTATATGGAGGAACAGGTTTAGGATTGGCAATTACTAAACGAATTGTTGAACAGCAAAATGGTAAAGTTTGGGTTGAAAGTGAGTTGGGGGTTGGGTCTACATTTTTTATTAAATTACCATTTTTGAAAAATAATAACAAAATTAAAAGGGATATAGATCAGCATATTACTAAATTTACTTATAAAGAGTTAGATGGAGTAAATGTTATTTTAGCAGAGGATAACAAAGTAAATCAGGTAGTTGCATCGCAACTTTTAAGAAAATGGGGTATTAATTTTTTAATTGCCAATCATGGTCAAGAAGTGTTGGATTTACTTCAAAACAACAAACACATCCAACTAATTTTGATGGATTTACAAATGCCTGTTTTGAATGGATTTGAAACTACAATAAAACTTAGAGAAAGTTCAGATACTTATTTGAATACAATGCCTATTGTAGCTTTAACAGCTGATGTTTTTCCAGAAATTAAGCAAAAAGTGTTTGAGGTAGGTATGAATTTTTATGTAACAAAACCTTTTGAACAAATTCAATTATTTGAAGCAATTTTAAATTATAAAAAGGAATTTGATAAAGCTGAAGTTGAAAATATAGAAAATGAACATACTGAATTTAAATTAATTAATAATATGAATTTGATAGGTGAATACATCAATTTAAATGAATTGGTAGAAATGGTTAGTGGAGATGAAGATACTTTATTAGTTATTTTATCTGAATTTGTTGAGGCAACTCCTGCTGATATGATAGCACTTAATAAATCAATTGAAGAACAAAACTTTGCTCAAATTATTGCAAATGCTCATAAACTAAAATCCTCATTTAGGCATTTAGGGATTAACTCATCAATAATTCTTCAAGAAATTGAATATGCAGCCAAAAATAATGCCCCAATTGAAGAAATTAAAGAAAAATTAATTCAAGTAAATGTTGATTTTAATGGTGCAATGGACGAGGTTAATAAAATTTTAAATAATTAGTTACTCAATTTACTTTATTCAAAAGTAACAGTTTCTCTTAATTCATGGGAAAATGCATCTGAAGCATTTTTATCAACAACTTCAAAAGTTATTGTAACTAGAGATAAGATTTTTAATTGATTTTTTAAGCTTCATCAATGTGTAAGTATTTTTTAATTAGGTATAAACATTGTCCTTTCTTACATTTGTAATTATGAAAGAACTACTTTATCTAAATAAATATTTTTTAAAGTACAAATGGCATTTATTGCTAGGAATTATTTTTGTAATTGCTTCTGCATTATTTAATGTAATGCCAGCACAATTGGTTCGTAAATCTTTTAACCTTATTACTGAGCAGTTAAAAGAATATTACAAACTGAAGGGGACTGATAAAGAAATTTATTTTTTAGAAACATTTGATTATCATATACTAAAGTACTCACTTTTGATTTTAGGTATGGCTTTAATTAAAGGAATATTTTTATTTTTTAAGCGACAAACACTCATCGTTATGTCTAGATTAATTGAAAATGACTTGAAAAATGAAATTTATCAACATTATCAAACCTTGTCTTTTTCATTTTACAAACAAAACAATACAGGCGATTTAATGAATCGTATCTCAGAAGATGTTAGTAAAGTTCGAATGTATATTGGTCCAGCAATAATGTATGGCTTGGATTTAGTGGCCATTTTTGTAATTGTAATTACTTGTATGTTAACAGTTAGTGTTAAGTTAACTGTTTGTGTTTTAGCTCCATTACCAATTTTATCATTAATGATATACTTGGTAAGTAGTACAATGGAAAAACGTAGTACATTGATTCAGAAAAGTTTATCTGCACTTTCAACTTTTACTCAAGAAGCTTTTTCTGGAATTAGGGTAATTAAAGCTTATGTACGAGAAAATGATTCTCATCAAAAAATGATTTTTGAAAGTGAAAATTATAGAGAGCAAACGCTAAGTTTAACCCGAGTTCAAGCATTTTTTCAACCTTTAATGTTGGGAATGATTGGTTTAAGTGTAATTTTGGTTGTGTTTGTTGGTGGAAATGAGGTGATTGAAGGTAGGTTAGATGTTGGTGTTATTGCTGAGTTTATTATGTATGTTTACTTGTTAACTTGGCCAGTAACTTCACTTGGTTGGACAACCTCTTTGGTGCAACGTGCAGCTGCTTCTCAAAAACGTATCAACGAATTTCTAAGAATAAATTCATCATTACCAAACAAACCTCAAATTGAAACTGAACAAATAAATGGTGAAATTACTTTTCAAAATGTATCGTTAACATATTCTGATTCTGGAATTAATGCTTTGAAAAATGTTAGTTTTAATATTCCTGCTGGTAGTTCATTGGGTGTATTAGGAACTACAGGTTCTGGAAAAAGTACCTTGGCAAATTTAATAACTCGCATGTATGATACTTCAGAGGGAAAAATTCTTTTTGATGGAAAATTGATTAAAGATTTTGATATTCGAGTAATCAGAAAAAATATAGGTTATGTACCTCAAGATGGATTTTTATTTTCAGATACCATAAGAAATAATATTGCATTTGGTAGGGATGAAATTAGTGAATCTGAATTGGTTAGAGTAGCTACTTTGGCTGATTTACATCAAAATGTATTGAATTTTCCTGATGGATATGATACCATTTTAGGGGAAAGAGGTATTACACTTTCTGGTGGACAAAAACAACGTGTTTCCATAGCAAGAGCAATTGCAGTTGAACCAACTGTTTTATTATTAGATGATTGTCTTTCAGCAGTTGATACAAAAACTGAAAACACTATTCTGAATAATTTAAAGCAGGTGATGATAAACCGTACTTCAGTAATTATTTCACATAGAGTTTCGTCTGTTAAACTTTGCGAAAATATTATAGTTTTACATGAAGGCGAGATTGTTGAACAAGGTTCTCATGAACAATTAATGCAAAAACAAGGCGAATATTTCAATCTTTATCAAAAACAATCAGAGGGTAGTATAGAATGAAAAAGCTTGTTTTAATATTACTTTTTAACTTTTTGATTTTAAATCTTTTTGCTCAAATTGATTCAGCGAAAGCAATCCAAAATAAACGGAAAATTGTATTTACCTCAGCAGGTACATTTTATGTTGGTTTATATACAAGTTTAGGAGTTTTGTGGTATAGTAAAGAAAAAACTACACCATTTCATTTTTTTAATGATAATAAAGAATGGATGCAAGTGGATAAAATGGGGCATGCACTTTCTGCTTATGCACTTAGCGATGCTGGTGTAAAAACTATGTTAACTTTAAAATATCCCAAACAAAAAGCGTATTTATTGGGTAGTTTAACTGGTGTGATTTTTCAAACTCCAATTGAAATTTTTGATGGTTTTATGGCAGATTATGGAGCATCGGTAGGAGATGCAGTTGCTAATGTTTCAGGTTCAGCATTTTGTTATACACAATATTCACTTTGGGACGAGATAAGGATTCAACCTAAATTTAGTTTTAAACAAACAAATTTTAGAGATATAAGTCCGAGACCAAATTTGCTTGGTTCATCTTGGACTGACCAATGGCTCAAAGATTATAACGGTCAAACTTATTGGTTGTCGTTTAATATTATTCAATTAAGTAATAATAAGATTCCATTTCCAAAATGGTTAAATGTAGCAATCGGTACAGGAGCTAGCAATATGTTAACCTCAAATTTTGAGGAAAATACTGCATTAGGTTATCGTCCATATAGGAGATATTCGCTTTCACTAGATGTTGATTTTAGAGCCATTCCAACTAAAAATCCATTTTTGAAAAAACTATTTAACGCAGTAAATTATTTGAAAGTACCTTTCCCTACTTTACAATATAGTACCAAACATGGCTTTGAAGGAACTTGGTATTGATTGGGGGAGTCTATTTTAAACCGAAAACTGATTACCGAAAACTGAAAACTGACAACTTTAAACTAAATTAGCATTGTTACATCTAAATATTTATATTTGTAACATTGCCTATTTTCAATAATATGAGTGAAGAAAACAACAACGATATAAACGACAGTCAATCAGAGGAGTTAAATGCTGGCCAGGATGATGCAATACATGACATTACCACGGTATCAGGTTTATATGAAAACTGGTTTTTAGAATATGCATCTTATGTAATTCTTGAACGTGCTGTGCCCGCTATTGAAGATGGTTTCAAGCCTGTACAACGCCGTATTTTGCACGCCATGCGTGAAATGGAAGATGGTCGTTTTAACAAGGTTGCAAATATTATTGGGTCAACCATGCAGTATCACCCACATGGTGATGCATCTATTGGAGATGCCATTGTTGCACTTGGACAAAAAAACTTATTAATTGATACTCAGGGTAACTGGGGTGATATTCGTACGGGAGATGGTGCAGCTGCGCCTCGTTATATTGAGGCACGTTTATCTAAATTTGCACTTGATGTTACTTTTAACCCTGACACTACTGAGTGGGGACTTTCATACGATGGTAGAAAAAGAGAACCAGTAACTTTACCCGTAAAATTTCCATTACTTTTAGCACAAGGCGTTGAAGGTATTGCTGTTGGTTTGTCAACCAAGGTATTACCTCACAATTTTTGCGAATTAATTGAAGCTTCAATTGCCATTTTAAAAGGCGAACAAACCAATATTTTACCCGATTTCCCTACAGGTGGTTTGATGGATGCATCAAATTACAATGGGGGAGTGCGTGGAGGTAAAATTAGGGTTCGTGCTAAAATTGAAGAACTTGATAAAAAAACATTGGTTATCAAGGAAATTCCTTTCGGAACTACTACTACATCTTTGATTGAAAGTATTATTAAAGCAAATGATACTGGTAAAATTAAAATCAAGAAAGTAATAGATAACACAGCCAAAGAGCTTGAAATTCAGGTACAATTGCAACCAGGAGTATCGCCAGATATTACTATGGATGCTTTGTATGCATTTACTGATTGTGAAATTTCAATTTCACCAAATGCCTGTGTAATCAGCGAAGAAAAACCACTATTTTTGAATGTAAATGAAATTTTACGAATCTGTACTTTCAGAACTAAAGATTTACTTCGTCAAGAATTAGAGATTGAATTAAACGAGTTAAAAGAAAAAATATTCTTTACTTCTTTATTGAAAATCTTTATTACCGAAGGGATGTATAAAGATGCAAGATACGAACAATCAGGTAGTTTTGACAAATGTTGCGAAGTATTGGATGAATTATTTACACCATTTTTCCCATTATTTTATCGTGCAATAACTGTTGACGATTATCGAAAATTAATTGAAAAACCACTATCAAGCATTACAAGATTTGATGTTTCAAAAGTTGAAGATGCAATAAAATCTCTTGAAGATTTAATTGCAAAAGCAATGAAAAACTTAAAATACATCAATGATTTTACCATAGCTTATTACCAAAATTTACTTGCTAAATATGGAAAAGGCAGGGAACGCAAAACCGAAATTAGAGCATTTGATGTAATTACAGCTCAGGCAGTTGCAGCTGCAAATGAAAAATTATATGTAAATCGCAAAGAAGGTTTTGTTGGTTTTGGATTGAAAAAAGACGAATATATTTGTGATTGTTCAGACTTAGATGATATCATTGCTTTCTGTGGTGATGGTAAATATAAAGTAGTCAAAATTCAAGACAAAGTATTTGTTAATAAGGATATTATACATGCTGCTGTGTTCAAAAAGAACGACGAACGCATGGTTTACAATGCCGTTTATTTAGATGGAGCCACAGGTAGAACCATGGTTAAACGTTTCAAAGTTACAGGTGTAACCCGTGACAAAGAATACGATGTTACCTTAGGTACCAAAGGCTCAAAAATTCTATATTTCTCAGCCAATCCAAATGGTGAGGCAGAAACAATTTCAGTTCAATTAACTCCTGCAAGTGCTGCACGTTCAAAAGTTTTTGATTATTCATTCTCTGAAATTGAAATCAAAGGTAGGGCTTCGCAAGGAAATACTTTAACAAAATATCCAGTTCGTAAAATAACATTTAAGTCATCTGGAGGTTCTACACTTGGAGGAATTGATGTTTGGTACGACGATATTATTTCTCGCTTAAATACCGATGGTAGAGGTAAAAAACTAGGCAAATTCTTTAGCGATGATAAAATATTGTTAGTTCGTAAAGATGGTACAGTTGAACTTACAACTTATGAATTATCAAATCGTTATGAAAATTCAGAAATCGTATTAATGGAGAAATTTGATGCTGATAAACCAATTTCTATTATTTATTACGATGGTGCTCAGCAATTACATTTTGTAAAACGATTCAGAGTTGAAAACCAAACTGTAGATAAAAAAACACTCATTATATCAGATGCTAAAGGTTCAAAACTTGAAGTTGTAACTACCTCAAAACAACCACAAGTTGAAGTAGAGTTAGTTAAAAAAGACAATTCACGTGAATCGAAAATATTTGATTTAGATATGCTTATCGACGTAAAAGGTTGGAAAGCAATGGGTAATAGATTGAGTAGTTTCAAAGTTGATAAAATAGTTTTACTTGAACCTGAAGTTGTAGAACCTAATTCTACTTCATCAGTAAACGAAGATAATTCAAATTCAGATGGCGAAATTGCTCCAGGTACTACCATTGAATTAAGCACAACTCCTAAAAAAGATAATAACCAATTAGGTTTATTTTAATGATGAAGAAAAATTTTAAAAGCAATATATTTCTATTTTTATTTATTTGTTTTGTTCAAACAGCATTTGCACAATATACCATTAAAGGAAGAGTGACAGATGCAGGTACAAACGAACCTTTAGGGTTTGTAAATGTATTTGTAAAAGGAACAAAATTTAAGTCAACTACTGATTTTGATGGTAATTATTCAATTACAATTAATTCGTCAGTAACAGTTGATTCCTTAACTGCTAGTAATTTAGGATATAAGCCTAAAAAGAAATCATTTATTAAAAATACAAATCAAGTTATTGATTTTCAGTTAGAATCTGTATTACTTTCAACTAGAGAAGTTGTTATCAGACCAAGAGAAAATACTTCTTATGAAATGGTAAAAAAAGCTGTTGCAAATAAGAAATTAGTATCTCGTGATAACTTAAAAACCTATCAAGCTGAAACTTATAGAAGATTAGAAGTAGATATTGATCAAATTTCAGGTAAACTTCGCAAAACTAAACCAATGCGTGAAATTGCAACTTTACTTGATAGTGTTCATGCTATAAAAGGAGAAGATGGAAAGCCAGTACTTCCTTTTTATGTTTCTGAAAAAGCTGAGGATGTTTATGTACAAAACAAACCATCAGTTTTACATAAAAATTATGTTAAGGGCGAAAATATAAAAGGTTTTGGAATAGATGAGGGAACGTTTTTACAGCAAATCATTGAAACTTCATTTATTGAATACGATTTCAATCAAAATTATATTCGAGTTGTAAATAAAGATTTTGCTTCACCAATAGGTGATTCTTGGAAACTTTATTACGACTACTATATTTCTGATAGTATGTTTATTGGAAAAGACTGGTGTTTCAAACTAGAAGTAATGCCAAAAAATAAGTTAGATTTAGCTTTCACTGGTCATATTTGGATTGCAGATTCAAGTTGGGCTATAAAAAGATTGGATTTGACAGTAGATAAAACAGCGAATTTAAACTTTATAGATCAAATAAAAATTAAACAAGAACTTGAGCCTACAGAAGTAGGAGTTTGGTTCCCTGCTAGAACTAGAGTTTTGATTGATGTTGAAGAACCTACCGACAGTACCGCAGGTTTAATTGCTAAATTTTATTTATCAAATAGGAATTTACAAGTTAATAAAGAATATCCTCCTCGTTTTTTTTCGAATCCACTTGAAAAAGCACCAGATGTTGATAACAAAGATGCAGCATTTTGGGATTTAAATCGTCATGAAAAATTAACACAAAATGAAAAAAATGTGTTTAAAATGATTGATACAATTAAGCATTTACCAACAGTTAAATCTTACATCGAAATAATTGATATTGCAATTAATGGCTATTATCATCTTAAATATATTGATTTAGGACCATATCCAACAATGTATAGTTTTAATAATGTTGAAGGTTCTAGATTTAGGTTAGGATTTAAAACTAATCAACAATTTAGTAAATTTATAACCCTACGTGGACATTTGGCTTATGGAACTCGTGATGAGGCTTTTAAATACGGAGCTAGTGCAACTTTATATTTATCACGAAAAAAATGGACAACTTTATCCATTTCTCATCAAAGAGATGTAGAACAAGTTGGTTTTATAAATGAGTTTGGACCAGCAAATGCATTGTTTGCAGCATTTACAAGAATAGGTACTTTAAGAAGACCATATTGGCATACAGAAACCAATATTAGGTTTGAAAATGAAGTAATTAAAGGGATTTTGCCAGCAGTATATGTTAAATTATTTAATTATGATCCAATTGCTAATGGAGTTGGAAATAACCCATTTGAATTTATAACTGAAAATAATGGAATATCAAACTCTTTTAATACTACCGAAATAGGATTTAACTTAAGGTTATCAAGAAAAGAAACATGGTTAAATGCAGGCAATGATAGAAGAAGTATTGGTTCAAAAAATTGGCCTATATTAACTTTGAATTATGGGCAAGGATTTAAAGGAGTATTAAATGGAGATTTTAATTATAAAAAATATTCAGCAGTTTTAAATTATAGTTTAAAATTGGGTTGGTTAGGATACAGTAATATGAATTTAACATCTGCATTAACTGATGGAGTTTTACCTTATCCAGCATTAAGAGTTCATTTAGGTAATCAATCAATATTCTTTAATAAAAGCTCATTTAACTTAATGAATTTCTTTGAGTTTGTAAGCGATAAGTTTGTAAGTTATCAATTGAATCATCATTTTGAAGGTATTGTTTTCAATAAAATACCTTTAATAAAAAAATGGAAATGGAGAGAGATTGCTTCTGCTAATCTTCTTTGGGGTGGTATTTCAAAATCAAACATATCAATTGTACCAAATCAATTTACTTCACCTCAGTTTTATAATTTAAATAATACCCCTTATATTGAATTAGGATATGGTATAGAAAATATTTTTAAATTTTTAAGAATAGAAATGTTGCATAGAGTAACTTATCTTAATACACCTTATAAAATAAATAGGGTTGGGATAAGGTTATCTGCAGAAGTTACACTTTAATAAAAAAATCATTTGATTTATAGGTTATTACATATTTTATTTATTTCAATTGTATTGTCATCTTGTCAACACCAAGGTGATGATACAATTCGTTATATACCTGATGTTAATAAAGATTATTCTCAAATTGAACTTAAACTTTTAGATGATGCAATTAATAGCGATTCTGATAATGATGAATTATTGCATCGTAGAGCTAAATTATTTTTAAAATTTCAAGATTATGAAAGAGGTTTGATAGATATCAATAAAGCCATAGCAGAAAATGACCAAATACCTGATTATTATATCACTAAAATAAATTTATTAATGGCATCTAATAGAGCAGATAAGGCTCTAGAAGTTGTAAAATTATTGGATAAATTGGATGTTAATGAGTTTGAATTTAATCTAGTTAAAGCCAAAGTTTATTTAAAATTAGATAATTATAGATTAGCACTTGATAATGCAAATAGAGCACAAAGATATTTACCATCATCTTATGAAATATATTTGTTAAAAGGTCAGATTTACAGTAATTTAGGTGATACAACTCGTAGTTTAAGTAACTTTAATTATTCAATCCAAAAACGTAAAGACGTACCTGAAAGTTACCAGTACATTGCTGCCATTTATGAAAATCAACGTGATTTTACTACAGCAATGAATTTTGTAAGAACAGGTTTAAGTTTTAACCCTAAAGATGCAATGCTACATTTTAGAAAAGGTAGTATTTATGAAAAAATTAACCTAAAAGACAGTGCCAAAGTACTTTACCAAATGGCAGTTGATTTAGACCCAGGCTTATATTGGGCAGAATACAAACTCGGACTTTGGTACATGGACGTAGGTAATTATTCGTCAGCAGAGCCATATTTTCAAAAAGTGGTTAAATATACCAATTCAATACCAAAAGCAGAGTACTATCTTGGTTTATGCTATTGGTACACAGGTAAATATGAATATGCACACAAATTATTAGAAAAAGTTGCCCTTCAAGATACATCAAATCATGAAGCAATTAATAATTTAAATAAAATTAAAGCTAAATTGCAACTTATTACAGAAAACTCAATCCATGCGTTTAGGAAACAGGATTCTGTATTAAAAGCAAAATCTATCAAAGATTCTATTTTCAAAAAACAATAATTCTAGAATGATTAAGATTACATTACCTGATGGTTCAGTACGTGAATATGCTAGTGGTATTAGCAGTCACGAAATTGCACTTAGCATAAGCGAAGGTTTGGCTCGAAATGTTATTGCATCAAAAGTAAATGGTGTAGTATGGGATTCGAACCGTCAAATAACCACCGATGCAAATGTGCAATTACTCACATGGAATGACGTTGAAGGTAAAGCTACTTTTTGGCATTCAACAGCCCACCTTTTTGCTGAGGCAATGGAAATCCTTTATCCAGGAGTTAAGTTTGGTATCGGACCTTCAATTGAAGTAGGTTTTTATTATGATATTGACTTAGGTGGTCGTTCAATTTCAACTGACGATTTCAAAGCTATTGAAGATAAAATGCTTGAATTGGCTAAAATGAAAAGCCAATACATAAGAAAAGATGTTTCTAAAGCTGATGCAATTGCTTATTTTACTGAAAAAGGAGATGAGTATAAATTAGATTTATTAGAAAGATTAGAAGACGGAAATATTACTTTCTACACACAAGGTAACTTTACAGACCTTTGCCGTGGTCCACACATTCCAGATACAAGTCCAATCAAAGCCATTAAATTAATGAGCGTTGCTGGTGCTTACTGGAAAGGCGATGAAAAAAACAAAATGTTAACTCGTATTTATGGCGTTTCATTTACCAAACAAAAAGAGTTAACTGAATATCTTGAGCTTTTAGAAGAAGCAAAAAGACGTGATCATCGTAAATTAGGTAAAGAATTAGAACTTTTTGCTTTCTCTGAAAATGTAGGTTTGGGTTTGCCATTGTGGTTACCTAAAGGTGCAATGCTTAGAGATAGGTTAGAGCAATTTTTGAGAAAAACACAAATAAAATTGGGTTATTCGCCAGTGGTTACACCACATATTGGTAACAAAAAGCTATACGAAATTTCGGGTCACTGGGAAAAATATGGTAAAGATGCATTTCAGCCAATTCACACCCCAGAAGAAGATGAGTTGTTCTTATTAAAACCAATGAACTGCCCTCATCACTGCGAAATTTACAAAACAAAACCACGTTCTTACAAAGATTTACCTCTTCGTTTGGCTGAATTTGGTACAGTTTACCGTTATGAGCAACATGGAGAATTACATGGTTTAACTCGTGTAAGAGGGTTTACGCAAGACGATGCGCATATTTTCTGTATGCAAGAGCAAGTAAAAGAAGAGTTTAGCAAAGTAATTGATTTAGTGCTATATGTATTCCGTACATTAGGCTTTGAAAATTATACAGCTCAAATTTCACTTCGTGACCCTGAAAACAAAACCAAATACATTGGTTCAGATGAACAATGGGAACTTGCAGAAAGAGCAATCATTGAAGCATCAGCTGAAAAAGGGTTAAAAACAGTAACCGAACTTGGAGAAGCAGCATTCTATGGCCCTAAATTAGATTTTATGGTTAAAGATGCTTTAGGTAGAAAATGGCAGTTAGGTACAATTCAAGTAGATTACCAATTACCTAACCGTTTCCAATTAGAATATATTGGTGCTGACAATCAAAAACATAGACCAGTAATGTTGCATCGTGCACCATTTGGTTCATTAGAAAGATTTATTGCAGTATTAATTGAGCACTGTGCAGGAAACTTCCCATTGTGGTTAGCTCCAGACCAAGTTGCAATTCTTCCAATCTCTGAAAAATACAAAGAATACGCTGAAAAAGTATTTAATTTCCTTCAAGAACACAACATTACAGGTTATGTTGATCACCGTGATGAAAAAATAGGAAGAAAAATTAGAGATGCCGAAGTTAAAAAAGTACCTTACATGCTCATAGTTGGAGAAAAAGAAGAGTCGGAAGGAACTATGGCAGTAAGAAAACATGGTGAAGGAGATATCGGATCTTTAACTATAGAAGCATTTAAAAATTTATTTGAAACAAAAATTGCAGAAATGCTACATTTTTAATTAAGTAAAAATATAATATTTAGGAGTTTTCTTTATTTAAATAAAAAAAACTCCTAAATTTGAAATTCATTGTTTAACTAATAAACTTAAAGTACTATTAATAAGCCAAGACAAGCTCCGAGAAAAGTTCAAGAGGAGCTACATAGAATCAATACACGTATCACAGCTCGTGAAGTACGTCTAGTAGGTGAAAACGTAACAATAGGAGTGTATCCTATTGCAGATGCTTTAGTAATTGCTCGTGAACAGAGCCTAGATTTAGTTGAAATTTCTGCGAGTGGAGATATTCCAATTTGTAGAGTAGTTGATTATTCAAAGTTCAAATACGAACAAAAGAAGAAACAAAAAGAGATTAAAGCCAAAACTCATAAAGTTGTATTAAAAGAAATTCGTTTCGGACCTAATACTGACGACCATGACTTTGAGTTTAAACTTAAACATGCGATTAACTTCCTTAAAGAAGGTTCAAAAGTAAAAGCCTATGTGCATTTTGCTGGTCGTACTATCGTTTATAAAGATAGAGGATTGAACTTACTTACACGTTTTACAGAGGGATTAGCTGAATTTGGAAAAGTTGAGCAAGGACCAATTTTGGAAGGAAAACGTATGATTGTATTTATTGCACCAAAAGCTGTTAAAAAATAAATTCTATCTAAGATGCCAAAAGTTAAAACCGTATCAGGTGCTAAAAAGAGATTTTCTCTTACAGGTACTGGTAAAATTAAGCGTAAAAGCGCATTCAAAAGTCACATCCTTACCAAAAAAACTACCAAAGCTAAGAGAAATCTTACTGGTACAACTTTAGTAAGTACTGCCGATACAGACAGAGTAAGAGGAATGCTCTTCATCTAGTCAGGTTGTTAAAATAATCATCAACCCGGCTCTGAGGTAATAAAGAGTTTGAGCTTAAATGCATCAACCGCCCTGAGTCAAAACAATTAAAATATGCCACGTTCAGTCAATTCCGTAGCTTCTAGAGAGAGAAGAAAGAAAATATTAAGTCGCACCAGAGGTAATTATGGTGCAAGAGGTAACGTATGGACAGTTGCCAAAAATACATACGAAAAAGGTTTGCTTTATGCATACCGTGATAGAAAAACTAAGAAAAGAGAATATCGTGCATTATGGATTCAGCGTATTAACGCTGCTGTAAGAGAGCATGGCTTGTCTTATTCAAAATTCATCAATTCATTGAAAAAAGCAGAAATTAACCTAGATCGTAAAGTTCTTGCAGATTTAGCAGCTAATAACCCTGCAGCTTTCAAAGCAATTGTTGATAAAGTAAAGTAATTCAATTCTCATAATTAACAGCTTTTGGTTAAAGAGGTATTCAATTTAGGTTGGATACCTCTTTTTGTTTTTGATAGTTTTTTGATTCATGAAATGATAATGTGGAATGTTTTTAATTTTTTAAATAATATAATTTCAAAAAAATGCCTTTTCTAAAACTTAATCAATTATTTTTGTGGGTTGAACTTAGTTTGTTGTTAAACAAATAAAGTTTTACAATAAATAGCTTGAAATTAGTTATTTATATTTAATAATAATTTACATTAAAATACTTCAAATTGGCTTCTTCCAATTTTATAGATTACGTAAAAGTGTGTTCACGCTCTGGAAAGGGCGGTGCTGGTAGCGCACACTTTAGAAGAGAAAAGGGCGCAGCTCTTGGTGGGCCTGATGGTGGTGATGGTGGCCGTGGTGGCCATATTATTCTTAAGGGAAACTCACAACTTTGGACTTTACTTCACTTAAAATATCGAAAACATATTATTGCCGAAGATGGTAAAAATGGTGGTAGAAACCGCCAAAGTGGTAAAGAAGGCGAAGATGTTATTATCGAAGTGCCTGTAGGTACTGTAGTTAGAGATGCAGAAACTGGCGAATTTCGTTGTGAAATTAGTGAACACGACCAAGAAATTATTGTAACTCGTGGTGGAAGAGGTGGTTTAGGTAATGATCATTTTAAATCTGCAACTAACCAAGCGCCACATTATGCTCAGCCAGGTGAAGAAGGAATCCATGAATGGTTAATTCTTGAACTTAAATTATTAGCTGATGTTGGTTTGGTAGGTTTTCCTAATGCAGGTAAAAGTACTTTATTATCAGTAGTTTCTGAAGCTAAACCTGAAATTGCAGATTATCCATTTACTACTTTAGTACCTAACTTAGGTGTTGTTTCATATAGAAATGACAGGTCGTTTGTGATGGCTGATATTCCTGGAATTATTGAGCATGCTTCTGAGGGTAAAGGGATTGGACTTCGTTTTTTACGACATATTGAACGTAACTCAATTTTGTTATTTATGATTTCGGCTGATAGCAATGATATTCAGCGTGATTATGAAATATTATTGAATGAATTAAAACAATTCAATCCTGAAATATTAGATAAAAAACGACTTTTAGCTGTTACAAAATCTGATATGCTTGATGATGAATTAAAAGAGGCAATCACTAAAGAACTTCCAAAAGATTTGCCACATGTGTTTATTTCATCAGTAGCACAAATAGGTATATCTGAATTAAAAGATAAAATTTGGCAGTTATTACACGATTAATAACTGTCATGATGTCACATTTATAACATGGGATTACAATGGAAAGGTTTTTGTAAAGCAAAAACAAGTTTGATAGGATCCCAATTAAGAAGATTTATAAATAAAATTATGGAAAACAAAACTCCACAAGACGAAATCGTAAACGAACAAAATCCAACTGCTGAAGCTGAAACAGCTACTGAAGAAACTCCTGTTGTTGAGCAAACTGCGGCTGAACTTTCAGAAACTGAAAAACTTCAAGCTGAAATTGCAGAGTTAAAAGATAAACACTTACGCTTACAAGCTGAGTTTGATAATTTCAGACGTAGAAATGCGAAAGAAAGAATTGAATTAATCAATAATGCAGCTAAAGATTTAATTGTTAGTTTATTACCTGTAGTTGACGATTTCGAAAGAGCTATTAAAGTATTAGAGACATCTACTGATTTAGAAGCTAATAAAGAAGGAGTTCATTTAGTTTTTAGTAAATTTTCTAAAACTTTAGAATCAAAAGGTTTGAAAGCAATGGAAGTAAAAGGGCAAGCTTTTGATGTTGAATTACACGAAGCTATTACCCAAATTCCTGCTCCAACAGAAGATTTAAAAGGTAAAGTAATTGATGAAATTGAAAAAGGATTTTTCCTTAATGATACAGTAATTCGTTTTGCAAAAGTAGTAACAGGCGCATAACAATGGCATCTAAAAGAGATTATTATGAAGTTCTTGGTGTAAGCAGAGGTGCTTCTGCCGATGAAATAAAGAAAGCTTATCGTAAGATGGCAATTCAGTATCACCCTGACAAAAATCCTGGTGATGCAACTGCTGAGGAAAAATTTAAAGAAGCAGCTGAAGCTTACGATGTTTTAAGTACTCCAGAGAAAAAACAAAGATATGATCAATTTGGTCACGATGCCATGGGTGGCGGAGGTGGCGGAGGTGGCTTCTCTAACATGGATGACATCTTCTCTCATTTTGGTGATATTTTTGGTGGTGGATTTGGTAGCAGTCGTGGTGGCGGTCAACAAATTAAAAGAGGTACCAACCTAAGAATAAAACTTAAATTAACACTTGACGAAATAGCGAACGGTGTTGAGAAAAAAATAAAAGTAAAGCGTCACACTTCATGTAAACCATGTAACGGAACTGGTGCTGAAAATGGAACTGCAGTGAAAAACTGTGGAACTTGTAACGGAACTGGTCAAGTAAGAAGAGTGGTAAACACAATGCTTGGTCAAATGGTTTCTGCATCTACTTGCCCAACATGTAATGGTGATGGTAAAGTAGTTGAAAAAGCTTGTAAATCATGTAATGGTGATGGCCGTCAGCTAGAAGAAGAAGTAATTCCAGTTAAAATACCTGCTGGTGTAGTTGACGGAATGCAACTTTCTATGTCGGGCAAAGGAAATGTTCCTCCTCGTGGTGGCATGGCTGGCGATTTATTAATTGTAATTGAGGAAGATGAACACGCTGAATTGAAACGTGATGGCATAAACTTAATTTACGATTTATATATAAGTTTTGCAGATGCAGCTTTAGGTACACAAGTTGAAGTGCCAACTGTTGATGGAGCTGTTAAAATTAAAGTTGAACCAGGAACCCAAAGTGGAAAAGTACTTCGTTTAAGAGACAAAGGTATTAAAGACATAAACGGTTATGGTAAAGGTGATCAATTAGTTTATGTAAACATTTGGACACCTAAAAACTTAACAAAAGAAGAAAAAGAATTATTGGAAAAATTAAGACAATCTCCTAATTTTCATCCAAAACCTGACTCAAGCGACAAAGGTTTCTTCTCTAAAATGAAAGAATATTTTCAATAAAATATGCAACTACTTTCACTGAGCATATCCGCAGTGGAATATACAAAAGCCTTGAATATAAAAATGTTCAAGGCTTTTTTTATGACTTAAATTGAATTATTGTTTAATAAATTTGTACTTTTTACAAATCCTTGCGTAATTACAATTTCAAGCCCAATGCCTTATGAAAAAGTATATTTCTGTTTTGTTTTTATTTGTTTGTTTTGCTCAATTTGCTCAAGCACAAGTTGATGATAAATTATATCAAAAAGGTCTGAAGTTTTTTGACGAAGGAAAATATGCAGCTTCTGTAGAAATTTTTGAGCAGATTTATGCCAAAGATACCAATAATGCGGATGTAGCATATAAACTTGGTATCGCTTATTTACATTCAACTTACAAAACAAAATCTTTAGGTTATATGCTTAAAGCGTTGAAGCATTCTCCTAAGCCAAGTCTAGAAATGTATTTAAACACTGGTAGAGCATATCATGTGGTTTCTCAATTTGACAAAGCAATAGAGTTTTATAAAAAATCGGACCCAAACAATATCAACAAGAAAGTTGTAACCAAAGCAATTGACGAAAGTAACAATGCTAAATTATATATTTCTAAACCTCTTGATTATAAAATTACTAACCTAGGTGATAGGGTAAATACGCAATTGCCTGAATATTATCCTCATATTACTTCTGATTTTCAGGTGATGTATTTTACTGGTCGCAGACCAGATTCAAAAGGTGGAAAATTAGAAGTAGATGGTATATTTTTCGAAGATATTTACAAATGTAATAATAGGGGCGGAGCTTGGGACGAACCTCAAAACATGAAGTCGCTTAACTCTGACGGACATGATGCATGTATTGGTTTGTCGAAAGATGGACAGACAATGTATATTTATAAAGATATTAATGGTGGCGATATTTATTTCTCTGATTTAGATGGAGATAGATGGACAACTCCAAAGCCTGTTCCATTTAATACAGAGTTTTTTGAATCATCAGTGAGTGTGAGTGCAGATGGGAAAAAGCTGTTTTTTGTGCGTAAACAAGGTACTCAAAAGGATATTTTAATGTGTACAAAATCTATTACAGGAAACTGGAGTGCACCACGTAAATTACCTTTTAACACAGAATACGACGAAGAATCTCCTTTTATACATGATGATGGTAAAACATTGTATTTCAGTTCGAAAGGACACAGTACAATGGGCGGTTATGATATTTTTAAAACAGTTTATCAAGGTGGTTCTTGGACAAAACCTGAAAATTTAGGTTACCCAGTAAACTCAGTGGGCGACGATATTTATTTTACTTTGGCTGCCGAAGGTAAATTTGGTTTTTATTCATCAGAAAAAGAAAAAGGATTTGGAAAGCAAGATTTGTATATGGTTACCATGCCAATTCAAGCACAAGCACCCGATTTAGTGTTGTTAAAAGGGGAGGTGCTATCTGAAAATTCTGGTCAACCAGTAGAAGCAAAAATTAAAGTTGTAAATAATGCCACTCGTGAGGTAGTTGCAGAATTTAAATCAAATACAAAAACGGGTAAATACATGGTTTCTTTACCTTCAGGGGTAAATTATAATATTACTATTGAAAAAGAAGGACATTTATTCCAATCAAAAAATATTGAAATAGCTGCCAATAGTGGTTATAAAGAAATCAAAAATGATGTTAAAATGATGTCTGTACAAAAAGGTTCTAAAATTGTATTGAATAACATATTTTTTGATTCAGGAAAAGATGTTATTAAACCAGAATCAATGGAAGAGTTGGATAGATTAGTGAAAATTTTAACTGATTATCCTGCCATGAAAATTCAAATTGCAGGGCATACAGATGATAGAGGAGATGAAAAAGCCAATCAATTATTATCTGAAAATAGAGCAAAAGCAGTTGTTAAATATTTGGTTTCTAAATTAATAGATGCTAAACGTTTATCAGCAGTAGGTTATGGAAGTTCAAAACCTCTAGTACCCAACGAAAACGACGAAGCTCGCCAAAAGAACAGAAGAACTGAGTTTGTGATTGTGGAATAGTTGGGAGTTAAGGGTTAAGGGTTAAGAGTTTATGGTTGTTACTGGTTTTTTTCATTACTCAATCTAGGATGGGGCAGTGTTTAATATCAACAAGAACTTTATTCTGCCTTTATTATCAAATTCATTCAATCCAATCATTTTTCCAATATCAGTTTCTGTGAAATTTTTTCTTGAGATTGTTATATAAATATTAGATTTTAATTAAAATTTTAATTGTTTTGTTGATCATTTTAGAAATTTTAAATGATAGATTATAAGTCTATTAAGTAATTTTATTCAACATTTTGTAGGTATAATGATACTTTTTTATTGAATAATATAAAGTCAAAACCTTCGTTTAGATTTTAAAATCTCTATTTTTAAATTATCTTTGTTGAAATGTATTCGAGAAATATGTATAGAAATCTGATTATATTGTTGTTAGTAGTACTTAGTTCAATTACTTCTTCAGCACAAAATACTTTTTTACCTTTGAGCAACCAAGCTGTGTTTTTGGAGGCAAAAGAATTGATGAACAAGCAAGTATATGCCGATGCAAGAACTCAGTTTGAACGTTTTATTTCTCAATCAAATACTAATTCATTAGAAATTGTTGAGGCAAATTACTACATAGCATATTGTTCGTTTATCTTAAATCAACCTGATGCTATTCCCTTGCTTACTAAGTTTGCTACTGATAATCAGTTTCATCCATTTTCATCGCAAGCTAATTTTTATTTAGCTTCTTATTATTTACCTAAAAAAGAATTTCCTAAAGTGATTGAGTATTTAACTAAAGTTGACACTTTAACTTTAAATCCTGCTCAAATGCTTGAGTATAAATTTAGGTTAGGTTATTCGTATTTCAATGATAAGAAATTTGAACAAGCAGCTCCCTATTTTGATGCCATTGATGATACTGAGCATCAATATACTTATGCTACAAGTTATTATTTAGGTTATGTTCACTACCGTTTGGGTGATTATGATGATGCCTTAAAATGTTTGAAAAAAGCTGAAACTAGCGAAGCTTTTGAGCCTCTTGTGCCTGCCATGGTTGCAAACGTGTACAATAAGCAACAAAAGCATGATACTTTAATTGCTTATGTTGAGCGTATTTTAAGAGATAAACCTGAAATTAAATCGGCTGATGAGTTGACACTTTTATTGGCAGAAGGTTATTATAAAAAGAATCGCTACAAGGAAGCTTTAGTGCAGTATAAAAAATATATTCCTAAGATTGACAAAGAGTTACGTTCGGATATTAACTACAGAATTGGCTATTGTTTTTACAGAAATAACGACAATTTAAATGCAATTGAATATTTTAAGAAAATAAATTCTTTGAATGACACAATTGGTCAATATTCATCTTATTACCTTGGTTTGGCTTATGTTAAGTTAAACAACAAACCATTTGCATTTGCAGCTTTAGAACAAGCTGGTTTAATGCCATTCGACAGAAAGGTGCAAGAAGATGCCTATTTTAGTGCTGCCAAAGTGAAATTTGATTTGGAGAAATTTTCAGAGGCAATTGTACTTTTCAAAACATTTAACAAAGCTTTTCCTAAAAGCAATAAAATTACAGAAAGCAATGATTTGATTGTTGAAGCATACCTTCATTCTGAAAACTTAAATGAAGCCATTTCATTTATGGAAACTCAGAAAGATAAATCTCCAAGAATGAATACTGCTTATCAAAAAGTGACTTATTACAAAGGCTTGGAGTTGTATAATAATGATAAATATCCAGAAGCATTGGCTTATTTTAAAAAGTCTCTAAATCAGAATATTGACCGTCAAATTTCAATAGCTTGTTATTATTTTTCGGGTGAAATTTATTCGATTGGGCAAAAATACGAAGAAGCAATTGATAAATATGCTGATGTATTTAAAGTTCCAAACGCAGAAAAAAACAAATATTATTATCCAACACGTTATGGAATTGGTTACGCTTATTTCAATTTAAAAAAATACGAAAAAGCATTAACGCATTTTAGAGAATATGTTGAAAATACCAATGCTGACTTAGAACCAGAACGTTATGGTGATGCCATGATTCGTTTGGCTGATTGTTATTATGTAACCAAACATTACAGTGATGCTTTTGCAACGTATGAAAGAGCAACTTTAATGGCTAGAAATGATTTAGATTATATCTATTTCCAAAAAGGATTTGTTGCTTCTTTGAGTGGAAAATACCAAGAAGCAAAAGAAAATTTTGATCGTGTAATTACCAAATATGTAAACTATCCATATTTTGATGATGCATTGTACCAATCTGCATTTATTGATTTTGAACAAGGGAATTATACTCAGGCGATTGAAGGTTTTAGTAAAGTTGTAAACTTAAAACCTGGAAGTGTTTATTTGCCAGAAGTACTAAAAAGAAGAGCAATTTCAAATGTAAATCTTAAACAATATGCTCCAGCAGTTGATGATTATAAGCAGATTATCAATCATTTTCCTGCGTATTTTGAAAGTCCAACAGATATTTTAGAATCATTACACAGTGCATTAACTAATTTAAATAGAGAAGAAGAATATCCAGAATTAGCTAATAAATTGAAAAATGCTAATCCTGATAATACCAAATTCGCTGATTTAGAATACCGTAATGCAGAAAATTTATTTGATAAATCGAAATATCCACAAGCTATAAAAGCCTTTGCTGATTTTGCAGCAGCCTACCCAAATCATCCGCAAACACCTGATGCATTTTTCTTTATTGGAGAATCAAATTATAGAACAAACGATAAATTAGAAGCATTAAAAGCATATCAAAAAGTAATTGAATTTGATAGAGGTTTATACAGAAATAAAGCTTTATCGAGAGCTGCTGATATGGAGTTTTCTATGAAATCATACAACGAAGCTATTGACCATTACAAAGCATTATATGGATACGCAGCTTCAAAAAGAGAGCAATTCAATGCTCAAAAAGGTTTAATGGAGTGTTATTTTGAATTAAATAAATTAGATACTGTATTGACATTTGCAAATTCAATTGTACAACAAGGTGGAGCGCCTGTGTATATTCAAAATAAAGCAAATTTATATTTAGGAAAAATTCCTTACTTAAAAGCTGATTACGATAATGCTCAAGATGCTTTAATCAATTCAGCCAATACTGCCAAAGATTCAACCGGTGCAGAAGCGCAATATTTATTGGGAGATATTCAGTTTAAAAAAGGAGTTTATAAACAATCACTTGAAACATTATTTGAAATTGATGAAAAATTCAAAACCTACGATACTTGGGTGTTGCGTTCGTTTTTATTGATTGCAGATAATTACAAAGCACTTGGCGAATTGTTTCAAGCAAAAACTACATTGAATTCTATTATTCAACACTCTAAAAATCAGTTTTATGTAAAACAAGCATCTGATAAATTAGACTTGATTTTACAGGAAGAAAATGCAAAACTTGAAAAATAGAATATTATTATGAAAAGATTTATTTTAATACAAATTTTGCTTTTGAGTTTTGTAACTCAGATAGTGAATGCACAACAAACTCCTTACGAAGATCAATCGAATTCTAAAGGTTTAAATGAGCAAGTTGTGATTACCAAAGAAAGAGAGAATGTGCTTCCTCCAGCATATAGAACTTATCCTAAAGTTGATATTGACATCAAAAAAGAAAAGTTTGAAGCCCAATCTTATGACTTTAATGATTATTCTCTAAAAGTGCCTGATGTTGAAAGTAAAATCAAAATTTTGGGTGTAAAAGAGGTTGAAAAACCTTCAAATCAAAAAGGATTTGTTCGTTTAGGATTTGGAAATTATGTAAGTCCACGTTTTGATGTAGCTTGGAGCGATAAAGTAGGAGAGAAGTTTTTTTATTCAATCAATGCTGGACATTGGTCTTGGAAAAACGGACCAACAACTGACAGAAAATCAGGTTTTTCAAATAATTATCTAAACTTTAATACAAAACATATTTGGGAAAAATACATTTATTCAAATGAATTAAGCTATAACAGAAAAGGCTTGCAATTTTATGGATTTAGAGAAAACGAAGATTTGAACAAGGAATCTAATCCACAAATTTGGAATAGTTTACTTTATACAACTTCTTTAAATACAACTCCAGCTAATTCGTCTGATTATGTGTTCAATACAAAATTATCTTATGGATTTTTAACAGCTTATACTTGGACTACTGAAAATGAAATAGCTGTCAATCATGTTTCATCATTCAATATGGATGCAAACAGATTTATTCTTGGTGATGTAGATTTTTCATACAGTAATCGTGCTTACAGAACCTTATCACAAAACCGTTTCTTATTACAATTAAGACCTCAATACCAATTACTTGTATCAGGTTTTAAAGTGAAAACTGGTTTTAATATGGCATTTGATAATGATACTGTTGAAAATGCTAACGTATTTCATTTATACCCATTAGCTTCGGCTTCAAAAGAGTTTTTAAAAGGTAAACTCTTTGCTGAATTAGGTATTAAAGGTGGCATTGAAAAAAACAATGTTCGTACTTTGGTAAATGAAAATCCATTTGTAAACAACTTAATTTCATTAGCCAATACAAATAATAAGTTTACATTTTTTGCAAATGCAAGAGCAAAAGTGATTAAAAATTTAACATTTACAGGTGATTTTAAAATAGCAAATTATACCAATTATTATTTTTGGGTAAATGATTCAGTAAACAGAGCAAAGTTTAAACCATTGTTTGAAAGTGGTTCAACTACACATATTCAATTAAATACTGAGTTTAGATACAATGTTGTTGACAAATGGTATGCAGGTGTTAAATATCAATTTAATAACTATAATTCTGCCACTATAAAAACACCTTTTGCTAAACCAATAAATGTAATTGATGTAAATGCAGGATTTATATTAAACAAAAAAATATATATAGATTTTGATTGGGTAATTATGCAAGGAATCAAAACTTTAGAGCCTAGAAATAAACAAGTTGTGGATTTAAAAACAATTTCTGATATAAACTTAAAGCTAGATTATAGATTTTCAGATAAATTTTCATCATTTTTGGAGATTAATAACTTGCTTTCTCAAAAGTATAGTCGTTATTTGTATTATCCTGTAAGAGGAATAAATGTGATGTTGGGATTAACTTATCAATTTTGATGCTGATTGAAAAACATATAAAGTCGCTGTTGTTTGAAAATGATTTTGTGGTGGTACCAGGTTTTGGTGGCTTCATTTGTCATTATGTAAATGCAGAATTTGATACTTTAAAAGGAGTACTTTTGCCACCTTCAAAAAGGGTGGCGTTTAATGTATTGTTAAAACAAAATGATTGGTTATTGGTAAATTCTTTAATTCAAAAAGAAGGAATCAGTAATGAAGATGCCATGATGCAAATTCATGTGTATGTTGAAAATGTTTGGAAACAATTAAAACAAAGTAAATATTTTCATTTTGATGAAGTAGGTGTTTTGTCGTTAAATGCAGAGCGTCAATTAGTTTTTGAACCATACAATAAGATAAACTATTTATCTCATAGTTTTGGTTTGCCAGAGATAATGCTAAAGCCATTCCCAAATGCTAAGCGAGTACCTCATCCATCAACTATTAAAAATACTTCAAATAAGTTCCGTGTGAGAGCCGCAATTATTGGAGCAGCAATCTTAACGTTAGGTTTAAGCTCAACTATTTTGATGTATGTTAATAAAGAAAATACGTCACTTAGCACTTTCAACCCATTTTATACTTCATCTAACCATGTGTTAATTGATTCAAACGATTTGCCAAATCCGCATTTATGGACCAAGAAACCATTGCCAGAAACTGCAAAAATTGAATCAAATAATGAGGAAAAAGCAATAAGTTCTTTAGTTGAAAAACCTGAAGTTAAAAAGCTTGAAGAGGAAAAGCCTAAGGTTATTGAAAACGAGGTAATTAAAGAAGTTGTAAAAGTTGAAAAAAATACACACAATACAGAACCTTTGTTCTACGTTATCGTTAGTGGATTTGCTTCTGAAGACGCTGCAAAATTGGCATTGAATAAAATTAATAAAGCTGGTGCTGATAAAGCCATCATTATTCCAGCAAAAGATAAAGCTAATTTTTATCGTTTAGCAGTAACTTCATTTACAGATTATAATGCGGCTAAAGAAAATTTAGCTAGTTTAAAACAAAAATTTGGTGAGTCAATTTGGATTTTGAAACAATAATATGTTACTAACACAGTTTTTACAAATACCTGTACCAGCAGAAGCTGCTGAAGCAGCAGCTAAAGCCGCTGGAAATGGAGGTAATGTTACCTTGATAGACCTTGCAATGGCAGGTGGAATTTTTATGATTCCAATTTTAATTCTTTCATTAGTAGGTATTTATATATTTGTTGAAAGATTGTTAACTTATAAAAAAGCTGATCAAGACCCAATTCCTTTTATGGCTAAAATTAGAAGTGCCATTGAAGAAGGTGATATTAAAGCTGCACAATTGCTTTGTAGTCAAACGCATACGCCTGTAGCTCGTATTATTGAAAAAGGAATTTCAAGAATTGGTAGCCCAATTAAAAATATAGAAGCTGCTATTGAAAATGTTGGTAAAATTGAAGTTTACAGACTTGAGAAAAACCTTGCTGCATTAGCAACAGTATCAGGAGGGTCGCCAATGGTAGGTTTCTTAGGTACAGTTACTGGTATGATTTCAGCATTTATTGCAATTGCTCAAAATGAGGGTTCAGTTAGTCCTAAAATGCTTTCTGGAGGTATTTATGAGGCAATGGTAACTACAGCAGCTGGTTTAATAGTAGGTATTCCTGCTTATATTATGTATAATTATTTAGTAGCTAGAGTTTCTAAAATTGTACATAAAATGGAATATGCAACTGTTGAATTTTTAGATATGTTACAAGAAACTAAATAGTTATAAATATGCAGTTTCAATCGAGAAATAAGGTAGAAGTAGGTTTTAGTATGTCATCAATGACAGACTTAATATTCCTTTTGCTTATATTTTTTATGTTAACCTCAAATTTTATTACTCCTTCAGGTTTACCTGTAAGTTTGCCTAACAGTAAAGAAGCACCTATTCAACAGCAAAAAATTAGTGTAACTATCACTGCTGACAAGCAATACATGATTAATGATAAAACTACTACTTTAGAAAATTTAAAAGCAGATTTAGAACCATTATTATCTAAAGGTCCTAATGCTGATAATGCAGTGGTTTTACATATTGATAAATCAGTTCCTGTAGAATATTTTGTGAATGTTGCTTCAATAGCAACGTCATTAAAAGCCAAAGTTTCTATTGCTACACAACCAAACGCTCAATAATATGTTTGTTGACTCAAAAGATGATAAAAAAAATAATTTGATAGGTTTTGGCGTATCGATTTTTGTTCATGGTTTACTTCTTTTGATAGGATGGTTTATTTTTGCATATAAAGTACCTAATCCTCCTGTGCCACCTATGGGTGAAATTAGTTTTGGATTTAGTGATGAAGGTGCTCAAGGTGACCGAATTATGCATAATTCACCACAAAGTGATGCAGTTCCACAAGAACAAACACCTGAAGAAGCACAACCAGAGGAAGATGTACCTCAACAAGCTGTTACTAATGAAAATTCTGATGGGGCAAGCATAAAAGAAGAACCAAAAAAAGAAAAGAAAGAAAAGAAAAAATCAACTTCTAACAATAACAGTCAATCAGTTGCAACCAATCCTAAAGGAACTTATGATCCTAATAAACCAATTACAAATGGAAGTGGTGGTGGTTTAAGTGATGCAGGATTAAAAGGTGACCCTAAAGGTTCTTATACAGGTGATGGTGGTGCTGGTGGAACAAGTTTGAATATGGCTGGTTGGGCTTGGGATGATGCACCCAAACCTAATGATAATTCAAAAGAAACTGGAAAAGTTGTTATAGAATTAGACATTGACGATAAAGGTGAAATTTTAAATGCAAGAGTTTTAGAATCAACTCTTTCGTCATCAATTGCAAACAAATACCGATTAGCAGTTATGAATACTAATTTTCATAAAACTGATAATGGAGTAGCTCCTCCTAAAACTACTGGTAAAATTACTTTTTTAATTCGTTCACGTTAGGTAAATTAGAGGGTTGAAATTAATCTTCTAATTTATATGCTAAATTTAGTATTGTTTGGCCCTCCAGGTGCAGGGAAAGGTACTCAAAGTCAATTACTTATTGAGAAATACCAATTAGTACATCTTTCTACAGGTGATTTGTTACGTGCTGAAATTGCAGCAGGTACTGAACTTGGTTTAAAGGCTAAATCATTAATGGATAATGGACAATTAGTACCAGACGAAGTTGTTATTGGTATGATTGATAATAAATTGAAATCAAATCCTGATGCAAAAGGGTTTATTTTTGATGGTTTCCCTCGTACAGTTCCACAAGCAGAAGCACTTGATGTATTATTGACATCAAATAACTCAGCTATTTCAGGAATGATTGCCCTTGAAGTGAATGAAGAAGAATTAACAGCTCGTTTATTAGAAAGAGGTAAAACTTCGGGTAGAGCTGATGATCAAAATGAAGAATTAATCAGAAATAGAGTAAAAGAATACAATACTAAAACTGCACCTGTTGCTGATTATTACGCAAAACAAAACAAATTTTGCGGAATTTACGGTATCGGTGAAATTGCTGAAATATTTAATCAAATTTCTGCAATAGTTGATAAATACTAGTAATGAATAACATAGAAGCGAAAAGAGGTTATTTGTAATCTTTTTTCGCTTTTTTTGTGTTTAAATACTCTTTAAAGCTTGTTTTGAAAGATTATTTTCATACCTTTGTAAAACAATTGCAAAACGGTGTCGTAGCTCAGTTGGTAGAGCAAAGGACTGAAAATCCTTGTGTCGATGGTTCGATTCCATTCGACACCACATTTAAAGGTTATCTTGAAAAAGGTAACCTTTTTTGTTTTTATAGATTTAAGTTTTTTAAAATAATAAATCTATCAAGTACTGTTTAGGAAGATTGAATATCGCAGAGAAAAATAAAAACACTTTTATGTAATTCAATAGTTTAATTTTGTTGTTTTCTATTAATTGTGTTTCGCAGATGTGTAATAAGTAAAAGTAAATTGGTGCAGAAAATCCGACTAATATTCTATCATCAAAACTTACTTTTTGAATGATAAAATGTGTGAAAAATACAAATCCAAAATATATAAATGTTATAATTAAAATGATTTTAAGTTTTTGATTAATTTTTATTTTAATGTTTTTGAAAGTTAAATAACATAAAATTGCTTGTACTCCATTAATTATAATAAAAAGTATTGAGTCGATTAGGGTTAGAAAGTTTATTTTTTTAGCAATAAATAGTAGGTTACTAGTTTCAAATATGAATTTCTGAATGATAGTATTTACTTCAGTAGGAAATACTACACTTCTTGGGTGTCCTGTTGGATGTCCGACTTGGAAATAGTTAAAAGTAAGGTATGCTAACACTAGGAATGTTGATAATGTAGTACTAATAATGAAATGTTTATTCGTTTTATTATCAATTTTATTCCAAAAATAGATTGTGAAAAATAAATTTATTACTAAATAAATAAATGAGGAATATCGAGTAAGGTTTAAACCAAATAAGCTGATAATTAAAAGAGAAGTAAATATCCAATTACTACCATTTTTTGAAATTTGAATAATTGTGTAAATGTATAATAATAAAAGTGGAGTTGAGAGGCATTCAGACCAAGTATGGCTATATATTTCTAATAATGAGTAACTTCCAAAATAGAATACAGGAAGGTTTGTGTTTTTGTTGAAAAGTATATTGATCAAAATAATTGAAATGCCTAGTAGAAATAAGTTTAGAATTTTCGATGCCCAAATAACTTCAATGTGGGTTATTTTTGATGTTAATGCGATTAAGCTTGGGTAGGCGAGAGGCCAATAAGAGAAAAAAGTGCCACTAGTTGATTTTGCTCCATTACCTTGAAGTAAATTTCTTGCTGCGGTTAAGTATTCAATTGAATCAGGTGTGATATACTGGTATTTTTCAATCTGAATTCGAAATACAATAATACATGAAATGAATATGAAAAAAAGTATTTGTTGGTAATATACTTGTAAAAATGATTTCATATAAAGATTGAATTTAGCTTTAAATGAAAAAAGCCTAAAATAAGTTAAATTATTTTAGGCTTTTTAATTAAATGTGAACTCGAAGGGAGTCGAACCCCTAACCTCCTGAGCCGTAATCAGGTGCTCTATCCAATTAAGCTACGAGTCCATTATTTCGCCCATTCATCTAATGGGACTGCAAACATACGGCTTTATTTTATATAATCAAATTTTATGTCTGAATTTTTATTGGGTATTTTAGTTTGTATTTTAATCGTGTAATAATCAGTTGTTTTTTTGCTGATTTTTTTAAATACTATCTTTTATTAAAACTAATTTTATTTATAATCGTTAGCTTTGTTTGTTAAAATTTTATTCATCTATGATTATAAAATATATTTATATTAAAATTAAATGTATTTTTATATTAATTTGTTTTTATTTGTTTTCTTTGATTGTAGCTGCACAAGGAAGATTAAATTTAAATAATAATGCGTTTATTAGAATAAATGGAGGTAGTTTAAGTACAACCGCTTATTTGGTTATAGATAATAATGCTAGCAATGCTATTTCTACACTAGGTACTGGTGGAAATATAGTTTCTGAGGGAGAATATAATAAAGTTAAGTGGAGAATTGGAACCTCAACTAATTCTTATACAGTACCTTTAACTGATGCTTCAGCTAATAAAATTCCTCTCGCAGTTTCTGTTACTGATGCAGGTGTTGGAACAAATGGTAATATTTTATTTTCAACTATTCCTGGAGCAAATTTTGACAATTCGACCTATTTACCAAGTGATGTTACCGATGTTAACCGTTTAGGGTCAAATAATTCAAGTAAAGTTGTTGATAGATTTTGGATTATTGATCCTCAAAATTTTACTTCAAAACCAGATGTAACTTTATCATTTACTTATGTTGATGCAGAAGTAACTCAAATTGGTAATAATATTACACCTGCTAATTTACAAGCTCAAAGGTTTTCATCTTCAGATGGTTGGAATGATTTTTCACCTTCAGGAACTGTAAATACGACAACTAAAATTGTTTCAAATATTGTTGTTTCTAAAGCTCAATTTTCTCGATCGTGGACATTAGTTGATAATTCCTCTCCATTACCTGTTCATTTATTGTACTTTAAAACTAAATGTTTTGAAGATAAAATACAATTTCTGTGGACAACAACTGATGAATTTGATAATGATTATTTTGTTTTAGAAAAGAGTAAAAATAATATACAATTTGAAAAGTTGGATTCAGTAAATGCAATTGAAAATTCAAAAAATTTAAATTTTTATGAGTTTAATGTTAATAAATATATAGTTAATCAATATCATTATTTTAGACTTACACAGTTTGATTTAAATAAAAAAATGACTGTGTATAATTCTATTTTTTGTAATTGTTCCAATGAAAATCAACAAGTATATTTTAGGATTTCTAATTTAAATAATAATCAATTACTTGTGAATAGCTTTGTTGAAGTAATAGATAATTATGAAATATCTATTTTTAATGCCACTGGATTGCTTTTGTATCAAACAGAAAAATCACTAACAATTGGAAGTAATATTTTTGAATTACCTAAAATTATGAACATACCAGGTATATATTTTATTTCTTTTAGTGGTGGAAATCAGAAAATTACTCAAAAAATTATTATTGAATAATTATTTATATGTTAAGAAAATTATCATCAATTTTAGCATTATCTATTTATATTTTAAGTGCTAATGCTCAAAACGTAAGTATCAATACAGATGGCACAGCCGCAGATGCTTCAGCAATGTTAGAAGTAAAGTCAACTAATTCTGGATTTTTAGCACCACGAATGACCGCTGCTCAAAGAGTTGCAATTTCATCACCAGCCACTGGTTTAATGGTATATCAAACAGATGGTACAACAGGATTTTATGTTTATAATGGTTCTTGGGTGAAGGTGTTAGATGCAAGTACCGATTATTTACCACTTGCTGGAGGTACTTTAACAGGAACTTTAAATGGCACAGATGCTGTTTTTAGCAGTGATATCTCTGCAAATACACTCACTTTGGGTTTAGGAAATAGTTCTGTAGCTAGTAACACTGCTATTGGTTATCATGCTTTAAATGCCAACACATCAGGTTATGAAAATGCTTCGCTTGGTTATCAATCATTGGTGAATAATACTGATGGTGTTGGAAATACAGGTCTTGGTTTTCAAAGTTTGTTTCATAACACAAGTGGTACCTACAATACTGCAATCGGAGATAAATCATTACATGAAAATACCACAGGCGGTTCCAATATTTCAATGGGTTATTTATCATTATATACTAATACAACAGGAGGAAACAATGTAGGCTTAGGTTTAAATGCTTTGTATAGCAATGAAACTGGAGCTAATAATGTAGCAGTTGGTCATAGTGCAATGAGTACAAATGTTATAGGTACAAATAATACTACTGTTGGTTATCAATCAGATGTATTTACAGGCGGCTTGACTAATGCAACTGCTATTGGTTATGGAGCTACGGTTACAACAAGTAATACTATTCAGTTGGGAAATGGAAGTGTTACAGATGTAATTACAAGCGGAAAACTTACATCTACTGGTTTAGTAAGTTCAAATCAAGTTTTAATAAATACATCTACGCCTGGAATTTATATGTTAGATGTGGTAGGTGATACACGCTTTACTGGTTCAGCAAGAGTGGAAGGAAGCGACAATACAAATAATAGGGCAAGTTTTGTTTATGTTGGAGGTAAACCCAGTCCTGCAGTTTGGGAAACTGGAGTTGATGTAAATTCAAATGGAGGGGGAGATTTTTATTTTTATCAAGGCGGATGTTGCCCTAGAATGATTATTGATGAAAATGGACAGTTAGGATTAGGTACAACTACACCAAGCTATGCTTTGGATGTTCAAAATGGAGATATAAATGCATCAGGTTCAGTAAGAAGTGCTGGAGTGGCATTAACTTCTGATAAAAGATTAAAAAGAAATATTATTCCTTTAATAAATTCACTTGGAGTTATAAAACAATTAAATCCTGTGAGTTATGAGAAAAAATTTAGTAATGAAAATACAGATTATAATAAAAAAGAAATAGGTTTTATTGCCCAAGAAATTCAACAAATATTGCCAAATTTAGTTACTGAAGGTAAAGATAAAGACAAAATTCTTTCAGTAGATTATATATCTTTGATTCCAATTTTAACTAAATCTATTCAAGAACAACAAGCACAAATTGAAGCACAACAAATACAAATTGAGGAATTAAAGAAATTATTAGAAGGTTTAATTAAAAAGTAGTTATTTATACTAAGTTTGATTTTGTCTTTGATTTATTAGAAAAAAGGATACAAATAACTTATTAAAATTACATTATTATCAAATGTGGCTTTTCTGTTCCCTTATTTCGCAATTTTATAAATTAAATTAAATTAAAAATCAATTCTTTTATTAAATTGCGAGTTGAAATCAAAGTGAGCATATCAGCTTCTATATTTATTTATAAACCTTTAAAATTGTAAAGACTTCTACTATGAGCATTTATAAGGATTACCTTAAAGAAATCGAAGAACGTAAAGAACAAGGTCTTCACCCTAAGCCAATTGATGGTGCAGATTTACTTAGCGAAATCATTGCGCAAATTAAAGATACAAATAACGAATATAGAGAAGATTCTCTTAAGTTTTTTATTTATAACACTATTCCTGGTACAACGAGTGCTGCTGGTGTTAAAGCCAAATTTTTAAAAGAAATCATTCTTGGACAATCTGTTGTAAAAGAAATTACTCCTGCTTTTGCTTTTGAATTATTATCTCACATGAAAGGTGGACCTTCAATTGAAGTGTTGTTAGACCTTGCTTTAGGTAATGATGCTGCAATTGCTAAACAAGCTGCCGCAGTGCTTAAAACGCAAGTATATTTATACGATGCTGATTTAGAGCGTATAAAAGTTGCATTCGAAGCTGGTAACGCAGTTGCAAAAGAAATAGTTGAAAGTTATGCACAAGCGGAGTTCTTTACAAAACTTCCTGATGTTCCAGAAGAAATAAAAGTAGTAACTTACATTGCTGGTGAAGGTGATATTTCTACAGATTTACTTTCTCCAGGTAACCAAGCACACTCTCGTTCAGATCGTGAGTTGCATGGAAAATGTATGATTTCTGCACAAGCTCAAGAGGAAATTACAGCATTAAAAGCACAGCATCCTGATAAATCAGTAATGTTAATTGCTGAAAAAGGTACAATGGGTGTTGGTTCATCAAGAATGTCAGGTGTGAACAACGTGGCACTTTGGGCTGGTAAACAAGCAAGTCCTTATGTACCATTTGTGAACTTTGCCCCAATTGTTGGTGGTACAAACGGTATCTCTCCAATTTTCCTTACTACAGTTGATGTAACTGGTGGTATTGGTATCGACCTTAAAAACTGGGTTAAAAAATTGGATGCTGACGGAAAACCTCTTCGTGATGCAAACGGTGATGTTATCCTTGAGCAAGCGTATTCAGTTGCAACTGGTACAGTGTTAACTATCAATACTAAAACTAAAAAGCTTTACAATGGCGATAAAGAATTAATCGACATTTCTAAAGCATTTACTCCACAAAAAATGGAGTTTATCAAAGCGGGTGGTTCTTATGCTATCGTATTTGGTAAAAAAGTACAAACTTTTGCAGCGAAACTTTTAGGAATTAAAATTCCTTTGGTTTATGCGCCAGCAAAAGAAATTCATGTTGAAGGTCAAGGCTTAACAGCTGTTGAGAAAATATTTAACAGAAATGCAGTAGGTACAATTTCTGACAAAACTTTACATGCAGGATCTGATGTTCGTGTAACTGTAAATATTGTTGGTTCTCAAGATACTACAGGTTTAATGACTGCCCAAGAATTGGAATCAATGGCTGCTACAGTTATTTCTCCAATTGTTGATGGTGCTTATCAATCTGGTTGTCACACTGCATCGGTTTGGGATAAAAAAGCACAAGCTAATATTCCTAAATTGATGAAATTTATGAATGATTTTGGTTTGATCACTGCTCGTGACCCAAAAGGCGTTTATCACTCAATGACAGACGTTATTCATAAAGTATTGAACGATATTACAGTGGATGATTGGGCTATCATTATTGGTGGTGACTCTCACACACGTATGTCTAAAGGTGTTGCTTTTGGTGCTGACTCAGGAACTGTTGCTTTAGCTTTAGCTACTGGTGAAGCTTCAATGCCAATTCCGGAATCGGTGAAAGTTACTTTCAAAGGTGCAATGAAAGAGTATATGGACTTCCGTGATGTTGTTCATGCTACACAAGCACAAATGCTTAAAAAATTCGGTGGTGAAAACGTATTCCAAGGTAGAGTAATTGAAGTACATATTGGTACTTTAACTGCTGACCAAGCATTTACTTTCACTGACTGGACTGCAGAGATGAAAGCAAAAGCTTCAATCTGTGTTTCTGAAGATGCTACTTTGATTGAATCATTGGAAATTGCGAAAAGCAGAATCCAAATAATGATTGACAAAGGAATGGATAACAGAAATAAAGTATTACAAGGTTTAATTGATAAAGCAAACGCTAGAATTAATGAAATTAAGACTGGTACAAGACCTGCTTTAAAACCTGATGAAAATGCTAAATATTACGCAGAGGTTGAGGTTGACTTAGATTTAATTGCTGAGCCAATGATTGCTGACCCAGATGTTAATAATGCTGACGTATCAAAACGTTACACTCACGATACAATCCGTCCATTATCATACTATGGTGGTACTAAAAAAGTAGATTTAGGATTTATCGGTTCGTGTATGGTACACAAAGGCGATATGAAAATCCTTGCTCAAATGTTGAAAAACATCGAAGAGCAAAATGGCAAAGTTGAGTTTAAAGCACCTCTTGTAGTTGCTCCACCAACTTACAATATTGTGGATGAATTAAAAGCAGAAGGCGACTGGGAAGTATTGCAAAAATATTCAGGTTTCGAATTTGACGACAATGCGCCTAAAGCTGCTGCTCGTACCTCTTACGAAAACATGTTATACCTTGAGCGTCCAGGTTGTAACTTGTGTATGGGTAACCAAGAAAAAGCTGAAAAAGGAGATACTGTAATGGCTACTTCAACTCGTTTATTCCAAGGACGTGTAGTTGAAGATGCTGAAGGTAAAAAAGGAGAGTCATTACTTTCTTCTACACCTGTTGTAGTTCTTTCAACAGTATTAGGTAGAACACCAACTATTGAGGAATATACTGCTGCTGTGAAAGGAATTAACCTAACTAAGTTTACTCCAAGTAATTTAAAGTTAGTTCATTAAGAATTAATTAAATATATAATAAATTCAAAGCGACATTCTTGAAAAAGGGTGTCGCTTTTTTTAATGAAAATTTTGGTTAACTTTTTGTAAATAAGAATTGTATGGAAAATTCTAACTATGTTTTAATGTCAGGTAATTAGCCAACTGACGAACAACTTAGTTTTTTAATGAAAGAAGTACTCGTTGACGTAAAAAGTAGGGCGGATTTGGCAGAGTTAAAATTTAAACAAATTTTAACTCAAAATATTACATTGGTTTTAAGTAAATACAAAAAATAAGTTGAATGCTGAAAAACCAACTTTGATTGTAATTGCAGGTCCAAATGGCTCCGGCAAACTTCAATTACATCATGTTTATTAAAACATGATTGGATTAATAATTGTATTTATATCAATCCAGATGAGATTGGTCAAAATAAATTTGGCGATTGGAATTTAAAAGAAAATGTAATAAAAACTGCCGAATACGCTACTGAATTAAGGTATCAATGTATTGAAAATAAAGATCGTGTTTTTAATTTTAATAGTTATTACAAATCTGTATTAATTTAATAATTTTCTTTAATTTCTAATATTCTTTTTAAATTGTGTAAATATTAATTTACCATATATTGCATCAATTTTCATGAATCAAAACACTCAGTCTGCATTTAGTTGTATTTATACTCCCAATGTTCCCGAATTGTTAAAAAGTCTTAATATTTCATTAGCAATTACTACTTACCAAGCTGGGAAAGTAATTTTTTTATCTGCAAATAGTGACAATTCTATGCGTCAACTACCTAGAGATTTTGAGAGAGCTATGGGGATGGCGATAAAAGATAATAAAATGGCAATAGCTGTCAAAAATGAATTAGTAGTATTGTCAAATGCTCCAAGCTTGGCAGTAAATTATCCAACAAAACCAAACTTTTATGATTCTTTTTGGGTACCAAGAGCTAGTTACTATACTGGTTTTGTAGATATTCATGATATTGATTGGGATAAAAATGGTAAACTTTGGGCTGTAAATACTTTATTTTCAAGTATTGATACCATTGATGATAATTATAGTTTTACTCCTCAGTGGAAACCACCTTTTATTAAAGAATATTCTTCCGCAGATTTTTGTCATCTAAATGGTATGGCTATGGTAAATGGTATGCCAAAATATGTTACAATGTTTGGCAAAACAACAACTCCAAAAGGTTGGAGAGATGGTGTTCAAACTGATGGACTTATTATGGATATTGAAACCAATGAAATAGTTGTTGATAAATTATCAATGCCTCATTCGCCTCGTTGGTTTGATAATAATTTATATTGTTTGCTTTCAGCAACAGGTGAACTTATAAAAGTGGATATTCAGAACAAAACTTATGAAGTTATAACTAACTTGAATGGATTTGTTAGAGGAATGGCAAAATGCGGTGATTACGTTTTTATTGGTTTATCTAAAATGCGTAAAACTTCATCTATATTTAGAGATTTACCTATTACTAAAAATGAAATTAATTGTGGTGTTGAAATAGTTCATTTGCCTACAGGGAATAGGGTTGGTAGTATTAGTTATTTAAATAGCGTAGAGGAAATTTATGATGTTCAAATAGTATCGAATTCAATTCGTCCTGGTATTTTAAATAATTTAAATCCTATGCATAAAGATGCTTTACATACACCAAGTGCAAGTTTTTGGGCAATTAAAGATGAAAATAAAGTTTAATATTTTCTTTGAAATATATTAACAATAAAATGTTGATTTCGTTATAGACAAAATATAATTAAAAAAAGTTATTTGTATGAAGAAAAAAATACACACATTTGGTTATGCATATTTGAAAATGATGTATAACAAATTGGTTTTCAGGATTAATAAAATGTTTATTGATGATACTTTTTCCACTTTGAGTAAATCAAAACAAATTAAATTATTAAATAAACTAGCAACTACAGCAAAACAAATTGGTTGTTTTGATTTAAAACAAGCCACAAAAATTGCATTGTTAGGTTTAGGAATATCTTTTACTGGGAATGTGTTTGCTCAAAATCCTACATTTGTTCAAAAAACTGGAAGTGATAATCCTTTTGATGGAGTAAATTTTACATCGGTATCGGCACCATCATTTGCTGATTTAGATGGCGATGGTGATTTAGATGCTTGTGTTGGTGAAAGTTCAGGTAAAGTAATTTTGTTTCAAAATATAGGAACAGCTAACACACCATTACTTACGAATATAGGTAATATTGTTTCAACACTGGATGCTGGTTTGACATTTCCTACTTTTGTTGATATTGATAACGATGGTGATAAGGATGCTTATGTATTTGGAAGTCATTATGAATATAATTCAGTTTCGGGGAAAATGGATGAAAATAGATCATTAATGTACTACCCAAATAATGGAACGGTAAATATTCCTAATTTTGATAATACTCCAAATTCTACAATAGGTGAGACTGTCAACAATTCAAGTACTAGTTATTATCCAGCATTTGTAGATATCGACAACGATGGAGATAAAGACTTGTTTATGGGTTTATCTGATGGAAGTTTTAGTTTTTATAAAAATAATGGAACAGCAAGTAATCCTAATTTAGTTGAAACTAATACTCATCCACTTAGTGGAGTAAACGCTGGATTTGTTATTGCTCCAGTTTTTGTAGATTTTGATCAAGATGGAGACCAAGATTTAGTAGTAGGAGATTATTATGGAGGTTTGAAATATTATAAAAATACTGGAAATGCAAGTAATGCTAATTTTGAATTACAATCAGGAGTTGATAATCCATTTGACGGCTTAAATTTTACTATGCTATCAACTCCAACTTTTGCTGATATTGATGGTGATGGAGACCAAGATTTATTTGTTGGAGAGTATTCTGGTAAAATTTCATATTTTGAGAACTCTCCTGTACTTACAGGTTTAGAAAATAATGTTAATTCAAATTTATTTTCATTATACCCAAATCCAGCTACGGATAAGTTAAATATTCGTTTACAGGAGCTTAGTTCAGGTTCTGTTTCAATATTAGATATGAATGGAAATGTGTTGAAATCTCAACAATTAAATGGTTTAGAATCCACAATTTCGACTTCAAATCTAGTTAATGGAACCTATTTAGTGAAAATTTCAGTTGAAAATAATTCAAGCACTAAATTGTTGACAATTTTGAAATAATTGGAAACAGAAAATTTATTTAGAATACCACGCAGAAATGTGTGGTATTTTTTTTGGAGAAAAATTATGTTAATTTTTGTATTTCAACTGACCAATCCCTCCAATCTGTACTGATTACAATTTACAAAAAAGCTAATACAGGTCAGTTTATAGCTGCGTTTGATTGTGCAATTTTGTATCAGACATTTAAAAAAGATTGATATGGAAAAGCACGATTTATTACACGAATTTCCTGAGCATAAGGAAAAAATTCACGAATTGAAAATTCAAGATTCTCACTTCAAAAAAATATTTGACAATTATCATGAAGTGAATAATGATATTCATAGAATTGAAACTGGTGCTGAGGTTACTACCGACGACGTACTTAATAATTTAAGAGCAAAAAGGGTTCATCTTAAAGATGAATTATTTACTTTTTTAAATTAATTGATTATTCAGATTATATAAACTAGGATGTAAAATGCTTTATATCTGAATTTTAGTAAAAGAATCCGGAGTGATTTGGTTTTGAATCTACTAATTAAAATGGTAGAGAAAATTAATTAAAAAAGTATAATCTGAATATTTGAATTGTTTTAAAAGCAAAACCTCAATAAATCATTGATTTGTTGAGGTTTTGCTTTTTTCTTAAGTCTTATATCTTAAGTCTTTAATCTTATTTCTATCTATACAACTGAGGAAAACGATTTGGGTCGGCTTCGTGCATCATTTCATAAACTGTTTCAAATACATCTTCAGCATTTGGTTTAGAATAATAATCTCCGTCGCTTGAATAAGCAGGTCTGTGGTCTTTTGCAGCAATAGTTCTTGGAGCTGCATCAAGATATTGATATGCATTTTGTTTTTCAAGCACTTGTTGCATCATGTAGGCTGTTCCTCCACCAGGAACATCTTCGTCAGCAAATATAACTCTGTTTGTTTTTTTGATTGATTCAACAATTTTACTGTGAATATCAAAAGGTAAAAGTGTTTGAACATCAACTACTTCAACCGAAATACCAATACTTGCAAGTTGCTCAACAGCTTCCATTACAATGCGGCACATAGTTCCGTAAGTTACTATCGTTACATCCGAACCTTCATTAATCGTTTCAGGAATACCAAGAGGAACTGTAAATGTACCAACGTTTTCAGGAAGTTTCTCTTTTAATCTGTAGCCATTCAAACATTCAATTATTAAAGCAGCATCATCAGAACGAAGCATGGTATTGTACATGCCCGAAGCTTGGGTCATGTTACGTGGAACTAACACATAAATACCTCTGATACTACCTAAAATCATACTTATTGGCGAACCTGAATGCCAAACACCTTCTAATCTGTGGCCACGAGTACGAATAATCAAAGGAGCTTTTTGTCCACCTTTGGTACGGTAGTGTAAAGTTGCTAAATCGTCAGATAAAATTTGAATTGCATATAGCAGATAATCAAGATATTGGATTTCAGCTATAGGACGTAAACCTCTCAATGCTGTACCAATTCCTTGACCAATAATTGTAGTTTCTCTTATTCCTGTATCAGTAACTCTAAGTACGCCATGTTTTTGTTGTAAGCCTTGGAAAGCTTGGTTTACATCACCAATATTTCCTACATCTTCACCAAAAGCAATAATTCTTTCGTCACGAGTTAGGTTTTCGTCAAAACAAGCTTGCAATACTTCTCTACCATCAATGATAGGGGAGTTGCTATTATAAACTGGCGGACGAACCTGAACTTTTAATGCTGAATTGTCTGATTCTGAATATAAATGTGAACTATAACGTTCATAACACTCTTGTTTTTCAGTTTCAATCCAGTCTAAAATTTTGTTTTTGATTTCACTTTCAGCAAAACGTAATTCTCTTAAAGCTTTACGCATTGCACGCATTGAATCCATTCTAATTGGATTTAGTGTTTTTTCTAAATCAATTTTAATTTCTTCAATTTTGTGATTTTCGGTAATATGTGCAGCTTGCGAAAGTAAGTTTACAGCTTTTTGGTGGTCACGGTCAACCCAGTTTCTGAATGCCGACCAAGCTTTGTTTTTAGCCTCAACAACTTTCTCTCTTGATTGATTATCAATTTCTTGTAATTCAGATTCGGTAGCTATGCCACGCTCAATAATCCACTCGTGTAATTTTTTATTACAATCAAATTCTTTTTCCCAATCCAGACGCTCTTTTGATTTGTATCTTTCATGCGAACCTGATGATGAATGTCCTTGAGGTTGAGTAATTTCTGTAACGTGCATTACAATTGGCACATGCTCTTCTCTACAAAGTTTTACAGCTTTTTCATATACTTCGCATAGGGCAGGGTAGTCCCAACCACGAACTTTATATAACTCACAACCAGTCTCTTCGGTATTTCTTTTGAAACCCTCAAGCATTTCGGTAATGTCGCCTTTTGTAGTTTGGTAATCTTGGGGTACAGAAATTCCGTAGCCATCGTCCCAAATAGAAATTACCATAGGAATTTGTAAAACACCCGAAGCATTTACAGCTTCAAAAAATACACCTTCAGCAGTTGAAGCATTACCAATAGTTCCGAATGCAACTTCATTTCCATTGTTAGAGAAATCTGCAAATTGATGTAAAGCAGGATTTTGTCTGTATAATTTAGAGGCATAAGCCAAACCAACCAATCTTGGCATTTGAGCACCAGTACACGAAATATCGGCGGTGGTCATTTTTAAGTCAACTTGACGTTTCCAGCTTCCATCAGGTTTTAAAATACGAGATGCAAAGTGAACATTCATTAATCTTCCACCAGTGGCAGGTTCGTGTTCAAGGTCTGCGTGGGCATACAATTGTGCAAAAAATTGTTCTAAAGTTAGTTCACCAATGGCAAACATAAAAGTTTGGTCTCTGTAGTAACCCGACCTAAAATCGCCATTTCTGAACTGTTTAGCCATGGCAATTTGAGGAACCTCTTTGCCATCACCAAAAATTCCGAATTTGGCTTTACCCATAAATACCTCTTTTCTACCAACAATACTTGCATGCCTACTTTCGCAAGCAATGCGATAATCATTTAATACTTCTGATTTATCGAAAATAGTTTGAGTTGAAGTTGAGTTTTCCACGAGAGAATATTTAAATGTGTTGCTATTAATCTTTCAAAAATAAGCAAAAAGGGATGTTTTCCAAATGATGTAATGCTTTTAAAATTAAAAAATGTGTTTATAATATTTAAATGAGTATAGAAAATTTGTGTTTCTACAAAAACGCATCCAAAATCCAGCAAATAAACAACAACCAAGCTAAAAGCGCCAACACTCTAAATCTGGTGTTTTTTTGGAAAAGTCTTTTTAAACCTTCAAACCTATGAACACGAACCATTGGCGTATTTAACCTATCAAAGTTTTTGTACTTTCTGATAGATTCTATACTTGGATCTTGTGGGTCGATATGTGTTTTTATTTCATTTTTCATGGCTGCACTTATTTAAGATGTGCTAAAAGGTTTCTTAATTTTTGTAGCACTCTATAAGTTCTAACTTTGGCATTGTCTTCACTTATTTCAATGATATAACCAATTTCTTTGAAACTTCGTTCCTCAAAAAAACGCCATTCAATTAATTGAATTTCATCTGCTTTGAGTTGTTTTATTGCTTGCGATAATGCCTCTAATTTTTCGTGTTTGTCGGCTTCGTTTTCATCTTCAAAATCAAAAATATTGTTGGCTCCATCAGAGAAAATACTCACATGACGTACAGCATCTTTTTCTTTTCTGAAAAACATGTTTAACTCATTGGTTGCTATTTTAAACAACCATGATGAAATTGAAAACCCAACATATTTAAAAGTATGTATTTTACACATTGCTTTGTAGAAAGTTTGCGATGTTAGGTCATCTGCAATTTCTTCGTCTTTCACTCGGCGGTGTATGTAAATGAATATTTTTTCGAAGTAGATGTCGTAAATTTTTTCAAAATGCTGCGTATTTGCTTGGGCATTACGCACTATTTTTTCTTCTTCACTCAAATCAAGAGGATTGTCGTTGAAGGCAGAAAACAAACTAAAAATAGCAGTTTGAATAGGATTAGGGTAATATATTGAAGTTGAAACTAGCAATATTTCCAAGAGTTTATGAACGCAGCTTGACCACAAAATTTGTTATTTGCATCAATTACATTCCATAATATTACATCATTAATTTCAAATAATACACCTTTTGACGAAATTCTAATTCCTTTGTAATCTTTTATAAAACCAAATTGTTGAGCTTGTTTTAATAAAGCATTCCTTTCTTCTTGACTTACTGCTTGTGCTGATAAACGAGAAGGAAGTTTGGTAAATTCATTAAATGAATAATCAAACAATGTAAGAGCTTTTGTATTCGCAAAATTAAAAATTGGGTCTTGCTCATTTCCATGAGAAAGTAATCCAAAATTGGCATTATTTACAGCTTCGAGTAATGATTCATTTGCATTAGGAATAATTAATGGTTTTCCTATAAACGACTCAAAATTAGTATTTAATAATGCTAAATGCTCTTCTATATTTTCTATTTTATACAAATCCATTTATTTTACCAAAACTCTTAATGCTAAACTCTTAACTCCTAAAATCCATTAGATTTTTGTTCCATGTAAGATTGTAAAATAATAGTTGCCGAAACTTTATCAATATTACCTTTGGTGGCTCTGTCTTTTTTGGAAACCCCACTTGCAATCATACTTTGCAAAGCCATACGTGAAGTAAAACGTTCATCAACTAAGTGAATAGGTATGGTTGGGTATTTTTTATAAAGCTGACGAGAAAAACCAACAACATGCGAAGTTGAGTCGGTTGGGTTACCATCTAAATGAACAGGCATTCCGAGCACAAATGCCTCAACCTGTTCATTTACAAGGTATTTATCTATAAATGCAAAAATATCTTTTGGATGAATGGTATCTAATGGCGATGCTATAATTTGTAAAGTATCGGTAACTGCAATACCTATGCGTTTGTTACCGTAATCAAATGCCATTATTCTACCCATGTTTTAATTTAGACTTAAGACTCAAGACTTAAGACTTAAGACTCAAGACTTAAGACTTAAGATTTTAGACTTTATAAATAATACTGATTACTGAAAACTGATTACAGAAAACTCTCAACTAATTCAGAACTGCTAATTTACTTATTTTATCTTTTACTTCACGCTCTAAAACCAAAGCTTTCGGGAAAAGAATTTCATTTTCTATTTTAGCGTGTAATATTAAGTCAGATTCAAATTTCTTTAATTCCTCAAAAATTACTTTTAAATGTACACTCAATTCTGGTGTAATAGCGTAATTTTCAGTAATTTGACGAATACCTTTCATCACATCGTCGTGTTGATGATGATGCAATGCAAAATGCTGTAGCGATTGAGCTGCCATTGCTTTTTGTATTTCAACAACATTGTTTACAACACCTGCATTTACTGTTTTATTTAACAATAAAATATAGTTGAAAAATGTATCTTCTTCCTCGTGTAAATGTTCAATAAAATCTTGAACAAAAAGAGGAAATACAAATTTTAAGTCGCTAATAATTGGAGAGTTTTCAACTAAATTGATAATCAATTTCGATAAATAAGTCAATTTATCAGTTACAAAAATGTGGTGCATGTGTTTTAAATATGCAACAACAACTTCAACAGAATACTCTAATAGTTCATTTGAGTCAACAAACTTATTATTAGCAGCTTGCTCCAATTTTGCAAGTACATTTTGTAGTTTTAAACCTTTTTCTTGGCAAACTTGCTCTAAAGTTTTATCTGAATATTCGTAAAAAGAAATACCAAAATAATGCAATACATAAGCATTTACATAATTTTCATCAACAATTTGATTTAATGGTTTATTTTCTTGAGTTGCCATGGATGTTTTATTTTTATCGAAATTCGTCTATTTATATTTCTGTAACAATGACATAAATCATAAATAAATGAATTTGTTTTAACTCGTTTTTGAATTTGTTGTTAATTTAACAAATAATCGCCTATTAAATTATATGTTGAGGTATAAAACATTGAAAAAAATAAAATAATACCTAAAAAAAGCCTACTAAATTATTACTTTTGAATAATAATAGTTTTGTAATTATGACATTTGACGAATATTGTATTTCTAAATTGATAGATGCCACTAAATTTAAAGCTGGCAATTATGATTTATGGAAAAAACTGAGTGATATTTTTGAGGAAATGCATCCTAAAAGTTTTACACAACAAAAACTATTTTTATTAAATGATATTCGTCGCACCTATCAATTACCTTACGTAAAACCAGAAAAACCTATAAAAGAAGTTGTTGCTAAGCCAACTATTAAAGTAACACCAAGGGTTGAACCTGTTGTTGAAATTAAACCAATCACAGAAACGCAAGTAAGGGAGGAAGCTCCTAAAAAGCCAGGATTCAAACCTGTATTCAAGAAAAAAGTTGAATCTGAAACTACAGAACTTAAAATTGAAGAAACTCATCAAATAGAAGAAGTTAAATCAGAAGAAGCACCTAAAAAAGTGCCATTCAAACCTGTATTTAAGAAAAAAGTTGAATCTGAAACTACAGAAACAAAAGCAGAAGAAACTCCTCAAATAGAAGAAGTTAAATCAGAAGAAGCACCTAAAAAAGTGCCATTCAAACCAGTATTCAAGAAAAAAGCTGAATCTGAAACTTCTGATGTAAGAACAGAGGAAACGCCACAAATAGAAGAAGTTAAATCAGAAGAAGCACCTAAAAAAGTGCCATTCAAACCTGTATTTAAGAAAAAAGTTGAATTTGAAACTTCTGATGTAAAAACAGAAGAAACTCCACAAATAGAAGAAGTTAAGCAAGAAGAAGCACCGAAAAAAGTGCCTTTCAAACCTGAAATAAAAAAACGAGTTGAAACTGAAACTTTAGAAACAAAAGCAGAAGACACTCCACAAATTGAAGAAGTTAAGCAAGAAGAAGCTCCTAAAAAAGTGCCTTTCAAACCAATAATGAAAAAACGAGATTCATGAAAGTAGTTAGTGTTATTGGTTGTGGTTGGTTAGGATTTCCATTGGCTAAGTTGTTGATAAATAAAGGATTTTCGGTAAAAGGTTCAACAACGCAACAAGAAAAATTGTCACTTTTAGAAAATGCAGGTATAGAAGCTTATTTGTTTAACAATGAGAATTTTCCTAATAACTTATTTAAGGCTAATACTTTAGTTATAAACATTCCTCCTTCAAAAATTAAGGAAAATTATGCTCATTTAATTGATTCAATAATTTCAAAAACTAATTCAGAAACGCATATTATTTTTATAAGTTCTACATCTGTGTATGCTGAAAATGAGGGAATTATTGATGAAAATGTAACACCTAGAGGTAATCAATATATTATTGATGCTGAAAATGTAGTTTTGAGATCAAATAGAAAATCAACTGTGTTACGTTATGGTGGTTTGACTGGTCCGGATAGAGATTTGAGTAAATTTTTTGCAGGGAAATTAGATGTACAAGATGGAAATAATGCAGTTAATCTGATACATTTAACTGATTCTATACAAGTTGTTTATGAAGTTATTTTTCAGGAACTAGTTGGTGTTTTTAATGTTTGTGCACCAATGCATCCTTCAAAAAATGAATATTATACATCGGTTTGTGGTAAGTTAAATAAAGCATTGCCAAAGTTTAAAGATGAAATTTCAACAACTTTAACAGGTAAAATAATTAATGTTGATAAATTAATTTCTAGCCTAAATTATCAATTTATCTATCCAGATCCATTAAAATTTGAGTTTTAATCTTAGAAAATTGCAATTATACTAATCTATATTTATATTTGAATTGATTAAAATCCCCTCCAAAAAAAAAAAAATGAAAAAAAATATAACTAAAATTTTATTGACCGTATTGCTTTCTGTTTTTATTCAGATTGTGAATGCACAAACAGTTAGTCAAGTTGCAAATTTACGTTCAGCACCTGGCACAGATGCATCGATTGTACAAGTAATCCCAAAAGGTGCAAGTTTGAAAATTATTGAAAGAACAAACGACAAATGGGTTAAAGTGGATTACAATGGCAAAAAAGGCTATGTTTCAACTTCTGTAATTAATGAAAAGAAGGAATCTTCTTCGAGTTCTTCAAATAATAACTCAAAATCTAATGATGATAATTCAAATTCATCATCTAAAAAATCAAAAAGGAAATCTGAAAATAGTTCTTCATCAAATGGTTCAAGTAATAACGGACTAGGTATTGGTATAAGACTTGGTTACCCAACAGGTTTATCTGCTAAAAAATATTTTGGAAAAGGTGCTGTTGAATTTGTTATTGGAGTTATGCCATATAATTACTCAGGTTATGATTATGGTTGGTACAATAAGAGATTTAATAAGTATTATAAAAATTATAATGGTGAAAGAATAGATTGGGGAACCATGAAATATAACTCTTCAACAGCATTTAGTATCAATTTTACTGGTCAAAAACAAACAAGTCAAATCAAAGAATTATCAATATATTTTGGAGTTGGTGCATTGGTATTATTGAATTCATACAAATATGGTTATTGGGATAGAAATGGTTGGTATTATTGGAGAGATGAAACTTATACCGATTTAGGGATAAATGTGATGGTTGGAGCAGAGTATAAATTTAGCGATTTGCCTTTTACAGCTTTTGTTGATTTAGGTATTTATGGTGAATTGTTTCATTATACAGGTTATATGTCGCCAACTGGTGGTGTAGGATTTAGGTATAATATTGATTAATAATATTTTATGTTTTATTATTTGAAGCAAATAATGTTAATTTATAATGGTTAAAAAAATATTATTTGCTTCAGTTTTAAAACCTTGTAATGATACAAGAATGTATGCAAAAATGGCAGCACCTTTATTATCTGAAGGTTATGAGGTACATGTTGCAGGATTTAAAACTGATTTTTTTCACGAGTCTAAAGTAAATTTTCATTTTATTAATGAGGGTAATCGTTTTTCTTTAAATCGTTTTTTTGCAGGATTAAGATTTTTAACTTTATGTTTTAAGTTAAATCCTGATTTGATTGTAGTTTGTACACACGAATTACTATTCCCTGTTCTGATTTATAAATTGTTTAGGAAAGTAAAATTTATTTATGATATTCAAGAGAATTATTTTTATAACATTATATATACCAACGCATTTAATGTATTTGTAAAGCGAATTATTTCTGAATATGTTAAAGTGAAGGAGTTGATTGCAGTAAAATTTGTAGATAAAATTGTTTTAGCTGAAAAATGTTATGAGCAAGAATTAAGTTATTTATTAAAAGGGAAAGACTATCAAATTTTTCAAAACTTATTTTTAAATGATAAAAATTATCCAATCTGGGAGTTTAAAGAAGAAAATCGAAATCATTTTGTTTATGCTGGTACAATAGCTTTTCATTATGGCGTTGAAAATGCCATTCTATTTGTTCAGCATTTAAATCAAAAAGGTCAGACTAGTAAATTAACTATTATTGGTTATTGTGCTGATGAGAAATATAGAAACTATTTACTTAAAAAATATGCTAACTTCAAATTTATACATTGGATTGGATTTGATAAGTTAGTTGCACATAGTGAAATAATAAACTCAATGTTACAATCACATGCAGTATTGTTGCCTTACAAATCAAATAAATCTACAGAAAATCGAATTCCAACTAAAGTTTTCGAGTGTTTATCTTTGGGAATTCCAATGATTGCAAATGAATGTCAAATTTGGAGTGAAATAATAAAAGATTTAAACGCAGGATTATGTATAGATTTTGAAAATTATAATTTTGAAATTTTCAATTTGTCATCACATAAAATTAAACACATTTTTATGTGGGATAATCACAAATGGAAAGAATTTATACTAAAAAGTGTTTAATTAGTTAGTGGATTTTTGTTTTTAGAAAACTTTTTAATTCTTCAGCTTTTTGAGTACCAATTAATATTTTTTGGTTATCCTTTAAAATTAAATATAAACCTAAATTTCCTACAATATTATATGCAATTCCTTTGCCCGTCATACTTTGCTTTATTCCCCAACCACCATAATCAAGTAGTGGATTGTATTTTTTTATTTCATAAGTTTGAATATCCTCCCACGCAATAAATTTATACTTAAAATGAAATGGTGTCATTTTGTAATGTATTCCTTTCTCGTCATATTTGGTTTCGAGTTTTATAAAATAGAATAGTAAACTCACTAAAATGAAAATACTCCAAGAAAAAACTAAACCTAACTTTTCTTTTTTTAAATCACCAATAAAGTCAATTTTGAATAAAAAATAAATGTAAACCGAGTTTGCAAGTATAATTAAAAGTATAACCCACCATTTTCTATAGTTTTGCTTCTCAACGAAAATGTTTGAATTCATAGTTGTAATTATTCAAAATTAAAGCTAATTGTAACCGTATGTAATAAAAGGCTAGCTAAACTTTTACTATAAACAAACTGGTCAGGTAGTAGCATGTTTGAAATTCCGTGAGAGAATCGAATTTCTGGAGCAAGTTTAAACATTTGATTGTAAATATCAATTCCTGCACCATACTCTAAACCAAAACCTAAATTTTGAAGTCGTAACTGATCAGGTTTAATGTTTTTCTTTTTTGAATTTGTAGCAATATAAGCTTTACAACCAGCAAGCATATACATTCTATGGTTTGCTCTTCTTTGAGATTTGTATTTGAAAACCAAAGGTAATTCTACATAAGTATATTCAAATTTTTGATCTATAGAGCTTTCTAAACCACTTACTGCTTTGTTAAATTTGTAATTTAGTGTACGTTCAGTAAAGCTAACTCCAGGTAGAGCTCTTAAATCCCAATGATCTGATATTCTTAAGTTAACAACAAATCCTAACATTGCTCCCATATTCCAAGGAGAGCTTATTGATCTAACAGAATCAACTTTTTGTACAAAATAGTCTGATTGTTTAACAGTAAATGTATTATTATTTAATGCTAAATAAAATCCAAAATGTATAGCTTGGTCGTCGTGGTTACCTAAGTTTTTAACTTTAGCACCTTGACCATTAGCAAAATTTAATATACTTATAAAAAATATAAAAGTAATTATTTGCAACCCATATAGATTGAGCTTATTCCAAATGTTAAAGGTTTGCATTTTGTATCCGTAAATTGACATTTTTTTAATATTTCTATAAAGTTATCTCCATCTGGGAAAGCTTCCACAGATTCAGGTAAATATGTATAAGCTGTATTATCTTTAGAAAATATTTTCCCGATTATTGGTAATATATTTGAGAAATAAAAATTGTATAGTTGTTTCATCGGGAACTTTCTTGGTTTTGAAAACTCTAAAACCACTAAAACTCCACCTGGTTTTAACACTCTATACATATTTTTTAAACCTTTTTCAAGATTTTCAAAATTTCTCACTCCAAAAGAAACGATGATGGCGTCAAAATTATTGTCTTCAAAAGGTAAATTTTCTGAATCGCCACTTCTTAATTCAATTTTATCGTTTAATCCAAGTTTTGTTAATTTTTCTCTTCCAAAACTAAGCATTCCTTCTGAAATATCAACTCCAATAACTTTGTCGGGATTTAGGGCTAAAGATTCGATAGCAAAATCACCTGTTCCTGTAGCGATATCAAGTATGAATTTGGGATTATAAGGTTTAAGTAATTTAATGGCTTTTTTGCGCCATAAAATATCAATACCAGCACTCAAGAAATGATTTAAGAAATCATATTTGTGCGAAATGTTATCAAACATTTTTGCAACTTGTTCTTTTTTGCTGAGTTCTAGGTCTTTATAAGGAAGTACAGTCATTATCTTATTAATCGGATGCAATATAATAACAAATTACCATTTAAATAGATTTGAAACTGAGCATATTTATTTTTTATTTGATAAACATTTACACAAGTTGCTAAATATAAGGTAATTAAATTTACTTAATTTTTGTTTTTTAATCTAATTGTTTCTAAAGCTCCATCCCATAGAATAATTCTATTTTTTAATGAAATGATACTTGAATTTTTAGCTTCAAGCCATTTATTGGCATCATCTCCACATAAATTAGCAATCATTTGTAATGCTAAATGACTGTGGTGGTCTCCATCTACTTCAATATGTCGTTCTAAGTAATATTTAAATATTGATATATTGTTAGGGAAACGTGCACATAAGTCGTTTACAATTGCAATAAACATGTTTGGAATTAAATCTTCTCTTCCAAAAGTAAAAATGGCTGCTTGCAAATAATCTTTTTTGCTATTTATAATGTCAAATGTATTATTTACAAATGATTGAACCGATGATGGGGTTTGAGTTGCAACTAAAGCTTCATTAACAGATTGTTTGTTTTTAAGCAAATCTATAAAAGTATTTATTTGACTTGTATTTGCTCCTGATTGATTCATTGCATCAAGGTACAATTCAAAATGACTTGTTCTTTTTCCATTTTGGTCAACATCTGATTCTTCTCCAACTACAATTTCATTTATTAAATAACGAGTATCTGCCGAACCTACAGGAAACCAAGGAACTGATGTACAAGTTAGGGAGTTTTGTAATGATTTTAAAAGTGACATAAAATCCCATACCGCAAAAATGTGGTACTCCATAAATATGTTTAAATCCTCTATTGTTTTAATTTCGGCATATACAGGATGGTTTACTATTGATTGACGAAGTGGTTCTATTTCCACTTTAATTTCTTCAATATATTTATTCATTTTTTTTCTCTTTGAATATTTTACAAAAGTACAAAAACCAAATTTTAATATTTTCTTTAATAAGAGAAAGTTGAAAGGTTTTGTTAAAAAAATCTTGATTTATATGCTTTGATTACTGTTTAAATGATTAAAATACATTTGCTAAAAATATGAATTTTGCAATATTTATGCTTTAAGAGTAAATATTTTAAATAATATATACATAAAATTAAACCTTTTTAATATTGTAGTTATAGTACTATTTAGTATAAAATAAGTTCTATTTTAAATTATACATTTGTGTAAAATATAAATATATAATGAAAAAATTGAATATATTTGTTAGGTTTTAAATCCCCCACATAAAGCTATGGAAAAATCCCCTACGATTGGTAAGCTTGAACCTGTATGTATTAATTTGTATAAAAATAAGAATTTTGCATCAGTAATTATTTATTTATCATTTCTATTTTTTTTCTTGATTGCTAACCATAAAGTACATGCTGAAGGAACAAAAGAAATTAGACCATTAGCAACTGATAGTGGTTGTATAGCTTTTTATGATTACAATTTAAATGGTTATGGGACTGCATTTGCAAGGTATAATTGCCCAAATAATCTTCGTTTGAATTTTAGAATTTGTAATATTGGAGAAAAAGTTTTTTTTGGTTTGGCAAAAGATGCTAATGCAGTAATAAGTTTTAGAATAAAAGCTCCTGATGGAAGTATTGTTGTTCCAGCTCAAACTGTGCCGACTACTGGTGCTGGTTATATTGCAAGTCATGCACAAGCAATTGCGGGACCATCGCAAATTGTTGGGGCGAGCGGTTATAATGCTATGACTTTTACTCCAACGCAAACAGGTGATTATTATATTGAATTTGATGTTACTAATCCTAGTACAACTGCTCAAAGAATTACTCTTTTTGATATTACAATAACAAATGCTTATAATGTTGTAATTAAAGGAAGATTGTGGTCATATGCATGGTTATTTTCAACAAATGCATCAACAGCTAGGTTTGAAGGAGCATTTTTTATTTATACAAATGACCAAATAGTTACTAGGTTAGATTTGAATGGAATGAAACCTTTCTTATTTACAGTTTGTGCAAATTCTTATGGTGCACAAAATACTGGAAATCCGGCAACTGATAGAAAATCTATTCAAGGTACTTTCTCTAAAGGAATTTCATTATACCCCTCTGAGTATCAAATATTTTTAAATGATCCAGATATTAATTGTTTTCCAACGGGTACTTTCGGAAAACTTAATAATCCTGTAATTACTGTAACAGGTTGTCCTGGCAACTACACACTGAATATGGATGTTGATAAAAAAGGGGAAGCACTTGTAACTTTTGATTTAAATGGAGTTGCTGGTTATCAAAGTGGTACAACTGATTTAGTATTAACATATAATTTAGTTGCAGGTTTAAATAAATTGGCATGGAATGGATTTGATGGTTTGGGAGGAAAATTTGACCCAAGTAAAACTTTTAATATACAAGTTGATTATAAAAATGGTATCACACATTTTCCTGTATTTGATGCTGAATTAAATGATTTAGGATTAATGGTTACTTCTGTTCGTCCAACTACTTCTAAACCAATTGAAATGTTTTGGGATGATGTTAATATAACCAACGGAGTTTCAAATAGTACAGGTTGTACAGGTGCATGTCATCAATGGTCAAACTCTAATTACGGAAATGACAATACAATAAATACTTGGTGGTATGCAGAAAAAATTTCAACCACTGCAACGTTTGTTCCAAATCCATTTACAGTTGATGCAAATAAAGTTTCACCTTTAACTGGTTCGGCAAATGATACTACTTTTTGTGATTATATTAACTCTTTACCATTAAAAGGAGCATTTTCAGGTGATGGTACTGTACTTTGGACTTCAAAAACTGGTGGAACATTTGGTTCAAATACTTCTTTAAATACAACTTATAATTTTACTAATACTGAAAAAATAAATGGTAAGGCTGAGGTTTTACTCTCAACAATTTCAAATATTAGTGGCTGTGCATCTGTAAAAGACTCAATGACAATTAATATAAAACAGCGTTTTATTACAGTTACAGCACCAAAAAGTATATCATTGTGTGGGGCTTTTAATCTTAAAGTAGGTTTTAGGGCAAAAGTAAGTGGTTTAAATGCAGGTGTAAATGTTAGTTATCAGTGGCAAGTTAAAGCATCAGGTGCAGTAAGTTTTTCAAATGTGAGCAATGGAGCTTCATATTCAGGTGTAAATACAGATTCATTAACTTTATTAGGTGCTGCAATTGTAGCTTCTGGAAGTCAATATAGGGTTTTAATTAAATCTACAACAAGTAATGCTTGTATAGATACAGTTTCAAGTATTGCTAATTATAATTATACAACTGTAGTTACGTTTGCTAATGGTTCATATTCGTCATTAGAATCTGCACCTACTAATAAACCTGTTTTAATAATTAAGGGAAATGTTGCTAATTCATCAACAGTAACATTGAGTTTAACTTCAGCAGCAGCGATTAGTGGAACTGATTACACCATTACTTCATTAACTGTAAATATACCTGCAGGGATTTATGATGGAACAGTAAATACTGGCGTTGCTTTACCTTTGAATATTGTAAATGACGCAATTCCTGAGTCAACGGAATATTTGAGTTTTAAAATTACTGGTGCAACTGGTGATTTAACGATATCAAATGCAAGTTGTAGTTTAGGTTTAATTGATGCTGTTTACACTATTTATGATGATGATTGTAATAAACCAAATTTAGGTCCTGATAAACTATATTGCGAAGGAGCAACAATTAATCAAACATTAGTTGGCCCATCAGGGAATGAATTTTACGAATGGAATACAGGGGCTTTAACGCAAAATATAACTGTAACTACACCTGGTACTTATATTTTAAAAACAGGTAAATATGGTCAAAATTTAATTGCAAATGGCGATTTTGAATCGGGGAATATTGGTTTTATAACAGGTTATACATATACTCCTGGAAGTTTCCCGAGTGGAGGAGGTTTATATGATATTGTTAATATAGGTAGTGCCAATAGTGGTTGGGCCGCTCAATTTAATGACCATACCACAGGGTCGGGTAAATATATGTTTATTGATGGTAATAATGTGGTAGGGGTAAAAGTATGGCAACAAAATATCACAGTTACACCAAATACCAATTATGTGTTTTCAGCATGGGTACGAAATGTGAGTCCAGCTGGAAGTATTTCACCGGTGTTAAACTTTGATATAAATGGAACTAATATTGGAGGTTTAATAACTGTTCCGCAAGACCCAGATCCAAAAGCTAGACAATGGAATCAAATTTATGCAACATGGAATTCGGGAAGTAATACCAATATCACTATTTCTATTGAAGATAATGTTCCAAATGCAGCATACAATGATTTTGCAATAGATGATATATATTTTAGTCCAGAAGATTGTATTTATAGTGATACTATTGTAATTACTCAGCCATTGAATCCTGTGCTTACACAGCCTCAGAATCAAGTTCTTTGTAATAATGATAATACTACAAAGGTTACGTTTTCAACTGTTGCAACAGGTACAGTTTCTTATGCCTGGACAAATTCACTGACATCAATAGGTTTAGCTGCGAATGGCACTACTGACAATATTGCTTCATTTAAAGTTGTAAATACTACATCAGCTCCAGTTGTTTCTACAATTTCGGTTACACCAACTGCAAATGGTTGTCCGGGTACAGCTAAATCGTTTACAATTACTGTAAACCCAACACCATTTATAACGCAACCAACAGATACGGTAATTTGTAACAATGCATCAGTTCTTGCAAAAACATTTAATTCAAATGTTATAGGTAGTACTTATACTTGGATAAATGACAATACATCCATAGGTTTAGGAGCAACAGGTAATGGAAGTATTGCGAGTTTCACCGCAACCAATTCAGGAAGTACGCAAACTGTTGCAAACATTACTGTAAAACCAACAGCATTAACTTGTGAAGGTGTTTCTAAATCATTTAAAATTATAGTTAATCCAACACCAATTTTAACGCAACCAACAGATACAGTAATTTGTAACAATGCATCAGTTTTTTCAAAAACATTTAATTCAAATGTTACAGGTAGTACTTTTGCTTGGACAAATGACAATTCATCCATAGGTTTAGGAGTATCAGGGAATGGAAATATTGCAAGTTTCACCGGAACCAATTCAGGAAGTACACAAACTGTTGCAAACATTACTGTAAAACCAACAGCTTCAACTTGTGATGGTGTTTCAAAAACATTCAAAATATCAGTAAACCCAACACCAATTTTAACTCAACCAACAGATACAGTAATTTGTAACAATGCATCAGTTCTTGCAAAAACATTTAATTCAAATGTTAAAGGTAGTATTTATACATGGACAAATGACAATACAACAATAGGGCTAGGAGCATCAGGTAATGGAAGTATTGCGAGTTTTGTAGCTACAAATTCTACAAATAAACAATTAATAGCTACAATTTCTGTAAAACCAACAGCGTCAACTTGTGATGGCGTTTCTAAAGCATTTAAAATTACTGTCAATCCAACACCAATAGTAACTATTCCTTCAAGTTTCCCAATATGTAACGGAGCTTCAACATTAGCTACTTCGTTTACTAGTTCGGTAACTGATACAATTACTACTTACAGTTGGACAAACGATAATACAAACACAGGTTTAAATTCAACATCAGGTGTTGGAAATATTGCAAGTTTTATAGCAACTAATACAGGAAATACGCAATTAAAATCAATAATAACTGTTACTCCAACTGCTTTTGGCGCTTGTGCTGGAACGCCAAAAGCATATACAATCACTATTAATCCAACACCAGTTATTTCTGTTCCTTCTGATTATCAGATTTGTAATGGTGCAACAACTACAAGTACTAATTTTTCAAGTTCGGTTGTTGATACTATTAATAGTTATAAATGGACAAATACTAACACTTCTATTGGTTTAAGTGCTTCGGGAAGTGGAAGTATTAATTCATTTAATGTTGTAAATAATACTAACTCTCAAACATTTGCAACTATTTCAGTAACTCCTTACGCTTTCGGAGGATGTGAAGGTTTGCCAAAATCTTTCAAAATTACAGTAAACCCAACACCAGTTTTAACACAACCTGTAAATCAAACGTTGTGTAATAAAGCCAATACTAATAATGTAGTATTTACAAGTTCAGTTATTGATACTGTAAATACATACAAATGGACTAATTCAAATATTAATTCAGGTTTAAGTTTAGCAAATGGAACTGGTGATATTAATTCATTTATAGCCTTAAACAATGGATTCAAAAAAGATTCTTCAGTAATCACCGTTACACCTTATGCACATGGTGGTTGTGTTGGGCAATCTAAATCATTTAAAATATATATTAATCCAACCCCTGATGTAATCCAACCAGCAAATCAAACTATTTGTAACAATGCTAAATCAAGTTTAGTGAATTTTGCAAGTAATGTTTTGGGAACTACTTTTAGTTGGACAAACGACCAACCTACCATAGGTATTTCGAATACCGGAAATGGAAATATTTCTTCATTTACAGCAATCAATATTTCAAATGCTCCAATTGTAGCTAATATTAAAGTGTTACCAACTGCAAATTCATGTGTAGGTACTGATAAATCATTCACATTTACCATTAATCCTTCACCAGATGTAAATGCTAAAAATGACACTATTTGTTCAAGTACAAGTACCAATATTCCTTTAACATCTTCATTTAGTGGAACTACTTTTGCTTGGACCAATCCACTTATGACTAATGTAACTGGTGCAACAAGTGGAAACGGAAATACTATTTCTCAATTATTGAATAATGTTTCATTGATTGAAGGAACAGTTGATTATTCAATTACCCCAACTTTAAATTCATGTAATGGTAGTCCTAAAACTGTAAGAGTTACTGTTATTGCCCGACCAGCATTTACTGGTAAATTAACTGATACACTTTGTACGGGTACACCAATTTTAAAGAATTTAACAACAAATATTGGCTCAGCTAAAGTTGCTTGGGTTAGAAATGTAAATGCTCAAATTCAAGAGTCTGCAAATTCAGGAACTTCAAATTCAATTGCTGAAACATTAAATATCAATCCTTATATAACATCTGAGGTGAATGTGGTTTATAATTTAACCACAACTTCAAGTATAAAATCGTGTGCCGGCACTCCAGCTCAATATGTAGTGAGCTTAGTTCCTCGTCCACAGGTAATTAGTAAATCAACTGATAGTATTTGTTCAGGAAGTGTTTTAAATTATCAAACCTTGGTAAATATTAACAAAGCATCTGTAACTTGGAATAGAGCTTCAGTTACAGGAATCACTACAAGTACAAGTTCAGGTTCAACTACTTTAATTAAAGAAGGTTTGTTAAATGCAAATGCTTCAAATACAGAGGTAAATTATGTAATCACGCCCAAATATGGTACTTGTGTAGGGGCTGATTTTAATTTAAAAGTTACTATTTTCCCTGAACCTAAAGTAAATTTAACAGGCGACAAAACAATCTGTAATGGTGACAGTGCATTGTTAACTTTTGCATTTGAAGGAAACAAAAACTGGAACATGAAATATACTGATGGTTTTGTAATTAATACAATAAATAATATCGCAACAAATCCTTATTCATTTTATGTAAAGCCAACAGATACAAAAACTTATCAAATTATTTCATTAACTGATGTAAATAATTGTCTAGCAAAAAATGCAAATTTAACAGGAATGCCAAAGGTTTTAGTTAATAAATTACCTTTTGTTTCTGTATCAGGTGATAATACTATTTGTAATGGTGATAACTCAATAATTTCCTTTGATTTTCATTCTCAAAGTGTTAGTCCATTTCAAATTACATATACTGAAAACGGTGTAAGTAAAAACATTACAGGAATAAATACCAATCCATATTTGCTTGATGTTAACCCTACTTTGAACACTTCATACAAATTAGTAAATGTAAGAGATAGAAATTGTGCCGGTGCAGTAGATACTGATTCTGCTTATGTAGAAGTAGCAAATTATCCGAATGTGGTTGTAAGTGCAATTAAAGATACGTTGTGCTCAAATCAGCAACAAACATTTAATTTAAAATCAACAGTTGCAGGTACTGAATACGGAACAGTGTTTAGTTGGAAAACAAAAGTGCAAGGTCCACCTGTGACTGGCTATCAAAAATTGGGAGTTGGTTCAACTATTATCTTAAAAGCAATTAATAAGTCGAGTAACAATAGTTCCATTTTATATATTGTAGAACCAATATTTACTTTAAATGGTGTAAGTTGTAAAGGAAAATTAGATACTACCAAAGTTACCATTCGTCCTGAGTTAAACCTTGATTTAGGAATAGATAGAATAGGAATTTGCCCAGGTTCTGAATTAAAATTCAAGGCTGCTAATTTCCCTAACAATCCTGGATATTACGAATGGTATATCAATGGCGAATTACAATCTAATGATACTGATTCATTGCTATTTAAACCTGAATTTGATGGTAATATTCAAGGGAAGTATATTGATGCTTGTGGTGAAAATACAGATGAAGTAAATTACACTTTACAAAAATTAGTATCTCCAACATTTACTCAAACTGATAGTTGTGCTAATTATGTGATTGTGCTTACACCAGATAAAAAATACGATGGAATAAGTTACTGGGTTTGGGATTATAAACTAGGTGGTAAACCTGATACAACCTTAGCATCAATTGCTAATTCTTCAAAAATATTTACCCAAGCAGGTGAATACAAAGTAAATCTAAAAGGCTTTAATGGAACTTGTAAATTAGCTGATACACTTCTGCCGGTTAAGGTGAAAGATTGTAATGTCTATTTTGTAAACACATTTACACCCAATGGCGATAATCAAAATGATGTTTGGAGAGTAAAAGGAATAGAAAATTATCCTGATGCTGAAATTCAAATATTTAATCGTTGGGGAGTAAAAGTTAGATACAAAAATGGAGGAGAAGTTTCGTGGGATGGCTTAAATGAAAATGGCGAAGAAGTAGAAGAAGGAGTTTATTATTATGTAATTCACTTAAATAGATTTAATGGACATGGTGTTACTAAAGGTTATATTACCTTAATGAGAAATAATAATCAGAGTAGATAATTATCCTAATTAGCCCTGAAAGGGCGAAATATCAAAGAGATGGGTGTAAGCCCATCTCTATTAATTATTATTCAAAATGATATAAATATCTGTTTTAGTTTTTTATATTTGAATTCAATATTTTGAAATTCATATATGAAAAAATACGCTTCAAATATCTTAATAATACTTTTTGCTTCTTCAATAGTTTTTCACATATTGGTAATTTTAGGAGTATTTCCTATGACAATAATTTGGGGAGGTAGAATTACAAACCGTACAGAATTAGTACAAATGGAAACTGTTTCAATATTGATAAATGCCTTATTTTTAGCAATAGTTATAATAAAAGCAGGTTTAGTAAAAATAAATGTAAATCAAAAAGCTTTAAATTCAACACTTGGGTTTATGGCATTTATTTTTGCCTTGAATACTGTTGGTAATTTGTTTGCCAAAAGTTCAATTGAAACTATGATTTTTACGCCAGTTACGGCAATTTCTTCTGTTTTGTGTGTTTGGTTAATTTGGGGAAAGTAAGGATTTAATGTCATGTTTAACTTTTTAAAATTTAATCAAATAGAACGAATTGGGATAGTAACATTACTATTAGTTTCTGTTGCAATATTTTGTGCACCATACTATTTCCCCAATAAAAATGTCGAAATCACTTTTGAAGAAGTAAAAGCTCTCGAAGAAGCTGAAAAACAAATGGTTTCTCAAAATATTGTTGAAAAGCAAGAACTTAAATTACAAATTAATGAAGCATTTAATCCTAATAAAAACACTTTAAATGATTGGTTACAAATAGGTTTACCCCAAAACATTGCTGAAAGAATAGTGAAATATACCTCAAAAGGTGGTGTTTTTAAAAATAAAAATGATTTAAAGAAAATTTTTGGATTTAAAGAAGAATGGTACGCTCAACTTGAACCATTTATTGCTTTAAATGATTCAAAAACAGAGTCTATTGAAAAAGAAAAAGTCACAAAAACTGTACAAGTTTACGATTTAAATACAGTTGATTCAATTCAGTTACAAAAATTAAATGGGATAGGAGAGGTGCTAGCCTCAAGAATTGTAAAATATAGAAATAAGCTTGGAGGTTTTGCAAGTTTAAACCAATTGTCTGAAGTTTATGGTTTATCTCAGCAAGTTATTGAAGATAATAAAAATAGACTTACAGTAAACAAATCACAAGTTAAAAAACTGAATTTATACAAAGTAGATTTTAAAACATTATCCAAACATCCCTATTTTGGTTATAAAAATACAAAAATTTGGATGGCTTACAGAAATCAACACACCGATTTAAAATCTATTCAGGATTTATTAAAAGTTAGAGAATTACAATTTGAACATCCTGAATATTTGGAGGATTATTTTATTTTTAGTGAATAAAATGGAAATAGCTTTTGATTAATATCCAATCCCTTGCAAACTCAAATCCCAATCTTTCCAAAGTGGTTCATAGCCATTTTCGTTAAGCATTTGAGCTACTTCTTGTGCTGTACGGTGGTCGCTGATTTCAAATTGTTCTAATGAGGTTGGTTCAACTGCATATCCTCCAGGGTTGGTACGTGAGGCTGCACTGAAACTTGTAGCTCCTAATTTTATAATATTGTTTCTAAAACTTTCTTGCTCTCTGGTTGAAATTGAGATTTCTAAATCTGGCATAAACAAACGATAGGCACAAATCAATTGCACTAAATCTTTGTCTGTAACTATTACTTTAGGCTCAGTACCACCTGCATGCGGACGCAAACGTGGAAATGAAACAGCATATTTTGTTTTCCAATATTGTTTTTCAAGATATTGTAAATGTAATGCAGTAAAAAATGAATCTACTCGCCAATCTTCTAAACCTAGTAATACTCCAACGCCAATTTTATTTGCATTGGCTGCACCAATTCTATCAGGTGTTTGTAATCGATAATTGAAATTTGATTTTTTACCTTTTGGGTGATGTACTTTATATTCTGCCTGATGATACGTTTCTTGGTAAACCAAAACTGCATACACTCCAGCATCAACTAATTGTTTATAATCCTCTTCTTCAAGTGGTTGAACTTCAATAGATATTTGTGCAAAATATGGTTTTAAAAGTTTGATTGCATTCAACAAATAGGGTACACCAACAGTAGTATTAGCTTCGCCAGTTACCAATAAAATATGGTCAAAGCCCATTGCTTTAATAGCCTCAGCTTCTTTGATAATTTCACTGTCAGTCAAAGTTTTACGACGTATTTTTACATCCATACTAAACCCACAGTAATTACAAATATTCTGACATTCATTAGATAAATACAATGGCACAAACAGTTGCATTGTTTTACCAAATCTTTGTAAAGTTAATGCATTGCTTTTTTCAGCCATTAATCCCATATAATTACGAGCAGCAGGAGAAATTAAAGCTAAAAAATCATTTAATTCTAATAATTCTTTGCTTAATGCTTGTTCCACCTCTTTGCTTGTACAAGCATATATTTGTTCGCTAATTTGCTCCCAAGAATATTGCTTAAATAGGTCAATGAATGATTGTTGCATTGTTAAGTTGTCAGTTGTTAGTTATCAGTTGTCAGTTTTTCTTTTTTGTAAAGAGTTTATTATCATTGTTTTCAGAACTGATTACTGAAAACTGATAACCGAAAACTCTCTTAATCCAAAAACGCCAATAATGGACTAGTAGCTTGGGCACTCATTTGAATTGGAGCTAATTTAGCTTCATAAGCCATTCTACCAGCTTGTACAGCCAAAGCAAATGCTTTTCCCATGGCTTCTGTATTTCCTGCAACTGCAATTGCAGTATTTACCAACACAGCATCAGCACCCATTTCCATGGCTTCGGCAGCATGAGATGGAGCACCAATTCCTGCATCTACCACAACTGGTACATTACTTTGCTCAATAATTATTTGAATAAACTCTTTGGTTTTCAAGCCTTTGTTACTTCCGATTGGTGCACCTAAAGGCATTACAGCCGCACATCCTACTTCTTCCAAACGCTTACACATAACAGGGTCAGCATGGATATATGGTAAAATAACAAAACCCATTTTTGCTAAAGCTTCGGCAGCTTTAAGCGTTTCAATTGGGTCGGGTAGGAGGTAACGTGGGTCTGGATGAATTTCTAGTTTTAACCAGTTGGTTTCTAAGGCTTCACGAGCTAGTTGTGCTGCAAAAATCGCTTCTTCAGCAGTACGTGCGCCAGAGGTATTTGGTAATAATCTTATATCAAGTGTTTTAATTTTATCCAATAATAAATCATTTTCATTATTGAGATCAACTCTTTTTAAGGCTACAGTAACTAATTCACTTTCACTTGCTTTTATTGCAGTTGCCATTTCGTCAACACTCGAAAATTTTCCAGTTCCGGTAAATAATCGAGATTTTAGTTCAACGCCAGCAATTACTAATGGCTTACTCATAATTGTTAAAATTGAAATTGTTCTTGAAATTCGTTAAATGCTTTTGCTGGATTTGATGCTTTACCAATTGCAGCCGAAACTGCAATGCCAAATACACCAGCTTCTAAAAGTGGTTTTACATCATTTGGAACAATACCGCCAATGGCAATTATTGGGATATTTTTCTCTAAAACAGGCAATTGTGAAATAATATTTTTATAACCTTCAAGCCCAATTACAGGATTTAGGTTTTGTTTAGTTTCTGTAAATCTTAATGGACCCAAACCAATGTAATTTACTTTTGCATTCATCAAATACTTGATATCTTCAATTGTATTGCTAGAACCACCGATAATAAAATGATTACCAACTATTTTACGAGCTTCAATTACATCCATATCTGTTCTACCTAAATGAACTCCATGTGCTCCTACTTTTTTAGCAATATGTACATTGTCGTTTATAATTAAAGCCGCATTGTATGAATGCATTATTTCTAAAGCTTTTTCGGCTAAGTGTTCAATCTCAGATTCAGGTTTATCTTTCACCCTTAATTGAACCCAAGTCAAACCTGCATCTAACAATGGCTTTAATTCGGTAACAGTATTTGTAATGTATTGAATCATTTTTTTAGTTATCGGTTGTTGGTTATCAGTTTTCAGTTGTCTGTTTTCAGTTGTCAAATTTAACAATTCAGTTTTTGTACTATATTTTATTTTCCTTAAAGTTATAATACTAATTAACTTTTAAGAATGCAATTTTCTTAATTCTGATTACTGATGACTGACAACTGAAAACCCTAATGCACCCCCAACATCCCTTCACTTGATTCAAAGAAGTTTACCATATACAAGGAAGCCTTTTCAAAAGCCGAACCTAAGCCATAATCTTGGGCTAAATACGAAGTATATGCAGCACTAAATACACAGCCACTTCCATGTTTTTGATGTACTGAACGATTTTTTTGAATCGATTTTATTAATCCAGTTTTGGCAAATAATGAATCAACCAATTGGTTTGATGATTCATTTATATGTCCACCAGTTAATAAAATGTTGGTATGTAAACTTAATTTTTGAATAGCTATTTCTTGTTCATTTTCATTTACAAGAGTCAGTAATTCAGGTAAGTTAGGGGTAACTATATCAATTTTGGGTAGTAAATTTTCTGTTGGTGAATCAATATTCAAAAACACATATCCCGAACTAGTTTTTATAACAGGGTCCCAAATAAATTTGATATGTTTTTGTATTGATTTTATCCAATCAATCAACACAATCAACATCGAAACGCTTCTAAATGCACCAATTTTTATTGCAGCGATATGATATTGTTGCAATAAAGGTTCAATTTGCATTTTCAATTGTTCCAACGAAAACCATTCAGCGCCAACACATTTATTTTCGGTTTGTGCAGTTAGACAAGTAGCCACAGCAAAACCATAAGAACCCGTAGCTTGAAAGGTTTTTATATCCGCTAACAATCCTGCACCTGCCGTTGGGTCAAGTCCAGCAATTGTTAGCGTATATGCTTGATTTTTAGATTTATAAATAAAGTTCTCCACCTTTTTCTTTGAAAACATCTGCCATTTCTTGCATACCCGTTTCAAGTACAGTTTCGTCGCCATCCAAACCATGTTCAGCAGCATAGTCACGTACATCTTGGGTAATTTTCATTGAGCAGAAATGTGGTCCACACATTGAGCAGAAATGTGCAATTTTAGCACCTTCAGCTGGCAAAGTTTCATCGTGGAATTCACGAGCAGTGTCAGGGTCAAGCGATAAGTTAAATTGGTCGTTCCATCTAAATTCAAAACGAGCTTTACTTAAGGCGTTGTCACGGTGTTGTGCTCCTGGGTGACCTTTCGCTAAGTCGGCAGCATGCGCAGCAATTTTGTAAGTGATTACACCATCTTTAACATCTTTTTTGTTTGGTAAACCCAAATGTTCTTTTGGTGTAACATAACAAAGCATTGCAGTTCCAAACCAACCAATCATAGCAGCACCAATTCCAGATGTAATATGGTCATAACCAGGTGCAATGTCAGTAGTAAGCGGACCCAAAGTATAAAATGGAGCTTCACCACAAACAGCCAATTGTTTGTCCATATTCACTTTAATTTTGTGCATTGGAACGTGACCTGGACCCTCAATCATCACTTGTACATCATGTTTCCAAGCAATTTTGGTTAACTCACCTAATGTTTCTAATTCTCCAAATTGTGCTGCATCATTAGCATCTGCAATAGAACCTGGTCTTAAACCATCGCCCAATGAGAAAGTAACATCATAAGCTTTCATAATCTCACAAATCTCCTCAAAATGAGTGTATAAGAAGTTTTCTTTATGATGAGCCAAACACCATTTTGCCATGATAGAACCACCTCTTGATACAATTCCAGTTACACGTTTTGCAGTTAATGGAATATATTTTAACAACACACCAGCGTGAATTGTGAAATAATCAACACCTTGCTCAGCTTGTTCTATTAAAGTATCTTTAAAAATTTCCCAAGTTAGGTCTTCCGCTTTACCATTTACTTTTTCAAGTGCTTGATAAATAGGCACAGTACCCACAGGAACAGGGCAGTTTCTAATTACCCATTCACGGGTTTCGTGTATGTTTTTACCAGTTGATAAATCCATCAGGGTATCGCCACCCCATCTACAACTCCAAACTGCTTTTTCAACTTCCTCTCCAATAGATGAAGTAACAGCCGAGTTACCAATATTTGTATTAATTTTTACCAAGAAATTTCTACCAATAATCATTGGCTCAAGTTCTGGGTGATTGATATTTGCAGTAATTACCGCTCTACCTCTTGCAACTTCCGAACGAACAAACTCAGGTGTAATAACCTCTGGAATTTCAGCTCCAAAGCTTTGACCTTCATGTTGTTGCCATAAAGTTGGGTCTTTAGATATTGCACGTAATTCTTGTGCACGCATATTCTCACGAATAGCTATATATTCCATTTCTGGAGTGATAATTCCTTTGCGAGCATAATGTAATTGCGTTACATTTTGGCCAGCTTTAGCTTTTAAAGGTTTCTTTAAATGTTCGAATCGTAAATCAGCTAATTTAGGGTCGTTGTTACGTTCACGAGCATATTCCGATGAAAAATCATCCAAAGGCTCTACATCGCCACGTTTCAAAATCCACTCTTCACGTAAGCGAGCCAAACCTTTTTTAATGTCAATTTCTACATTAGGGTCAGTGTAAGGCCCAGAAGTATCATAAACCGTAACAGGTTCATTTGGAGTAGTTTTAGTGCCAGTTGCAGATTTAATTACCGTGTCAGAAACTGTAATTTCACGCATAGCCACTTTGATATTGTGCAGAGAACCTGGCACATAAATCTTTTTAGAACCAGTAAGCGGTTCTCTAGTAATAAGGTCACTGAAGTTTTCCATAGTAGTATTATCCGCCTTGTGCAGCACTGATTATTAAAATTTTATCGTTTTCTTTAAGTAGGGTAGTAGCCCATAAGCTAGCCATTATAACTTGCTCATTTACAGCAACAGCTACTCCTTTTTTATGGGAAAATTGAAGTTTGTCAAGCAAATCAAATAATGATTTTCCCGCTTCAATTGTTTGAGGTTGATTATTAACAAGTACGTTCACTAATATCTAATTAGTTTAGAGTTAAGGGTTAAGAGTTTTCTCTGTTTTAATGAAATACTATTCTTAAATTTTTGATTTTTAAGAATATCTAATTCCATAAAAACATTGGTATGCTTAGTAACATTTAATCTTATCATAAAATATTTGAAATAAAATAAAAAGATAAGAATGCTTAATGCTACAAAAGCCTAAGTTTAAAGTACACAATAGTAGATTTTTGAGGAATAATACCTAAGAAAGAAGATGCACCATTACAAACGTGTGTGCAAGAAACTTTCACTTTTCCCTTCGTAGGTACTAGCCTAATCAGGTTCAAAGGGTATTATCTCAGCTCTGTGTAGAGCACCCCTAAAGCGCAACAATAAATTTAACAATGCAAATATCAACAAAGAAAAGGATATTATGCAAGTTTTAGTTGGAAATGTTTTTTTGGGGTATTTATTTACTTTTGGATGTAAATTTTAAACAGATAAGATATCCAATATAAATTCCTAGTGCTCGTAAATTCCAAGTTAATATATTTTCAATTATTTTTTCAACTGAAATAAAGCCATTTATAATATTATTTTTTTCAAATAGTAAATATGCTATTGTTAAAAATATAATTGTAAAAATTATAAAATGAACTATTTTTTTGATAAAACTAGCATATTGATCTATAAAATATATTAGCAATGTTATTGTTAAAAAAACAGTTGTAAATAAGTTAAATGTAGATAAGTAAATTATTCCTTTTGTGAAATTTTCACTTAATAAATGTCCAGCACCTTTGTAAAGTGCTTCACCTTTATAGTGAAATTGGGTTTCTAAATAGTAATTTGTTAAGTATAATGTCATTATAAAACTAATTATACTTGTTACAAAAAGGTGTTTTTTCGACATTTTAAAATTATTTTGAATTATCAATTCTTATTGACCCAATAAATCAAGAAACAGGTTTAAAAACATGTAAATTAATTGTCAAATCAAAATCAACCAAAAAAGAAAAAACAATTACATTTTTAGGCGAATGTATCGATTAAATCAACAATTTAATCTTAGTATATTTTTCGATTTTACTTTCAATTTCTACTTTTCCTCCTAACAATTCAGTATAAATTTTTATCAAATACAAGCCCATTCCTTTGCCTTCTGTTTGTCTGTTAAACTTACCGTAAAGGGTAAATAAACGGTCAATGTATTTTTCCAAATCAATACCAATTCCATTATCTGTAATTGATATTTCAAATTGATTTTCAATTTTTTGTATATCAATAGTAATTTTTAGTTGATTTTTTGGATTTCTAAATTTGATAGAATTTTGTAAAATATTATAGATGATTTTTTCTAATAATGATTCTATTGAATTGATTTGTATTGTTTTATCGAAGTTTAGTTCGAAATTAGTAGATATTTGAGGGTATTCGGTATTTAATTTATCAATATTTTTTTGAAGGAAATTAGCAAAAGAAATATTGCTTTTGTCTTCAAGTTTGTATGTTTTAAGTTTTAAAATAAAATTTAAATCATTTAATACAACATCTAGATTTTCTGCTGATGATTCAATTCCATTTAAAATTTCTTTATTATCATCATCAAAATTTTCCTTATCTATTAATTTACTTAATCCAATAATATTTGTTAGTGGTGCTCTTAAGTTGTGTGAAACTACAAAACTGAATTGCTCAAGGTTTTTATAACTTTGAGTTAAATCGTTAAATAATTTTTGTATTTTTTGTTCAGATTCAGCACGTTTAATATTTTCTTCAATTAAATTTCTTTGTTTATTTAATAAATCTTTTTCCATAATCATGTAAAAAGTTGTGTAATTATAAAATAAGAAAAGTAGTAAAATGAAATTTAATACAAGGTTAATAGGGTATAATGTATTGGATAAAAATGCTGGTTCAAATGTATAAAATGGCTGAAAATAAGCTTTCTGTAAAAATATTAGAATATAACTTGATGCATAAATAGCAATTGAAATACCTATATATTTAATTTCATTTAACTTAAATAATAAAAAAACATAAAGAGGTGTACAATATAAATACAAGTGAAATCCTGAATTATAGCCTGTTATCCATGAAACAACCACAACACTCACCGAGGTGGTAAACACCAAAATTAATCTGGAATGTATAATTTTGTGTAATAGATTAAATACAATACTTAAAAAAAACAATGTTTGAAAAAATAAAAATACATAGTTTAATTTGTAAAATTCGCTATTCCAAAGCATACCAATGTAAACAAATGGTAAAAAAGTGCAAACTAAACAAAATAGATTGAGAGATTTTATTCTAAACTTTTCGTGAGAGGATAAATCATCTGTAATTCCAGCTGTTAATAGTTTGTTGAGATAATATGTAAAACTTTCTATCATAATAATGTAATGCCTTTCAAACGGTCTGCTTATAAATTTTGTTTCATGTTTGATTAAGTTAAACAAAAATGAGGAGTCTATAAATTTGAAATAAGTTCAAACAAAATTGTTAATTACAAAAATAAGCTATAAAAATTAGTTTTATTAAATTGTTGACTGATAGGTGTATTATTGATGCTAAAGCATAAAATCTGTTATTTCAATATTTTGTAATCAACCAAAACTACGTTTTTATTATCGCCTACTTGACCAATTCCTTCTTTAAAATAGGATATGTATTCAGGAACATTTACATCCTCCCAAGGAAAATCAACTGGAAAATTTTTGTTAAAATATTTTATTTGAACTTTGTATAAAACAGAAGTAACATTCTCAAATTTTTTATCAGTAATTGTAACTGTGATATTTTTATTTAATACCTTAGAGAGAACTCTAATTTTATTTATTTGATTTGGTACAAATTCATTGCTCCATGTTTCGCCTTCGTTTGCATCACTTTTAAAATACAAAAAATCATAATTCGACAAGGAATCAAGTTGTCTGTACAAGGTATCAGGCATTCCAATGTAATTAGCACCAAGTTGATAATATGAGTTTCCTGATTGTCTTAAGTATTTTAAATCATTAAAGTTTTTTGTTTTAAATATTTTGTAAGTTTTATTTGAAACAATTGTATCAAATTTAGTAGCAAAAAGAGTATCAGTAAGTTGTGTGTTGGTATCAATTTTGTAAAGCCACCAATTACCTTCATGTGAAGGTAAAAAGTTAGAATATACAGGTTGTGGAATTTGAAGTTTTTCTTCACAATTCCACAACGAGAATATTGATATAGCAATTAAAATTAATATACTATTTTTTTTCATTTCTACTACTTTTTTCTAGATTCACTTCGTAATCCTGCTGTATCAAGATGAGTGATGTCACATTTTTTATCTAACTCAAACCCAACAGAATCAGTGTAATTTAATGTGTATAAACATAGATTTTCATGTTTAAATTCATCCATTAGTTTTAAATCCTTATTTAACATCAAACAAAGAAATATTCTCATTGCTCTGCCATGCATACAAATAAGGATATTTTCAGCATCAGACGCTAAAATGTTATCAAGTACTGGTTTTTGACGAATTTGAACTTCTCTAGGGCTTTCGCCTCCATCAATTTTTAGGTCAATTTCCCCTTCTTTCCAACGACGAACTACTTCAAAATAGTATTCATTTTCATCGTCAGTAATAACTGTTCCATCTCTATATCCCCACGAAATCTCATTTAAACCTTCAAAAGCTTCCCAATTAATGCCTTTGTCAATAAATTGTTGAACAGATTGAATGCTTCTATTCAGTTTAGAAGTATAAATTTTTTGAAAATTTACATCTTTATAAAATTCATAAAAAGCGTTTGCCTGTGCTGTACCAAGCTCATTTATAGATGTATTTACTTTTGAACCTTGTACAATTCCTTGTAAATTATAGTCGGTTTGTCCGTGGCGGATAAGGTAAATTTTTTTCGTCTTCAAAATTGTCTATTTTTGGTCTTTTAAAATTACAAATTATATTCAACAATGATATTTCAACCAGATATAAATCTAGATAAATTAAAGCAAGATACCGAAGTAAATATGCTTTCTCATCTTGGTATTTCAATTTTAGAAATAGGTGACGATTATATAAAAGGTTCTATGCCAGTTGATGAAAGAACAAAACAACCATTTGGTTTACTTCACGGAGGAGCCTCAGTTGTGTTGGCTGAATCTCTAGGAAGTATAGCTTCAAATTGTTGTGTGAACAAATCTACACATTATTGTGTTGGTTTAGAAATAAATGCCAATCATATTCGTGGAGTAAAAACAGGAAATGTGTATGGAGTGGCAAAAGCGATACATATTGGTAGCACAACACAAATTTGGGAAATCAAAATTACTGACGAAAACGAAAAGTTAGTTTGTATTTCTCGTTTGACTGTAGCTGTTATTAAAATTTAAATAACTAATTGATTTATAATGAGTTTTTGGAATATTGTTGAATCGTTATTAGCAACAGCAATTGAAAATAAACATTATTTTGCTATCTGGAAAAATCCATTGCAAGAGCAATTTTATTGTATATTTTCAAATGAAGCAAGTAAACAAAAACCAGCACCTGGTATTGGAGAAAGTGGTTTTGTAATTGCTCCCTTTAATGCAAATAATAACGATGATTCATTATTGATAAAACCAACTATTTTTATTCATTCCTACATGGGAATGAGTGAATTAGAGAAAGTTTCATTAACTATAATTCCTCAAAATATTGATTTATCCAAATTAATTAAACTTGATATTGGTAGTGAAATTTCTCAACGAGCTTTTGAAATTAATATTCAAAAATCTATAGATACAATTAATGATTCTAGTTTAAAAAAGGTTGTTTTTTCAAGGTTCAATGTCCATGATTATCCTGAAAAATATTCTTTACTTTCTCATTATCAATTATTAGCTTCTACTTATAATGAAGCTTTTGTTGCAATGCATTTTAGTCCAGAGTATGGTTTATGGCTAGGAGCGAGCCCTGAATTGTTATTGAGTTTAGACGAAAAAGGTATTTTTACAACAGTTGCTTTGGCAGGAACACAAGCATTTTGCGAAAACACAGATTTAAAAGAAGCTATTTGGAAGCAAAAAGAAATTGTTGAGCAAGCATTGGTAAGCAGATATATAATTGATTGTTTAAAACATTTAAGAGTAAGGGAATTTGAAGAACATGGTCCTAAAACTGTAAAAGCAGCTAAATTAATACATTTAAAAACTGTTTTTACTGTTGATACTGCTAAATTGAATTATAGAACTTTTGCAACTGAAATGTTACATTTGCTGCATCCAACTTCTGCAGTATGTGGTATGCCCAAACAAGAAGCTATTGATTTTATAACTCAATACGAGGGGTATAACCGACATCTTTTTGCTGGTTATATAGGTCCAGTTAATATTCAGAATAACAGTGCTTTGTATGTGAATTTAAGATGTATGCATTTACAAAGTGATAAAGTCTTTTTCTTTGCTGGTGCAGGTATTACTGATGATTCAATTCCTGAAAAAGAGTGGAAAGAAACAGGTTTGAAAATTGAAACAATGAAAAGTGTTTTTTTTAATTTAAGTAAACAGTAAGGTAACTTTAAATATTTTATATAAATATTTGTTTAATACAAATAAAAGTCTTAATCTTGCAACACTATCTGAGAAAAGAGGTGTATAGAATATGATTGTTATAAACATTAAAGAAAATGAGTCGATAGACAAGGCGCTAAAGAGATTCAAAAAGAAATTCGAACGTACAAAAGTACTAAGAACATTAAGATCGAAAACTGCTTTTGAGAAAAAATCAGTAACTCGTCGTTTTGAAGTCCTTAACGCAAAATATGTTGAAGCTACTTACGGTACTAAAAACTAGTTTTTAATACTGATAGTAATATATCATATAAAAGCCGAATCAATTTGATTCGGCTTTTTGCATTTATATAAAATCTATTCTATATGAAAAGTATTCACATTCAGTCGTTTATTAACTATCTTGAATTTGAAAAAAGGTATAGTAAGCATACTATTATTTCATATACCAATGATTTACAGAATTATACTGATTTTTTAGCTCATTATTATCCTGATTTAGCTATTGAAGCTGTGGGCTACCAAATTCTTCGTTCGTGGGTAGTTGAACTTGCTGAGGCTGATTTAAATAATAAATCTATTAATCGAAAAATTGCCACAGTTAGATCATTGTATAAATTTTTACAATTGAAAGGAATTATAACCAATAATCCAACCAAGTTATTAAAATCACCTAAAATTGAAAAACGCTTACCAGACACCATTGAGCAAAAATCATTGTTTCAATTATTGTCTGAATTACAATTTGATGAAGATTTTTCAGGGATAAGAGACAAATTATTAATAGAAATGTTTTATGGAACTGGTATGCGATTATCGGAATTGATTGAACTGAATCATGCTGATATTTCTATTAATAATCAACAAGTTAAAGTGCTAGGAAAAGGTAATAAAGAACGTTTTATTCCATTACATCAATCGTTAATATTGTTAATAAAAAATTATTTAGATGTAAAAAATAATTTATTTTCTTGTAACCCTTCGCAAAGCTTTTTCGTTACAGACACAGGAAAGCAACTTTATCCGATGTTTGTTTACCGTAAGGTTTATCACTATCTTACATTGGTAACGCCAAAGGAAAAAAGGAGTCCACATGTGTTGAGACACAGTTTTGCAACCCATCTATTAGATGCAGGCGCTGATTTAAATGCAATAAAGGAAATGTTAGGGCATTCAAGTTTGGCAGCAACTCAAGTTTATACACATAACTCGCTTGAAAAATTAAAAGCTGTTTTCAAAAAAGCGCATCCTAAGGCTTAATTTAGGTTAAATAAATTGTTAAACTTTTAAATAATTACGGTCATGAAATTGCAAATACATTCGGTTCATTTTGATGCTGATCAAAAATTGTTAGATTTTGTTCAAAAAAAATTAGACAAATTACATACTTTCTATGATAGAATAATTGATGGAGAGGTGTTTTTGAAGCTAGAAAAAAATGACGTGGAGAACAAATTGGTGGAGGTTAAATTGAATGTACCTGGAGCAAATTTATTCGTTAAAATACAAGCAAGAACATTTGAAGCTGCAACTGATGAAGCAATTGATGCTTTGCAGAAGCAAGTTATTAGACATAAAGAAAAACAAATTACATCACATACGGTATAATTCGTTTTCAAAATTACAAATTGGGGTTTGTTAATTTAAATCGGTTTCTTTACTCACGTAAAGAGCCGATTTTTTATTTTTAGCAATTATATGTATTTTAGCCATATCAATTCCATAAATGCTAAGTACTGAGTACAAAGTATGTAATCAAACATTTGGTATGAACCATTTTCTATGAGAGAATTTTGTATAATTATTAGTGTTTTATTTCAAATTCAAGCAATTGCGCAAGTAAAGCAATTAACTTTAAATAATGCTATTGAAAGTTTTTTACAGAATAATTATCAAATTAAAATACTTCAAAATCAAGCTCAAATTGCAAATAATAATAATACTTTTTCAAATGCAGGTAGAGCTCCAAGTATAAATTTTATAGCTTCTCAAACTAATTCATTTATTAATCAAAAACCAGCAAACCCTTTTGCTTTGGCAGGTAAAAATTTAAGTGATAACCTTAATGCACAAGTGGATGTGCAATGGACGCTATTTAATGGAAATAAAGTAAATATTCAGAAAAGTTACTTAACTTATTTAGCTCAACAATCAGAGGGGAATGTTACGCTTTTGATTCAGAATCAATTACAAAATTTAATTCAAGCATATAGATTAGCTTTATATGAGCAACAAAAACTTGAAATAAGAAAAGAAATGCTATCGCTTTCATTAAAACGATTTGAGTATGCAAGTTTAAAGAAAGAATACGGTCAATTTACATCTTTTGATATACTACAAGAAAAATCATCATTAATGAATGATTCAATTGCTTATGAACAACAAAATATGGTTTTACAGAATGCACGTAAAAAATTGTTTTTGATTATGGCTACAGAATTTATTGATAATGTATTTTTAAGCGATTCTTTAAAATTAGATAAAAATGTAGGTTTTGATTTAAATTCATTGAAAGAAAAAGCAAATAAAGATAATCAAAATATTAAAAATCAATTTCTTGCCTTACAAATTGCAAAAACTAACACTGATTTAGCAAAAAGTAATTCAGCTGCTCAAATATTAATGAATACGGGTATAAATGGTACTTATAATACTTTGTCAGCACGATTTCCTACAGATAGAACATTTTCAAATTTTCAAAATAGAACAATTTCAGGTTATGCAACAGGTGCTTATTTGAATTTCTCATTAAGATATAATTTATATAATGGTTCGCAAGTAAAAAGAACAATTCAAAATGCTGTTTTACAAGAGAAAAATGCTGAAACAAGTTTGCAAGAAATGAATTTTCAACTGAATTTAAATTTAGAAAATGTTTATAACCAATATCTTTCGCAAAAAAAAATATACAGAATCATAGGTGAAAATGTAAATAATTCATATCAAATTTGGCAAATTGCTAATGAAAAATATAAACAAGGTTTAATTAATAGTATTGACATAAGAACGATACAATTAAATTATTTAAATAACAATTTAATGTATTTGGATGCTTTAATTGATATTTTGGATTTAGAATTAGAATTAACTAAACTTTCTGGAGGCTTAATGCAAAGTAATGACAAATAATAAAAAACAAATAGGGTTATTATTTGGGTCATTTAACCCAATCCATATTGGTCATTTACTTATTGCTGAGGGAGTTTTGAATTCAGGCTTAGTTGATGAGGTTTGGATGGTAGTTTCGCCTCATAACCCTTTTAAAAGTACCGAAGATTTAGCTCCGGAAATCGATAGACTAGCAATGGTTGATATTGCAATTGCTGACAATCCAAAAATCAAACTTTGTGATATTGAATTATATTTACCCAAACCAAGTTACACTTATTTTACATTAGAAAATTTATATCAAAAATATCCTCAATTTGATTTTCGATTATTGATGGGGGAGGATAACTTGAGTAAATTTCATCATTGGCGAGAATTTGAGACTATTTTAAAAAATGCATCTCCAATTGTATATCCTAGACCTGGCGCTGAAAAGGGACCATTGCATTCCCACCCAAATATTACTTTGTTAAACATGCCTTTAATGGATATTTCTGCAACTTATATCAGAGATATTATTAAAGATAAAAAATCATTGAAGTATTTGTTAAATGAAAAGGTTGCTGACTATATAATTGAAAAAAAAATATTTTAATAATATTCTGTATGTTAAAACCTTATAATTTAAATTGTTATATAACTACAAGTACATTGCTTATTTTTTTCTTATTATTTCTTCTTTTTGGTTTCAACTTTCCTGAAAATATGAAAGTTGAAAAATCAATTATTAAAAATGATACAATTATTTCAATTTTCCCTTTTAGTATGTATAATGAGAATGGAAATGCTACTGTAACAGCAATAAAAAATTATAAAAGTGGAAAATTAATTAATTCAAAATTCATTATTGAACTAAAAAAGTTCAAAAGTTATAATTTAATAAAAGAAATATCGATGTCGGATCTTATTATTTTAAATAAAAATAATCCAAAAGGTTTGAAATATCTTAAAAATGCACAAATTGAAAATATCAAATTTGCATTTGTAAGGTGTAATACACTTTATTTTAACATAAATTTAATTAATACTATTGATAAATCTAATGTTGATGTTAAATTGAATTTATTTTTTCAAACTAATAAAAAGGGTGTGTTATATCATGGTATTATTGAATGATTTTTTTCAATTTTTACTTACCAGTCACTGCATTTTCTCCAGATTTCAATTTACAATAAAACCTTTCCAAGTTAATTTATAGGTAATTTTGATTGTGAAATTTTGTATAATCACCCCAATATGAACATGCCACATATTTCATTAATGGATATTTTTGCAACTTATATCGTAAATATTATTAAAGATAAAAAATCATTAAGGTATTTGGTGAATGAAAAGGTGGTTGAATATATAAATAAGAATAACTTGTTTTGATTAAATATATAGCATAAAAAAAGCCTCGACATTCGAGGCTTTTTTGTAATTACTTAATCAGGTTTATATATCCTTCTTGAACGATTTCTTTATCTCTCCAATCAAGTGCTTTTACTTTGTAAACGTACACATCACTGTTTTGATATTCACCTTTGAAAGTACCATCCCAACCATGATTCATATTGTTTGAACTAAAAATTAATTCTCCCCATCTATTAAATATTTGATAGGTAATTAATTGTTTTACTCCCCATCCTTCAACATAAATTATGTCGTTGTTACCATCACCATTCGGGGTAAATGTGGTTGGAAGTTTAACAAAAGTTTCAGGTCTAACTGTAATACCAAATTCTGAATTTTTATTAAAACAGCCAAGTTTATCAGTTATGTTTAAAGTATAGACTATGTCTTTTAATGGATATACAAGTGGTGTATTACATGTATCGCAAATGCCAAATAATTGGGGCGACCAATTGAAATTGTAAATATTGTTTGGTTTTGTAGCTGGTAAGGTTACAGGGTCTCCTATAACTATTGTTGTATCCCATCTATTATATTGAATTGGTTCAACTATTTCTGCCACAACATTTGTAGTATCACCACAACTATTACTATCTACTTCAATTACTTCGTATGATTTTGATTTTAGTAGTGTTGCAATTGGGTTGTAAATACTATCATTATTTAAACCTGTGCTTGGACTCCATTTATATTTACTCCTTAGTTTGTGATTATTTACAAACATAGATAAGGTTTGACCTTGGCAAACTGTATCTGTTGATACAATTAATATCGGGTTTTTATAAACAAATATATCTTTTCTAATGGTGTCAACACATTGGTATTGATCATTTGTTATAGCTAGAGAAACAGTATATTTTCCAGGATTAGCGTATTGATGAACAGGGGTTGAATCAGTGCTAGAAGTTATTCCATCACCAAAATTCCACATATAAGTGCTTGCAAGTTGAGATCTATTAAATAATCGGAAGCCTCCTTCTGAAAAACAAATACTTGAATCTTTGGCAATACTATCAGGAATGGATCTGTTTTTTCTATTAAAGTCGGCTATGATTTTATAAATATTAACATCTTTGTTTGGATATCTAGGGCATTGTTTATCTGGACCAAACACAACCAATTTTACTTTTACAGTTCCTTGAGCTGGGTGATAATTAAACTTATGAGTTACTTGACCAATATTGTCTACAGAATTTCCATCGCCAAAATCCCATGCATAACTCACAACCTGAGAAGTATCTTTAATGCTAAAGTTTATTTCACTTCCTTTACAAATAGAAGTTTTATCCATATCGAAATTTCCTCTTGGGTCATATAACTTAATTTCTTTGATTAAGGTATCTGAACATCCAAAAGAAGTACTTACTGAATGGAATATTTGATATGTTCCCCTTTGTAGTGATATTTGATAAGTTGGGTTTGATATTGTAGGTTGAGATGTATTTAATACTTTCCAAACTTGAGTTATAGGAGAGTTAGAGTTAGAGTTATCAGTAAATGTAATTGGACTTGGCGCACATAAAACCTTGATAGTATCAACATTACTATAAAAATTTGCAGTAGGGTACGATTGCATATTTACCGTAAGCGAATCCGAACCTTTACAACCCGTTGCTTTTTCATCGTAGTTTAATTTTATTTTATAAGAATTAACTGATGAATAATATACTTTATTTAATTGTTTATTACTTGTCGTACTATTTCCAAAATCCCAATTGAAATTTAAGCTTGAATTCCCTTGGAAAAAATCATTTGCTGAAACTGTTATTGTGTCGCCAAAACAAATTGAATTGTCACTCACATCAATATTTGTAATTGGTTTGTAATATGATATTGTAATGTTAGTATCTTTTACACAACCTATTTTGTCTGTTAAAGTTAATTTTACAGGATATGTTGAACCTATTTGAGGCGAAGTTGTATAAGTGTGGGTTGTATTTGCAATCAAAGCTGATTGATTATCTCCAAAATCCCAATTCCATGAAGTTATTAATGTGTCTCCAATAGAATTATCTTTAAATGTAACTATGCTAGGGTTACAAATTAATTTTTTGTCAACTGATGCATTAATGTTTATATCAAATACTTTTATTTTTTTAGAAATCGTATCTGTACATCCATTGTCATCTTTAACTATTAATTTAATAGATTGATTTCCTGCTTTAGTAAAATTGAATGATGCTGTATCATATTTTGATGTATAAGGTCTTCTGTCTTCAGAAGGAAATTGCCATGAATAATTTGCATTACAATTTGTTCCAACATCAATTGATTTTTTTGCATCAAAAATATATGGTTGTTTGATACAAAGTAAACTATCAGAATTAAACTTTGCTTGAACATTTCTTACTTTAATATTTTCAGTAATAAATTTAGCAGGGCAACCGTCTAATGGTACCGTTAGTAAAGTAATAGTATAATCCCCTGTATTTGAATAGTTATGAATTGGGTTATCTAAATTTGAAATTGTGGTATTGTCTCCAAAATCCCATGTGATATTTGCATTACCTAAAGATTTATTTTTAAAATTAAAGCTTGATGGAGAACTACATAATGCATAATAATCAATTTTAGGAATTGCACCTTTAACATTTATAATATTTGATTTTGTAAGTTTACTTATGCATCCATTATAATCTAAATCGATTGAAATATCTTGAGGTCCAACAGTGTTTCTATATGCCCAATCTAAACTAGTTTGGTTACTACAATGAAATGTTCTATTGTCTTCAGCATTAATATGGTATCCATCAACTTTTGATGATTGTTTAGTAATATCGATTGTAAAAAGTTCACCAGTACAAACTTCATTTTTGCTAACTGTAAAATCTATTTCGCTAGATATATTGTTTCCGGCTTGAATTAATTGAACATAAGAAGTGTCTTTACACCCCTTTTCGGTAGTTACAATTAATTTTGCATTATATTCTCCAGGGTTTACATAAGTATGCGAAACTGGATTGTTTATTGCATTTATTTGATTTGGAGAACCATCACCAAAAATCCATTCCCACTGAATTATTTTATTTTTACTAAAAGTTGTGCTTGAGTCTGAGAATGTTACATCTAAAGGAACACAACCTTTATTTTTATTTGGAAAAATTAAAGCATTTGGTCTCCAAAGAGTATCGTTAATTTGAATGTTACTTTTACAACCTGAAGATAATGATTTAGCATAAACTCCTATGGTGTTAGATTCAAGTTTGTTTACAGAATATATTTTATCAGCTGCACTACTGTAACGAACAAGGGTTACAGATTGGGCGGAATCATGTGGTTGGAATTTGTAATCTGAACCAAAAGATGTCCATTTATATTTTGTATTTTGATTTTTAGTAATTGCAGTATAACTAAAAGTTGTTCCATTTTCGCATGAAAAAGTAGGTTGTGACTGAATCTCAACATCGAAATCTTCTACATAAATGTTGGCTGTATCTAAAGTTTTGCATTGTCCATTAAAAGAGGTGACTTCAAGTATTATTTGTTTATTTCCATCAAAGCTATAAAAAACAGAATCATCTTTCAAAAATGAAAAAGTTTTTGGTGTGAAATAGTTATTTGTTGTAGCATCATTTCCAAAACTCCATTTTATTATTCCTTGTGAATTGGTACTTACACGCACAGCTGAATTAACACAAACAGAATCTTGATTTAAAGTAATATTAGCTGAAGGTTTACCAACACTAACATTAGAATAAAAACTTGAACTACAACCTTGTATACCTGTATAGTTTACAGTTAAAGAAGGATAAAAATTGCCGTTTTTAAATGTCTTTTTCCCAGGATTTGCAACTCTTGCAGTATCTCCATTTTTAAATACCCATAAGTAATTTAATGGTTTTACTCCTGTAGATGTGGAACTGTAAGTTATGTCAATTGTTGAATCACATGTAAGTGTATTTGTTGGAGATGTATTAAAACTTGCAACAGGAGATGATATTACTTCAATAGCTTCGGTTTTAATCACGGTTTGATTACAAGTTGGCATTTCAGTATTTATTTTCAAGGTAATATCATATTTACCTGTATTTAAAAATGAATGTGAAACACTATTGCCATTCCCTCCAGTTCCATCTCCAAAAACCCAAACATAATCAAGTACTTTAATATTAGAATTTAATATTGTTGTATTGGTAAATGTGGTGTTTAATGGAGAACAGCCAATATTTTGTGAGATTGAAAAGGTAATAGTAGGTTTGTCATAAACATTGATTAATAATGTACCTACAACTTTACCGGTTTCTGATTCTTTAAGCGTCACAGTATAATTACCAGACTTCAAATATTGATTGCTTGTAATTTGGTCATATGAAAAACTTCCATCACCAAAATCCCAAAAATAACCTACACTTGAATTTGGAGCTTGAAAATTAACCTTTAAAGGTACACAACCATAAGTAATATCCGATGTTTGTGCGTAAGTGTTTAAATATGATAACGTTAAAATGGTAATTATACTTAATAAGTACTTTTTCATCTGAAAATAATAGTGATAATTGTTAATAGTATTTTGCAAATCTAATAAATAAGATTTAGTTTTACGCAATAATTATTAAACTTCATATTAGTTTTTTGCATTGTGAGACACTTAAGTTTGAAAAATAGGTTCTTTTTAATATTGAATATTATCTTATTATTATGTATAAGTAATATTCTTTGTGCAGGTATAAAAAAAGACTCAATAACTCCTTTACCTACATTAAATAAAAAGTTTTTAATAGTAGCTCATGTTGCATTGGATGGTAGTGGGGCGATGGGAATTACGGAGATCAGTATTAGAAATTCAATTGGTAATTTAAATAATTACTGGAATAAAATTGGTGTTAGTTTTGAACTTTGTGAGTTAAAAACAATAGCAAATTACAGGTACGATACTCTTATTTCACAAGCAAGAGAACAAGAACTTTTAGCAAATTTTGTTATTCCAGACAGGATAAATATTTTTTATGTAGATTCCATAAAAGATGCAGCAGGTAAGGCATCATTAGGTGGTATAACAAGCAGTACAAATGTTGGTATTTGGTTAGAAAAAGGTTCGACAGGAGCAATTATACATGAAATGGGACATTTTTGGGGATTAAAACACACATTCGATAATGATATTCCTGAAAATCCAGACCATTCAAATTGTGCAACAGCAGGTGATGGAGTTTGTGATACGCCAGTTGACCCTTATATAAAATCTTTAGATGAAGAAGGGTATTATTTAAATTATAGCTGTGTTTTTATAAATAAGGATAAAGATGCAAATGGAAATTATTTTGATCCAGATGCCTTTAATATAATGAGTTATTATAGTTGTGGAACATGTATGAAGTTTACGAATGGGCAATACATAAAAATGGTAGAAACCTATTCAGCAAAGAAAACTAAATGGTAATATTTTATATTTGATAAAGTTGTGAAAAATTTATTTTACTTAATTATTTTAATTTTTGTAGTAACAAATTTAAATGCTCAAGATGTTCATTTGTCTCAATACTACACATCTAATCAATCATTAAATCCTGCTTTAACAGGTGTATATAAAGGTGATTATAGAGCAGTTTTAAATTATAGAAGTCAATGGAGGCAAGTAGTTGACCCAATTACAACTTCAATGTTTTCTTTAGAAAAAAGATTGGTACATTTTACTAATGAATTTGGAATTGGTTTCATTTTAATAAATGATAGATTAACAACTTATGGTGTTAATACTAATAAATTTATGTTAAGTGGAGCTTATAGAAAAAAACTTAATAAAAATACATTTGGATTAGGATTTCAAGGTGGATATGTTAACAGAAGTACTGATTTAAATAATCAAACTTTTCCTGGACAATGGAATTATGGAAATGGAACTTTTGATCCAACTATTTCAAATAATGAAAATACACTTCAAGAAAATAAGTCATATATAGTTTTAAACACAGGTTTGTTTTATTCTAGACAAATTGGGTTGAAAACATTTAATTTTAATTATGGATTATTTAATGTCAATAATCCTAATTATGGTTTTGTTTCAAGCAAAGAAAAATTGCCATTTAGACATGTTGTTGTTTCTAACATTCAAATACCATTAAATAGCTCTTTGTCAATTACTCCAAGATTGCTTTATATGACTACCCAAAAAGCAAGTGATATAATTTTATCAGCAAATGCTTTAAGGAAAATGAATCAAGATTTGTCATTAATGTTGGGTTTAGGAATAAGAGGCGGTTCTGTAAATAGTGACGCAGCCATAGCTTATGGAGGTTTTAATTATAAAAGATTTGAAACTGGGATAAGTTTTGATTTCAACTTGTCACAATTAAGTAAGGATACTCCCCGAAAATCTGTTTGGGAAATATCTTTAATTTATACTACACCAAACAGAACAATTGATAAATCAACAATCAATTGCGATAGATACTAATTTCATTCAACTTATTATATTGTTTTAAAATGAATATCAAATCTAATATTTTGAGCTCTTCAATTAAAATAACACTTTTGAGTGTTTTATTTTTTTTAAGCCAAAATGTAAATGCACAACTTGAAATAGAAAAAGGATTGAGTGTTTCCAAGTTAAAAGCACGGGGTCAACATGCATGGAAAGTTGGGGATTTATATACTGCACTATTTTATTTTGAAGAAGTTGTTAAAAAAGATTCGAATGATATTGATGCATTGTTTCAAACAGCAGAACTATATCAACTCACTCGAAATTATTCCAATTCCGAAAAAGCTTATGCAAAAGTTGTTTTGAAATCTCCAGGTAAATATCCGTTTGCTTTGTATGATAGAGCAATAATGCAAAAAATGTTAGGCAAATACGAAGAGGCTAAAGCTAATTTGATACTTTTTAAAAAAGAAACTAAAAACCTTGGCGATAAAAATTTTAAATTACAATTAAGTAAAGATTTAGCAGGTTGTGATAGTGGCATTACTTACAGAGATTTCCCTGACAATGTAAAAGTTGAAAATATTGGTAATTCAGTAAATCATCCACATGTTGAATTTTCTCCAATAGCTGTAGATACTTCAAATATTTTATTTGGTTCATTGAGAATTGAAAAAATGAAATATTATGAAAATGAAGAACATGCTCCTCGTAGACAAATTTATAAAGCTACAAATCAAAATGGTAATTGGGAGGAAACAGGTTTGGATCAAATTTTCAATGATCCGAAAATGGATATGGGAAATTTTGTTTATTCTCCTATTTCTGATAGATATTATTTTACTAAATGTGATAAAAATTCTGAGGCTAAAGTTCTTTGTAAATTGTATTACACTGAACGAGTAAAAGGTGAATGGCAAGCTGCAATAGAATTGCCCGATCCTATTAATTTCGAGGGTTTTACTTCCACTCAGCCAACTATTATGTACGATACTATTAATTCCAAAGCAAATACTATTGAATATTTGTACTATGTTTCTGACAGACCAGATGGTAAAGGAGGATTAGATGTGTGGTCAACATTTTACAATAAAGGTAAAAAAGAATGGGCAAAACCTACAAATGTAGTGATGATGAATACACCTGCAAATGAGTGTACTCCATATTTTCATGTTCCAACTCAAAGTTTTTATTTTAGTTCCGACGGACATGTTTCAGCTGGTGGTTTTGATATTTACAAAATACAAAAAACAGGAACAAGGTATTCTGCTCCTGTAAATATGTCATTTCCAATTAATTCACCACAAGATGATATTGATTTTAAATTGTTAACTAAAAATGGAACTAAAGGATTTTTAGTTTCAAACAGAGTTGGTTCAACACCGTATGCCCACGAAACTTGTTGTGATGATATTTTTAAATTTGAAATGCTGCCTCAAAAACAATTTGAGTGCGTTTTAGATTTAGCAATAGAAGATGAGGATTCATTAACTAAAGAAGATGTTGTAATTTTGAAATCTATAAATTTGAAATCAAAACAAGAGAGAATTGATACAATAAAAGTATTAAATAATAAAATTCAGTATAAATTAGAGCCATCACATCAATATACATTTAAAACAATTCAACGAGAAGGTTTTCAAAAAGATAGTTTAATCGTAGCAACAAGAGACATGGCTTCATTAGCTAAAATTGAAAAAGTTTTAAAAATTAAAAGAATTGAAAAGGAAGAGAAATATGAGATTTTAACAGAAGTGCCTACCGAAGGAAAGACTTTTGTGTTAAATGATATTCAATATGCAAGCAATGATGCAACACTAACTCCAGAAGCAATTCAAGCTATTGATTCGTTATTAGTTCCATTTTTAAAGTTGCATCCCAAAGATAAACTAAATATAGGATCACATACAGATGATGTAGGTTCTCATAAATATAATATAAAATTGTCTCAACAACGAGCAGATAATGTGGTTAAATATTTAATTTCTAAAGGAATACCTCCTCATAGATTGCATGCTGTTGGTTATGGAGAAACAAAACCATTAGCTCCAAATGAAAATCCGGATGGTTCACCAAACGAAATTGGAAGAAGTATTAATAGGAGAACAGAGTTTTTGCTTGTTAAATAAAAATAAAATTAAAGTCTGCGTAACTACTCAGCCCTTAAGTTAGCGATATAAAAAAGAGTATCGAATATATTTAAATTATTTTTAATAGCCGTATCAATGATAGACCTCATAACAACAAATATTTTAGCACCATCAATAGTTTTAAA
>JBEEOW010000002.1:0-255153 GCA_041191405.1 Bacteroidota bacterium
ATATTTTTCAATTCCATCAATAATGATTTAAGCAATTGATATAAATTTGTATATTCATATTTTAAAGCTAAATGAATGGCAAAGCACTTAATTATTAAATTTCTTTTAATAGTCATTTATTCTAATGCATTAAATGCTCAAATAAGTAGTCTTTCAAATAAAGATACATCAATTTTTATAACAGTATATGATTATGACCTTGAAGCAATTGAACAAGGATATTTAATTACTGGAAAAGAAAATATTACACATTTTTACAATTCAATAGAATATCTTGCAATAGTAAATGAATTTACAGAAAAAGAAACTGATTACATGATTCATTTACAAGCTAAAGATAGCATTGAATTTATAGCAATGTATGGTGATTGTTCTAATATTATTACTCCTTATCAATATACACTAAAAAAATATTGCCCTCTTAAATTTTCAGCTAATAAAATTGAAAGTGTAATTGAAAAAGCTACTAAACTTAAAATAAACTCTTTAAATTTCAAGAATTTAACAAAAGCTAGAGCAACATTAGATTCAATTAAAAATACCAATTATTTTGTTAGAGAAAATATAAATTATTGGTATAAATGGAATTATAGTTTTGATTTTACAACTCAAATTCGATCGGATTTTGAAAGTATAGAGTATCAAAAGAAATACATCGAAACTTATTTTAAATCTTTCTTTAATGAAGAAATTGAAGTTATTTTAGTTGAACTTTCAAGTCCAAAAACTGATTTAAATATTAAAGTATATTCCAAAACTATTCCAAACTTTGACAAGTTACATTATGAATTTAAATACAAAAGCTATACTGACAATGAAAAGAACCCAATAGACATAACATATTGGTATTGGTAAAATTTCAATTTATAAAAATTAAAAAATGATTAGAGTTCAAACCTAATCAAACAATATTTTTATAATGATTTAAGCAATTGATTTAAATCGTTATATTTGCATTAATGAAGATAGGCATATTTTTCGGAGGCCAGTCAAGGGAAAGAGAGATTTCTTTTGCAGGCGGCAGAACAGTGTATGATAATCTCAACAAAGAATTGTTTGAGGCTGTACCTGTATTTATTGATAGTTTGGGTAATTTTATTTTACTCAACTGGCAATTTATTTACAAAGGCACAATTCGTGACTTTTACCCACCTGTAAGTGCTTTAGCACCTACTCCTAACCATTTTCAAGTGTATCTTGAATCTTTAGGGGCTTTGAGTGATGAGCAATTAGATGCTGTTATTTCGGAGGTTGGTACTCGCATTTATCCACATCAATTCAAAAACTATTTTGATTTTGCATTCCTTTGTTTGCATGGTCCTTATGGCGAAGATGGTAATATTCAAGGTATTTTAGAGTGGGAAAATATTCCTTATTCAGGTGCTGGAATTTTGCCTTCGGCTGTGGGAATCAACAAGATGGTGCAAAAAAACTTAATGGAACAAGCTGGTTTTGCCAGACCTAAAAACCATATTATTTCAAAAGCTGATTGGGAAAAAGAATCAGATAAAACCAAGCTTTTCATCTCTCTAAAAGCTGATTTCGGTTTACCGTTTGTTATTAAAGCGCCTTACCAAGGTTCGAGTATTGGGGTTTCGGTAATTAGTACTGACGATGTATTGAATTTTGAAAAAGCTATCAACAAAAGTTTTTTCATTGAACATATTAATGCTAAAAACTGGACACAATTATCGGATAATCAAAAAGTTGATTTTATTAGAGAATTAACTGATATCCGTTCAGGTATTGGTTTGCCTGTTGAAGTTAATGGTACAATTATTTATCATCCTGAAGAATTACTAACGTTCTTAAATACTTCATTAACAAGTGATGAAGACATTTATTTACATAGTTTAGATGGTGAAGAACAAATCATTATTGAAGGATTTATAAAAGGTAGAGAATTTTCGTGTATTGTTATTGAAGACGAAAAAGGTCACCCAATTGCCTTACCTCCTACCGAAATTGTAAAATCAAACAATGTATTTGATTATCGCTCAAAATACCTTCCAGGTATGACGAGAAAGGTAACTCCTATTGAATTACCTGCAAGTGAAATCGAAAAAATAAGAAAAGCGTGTGCATTATTATACACTAAATTACACTTTAATGTATACGCACGTTTAGACGGTTTTTATACTGCCAATGGAGATATTTTCTTGAACGACCCAAACACTACTTCGGGAATGTTACCTTCGTCGTTCTTCTTCCATCAAGCAGCTGAAATTGGTTTAAATCCATCGCAATTTTTAACATATATTATTCGTACATCATTGGCTAACAGAGCTAAAACTGGCAAGAAAACACACGTTATCAACCAGTTATTAAGTTCGTTAGACAAAAACATATCTGCACAACACACCAAAGAAAGCAACAAAATTAGGGTTGCTGTAATTATGGGTGGTTACTCATCAGAAAGACATATTTCTGTTGAAAGTGGAAGAAATATTTTTGAAAAACTTTCATCATCAACTAAATACGAGGCTTTCCCAGTATTCTTAACAGGTTCTGATGAAGCACATCAATTGTTTGAAATCCCTATTAATATCATGTTGAAAGACAATGCAGATGATATTAAAGAGAAGGTTTTAAAGAATGAAGAAAAACATCCAATTATCAAGGAAATAATAAAAGCAACAAGTGCAATAACTAATAAATATGCTGCGAATGCTTTGCTATATCCAAAAGAAATTTCATACCAAGATTTAGCAGAAAAAGCGGATTGTGTGTTTATTGCTTTACATGGTCGCCCTGGTGAAGATGGTGCTTTACAAGCTGAATTAGAAAAAGTTGGTTTGCCATACAATGGTTCAAGTATTGATAGTTCAAAAATTACTATCAACAAATACGAAACCAACAAAAAATTACGTCAAAATGGAGTACTTGTAGCAAATCATAGATTAATTCATATTGAGGAATATTATGAAAAACCTCAAGAATTAATTGACGAAATTGAAACAAACTTCCAATACCCATTTATTGCCAAACCAGCTGATGATGGCTGTAGTTCGGCAGTGAAAAAAATCAAAAATAGAGTTGAACTGATTGCTTTCATGAACTTAATGTTCCGTGAGCAAGACGATATTGATACTACTGAGGCTCAGAAATTAAAACTTAAATTTAATGAAGAGTTTCCTCGCAAAACGTATTTCTTAATTGAAGATTTAATTTCGCAAGAAGGTGCAAGCCACTTCCTTGAAGTTACTGGAGGTTTATTAACTCATTTAGAAGCTGATGGAACAGTACGTTACGAAATGTTTGAGCCATCTGAAACATTGGCATCTGGTGAAGTACTTTCACTAGAAGAAAAATTCTTAGCAGGTGAAGGTCAGAATATAACACCAGCAAGATACAATGCTGATAAAGCCAAACAAGAAAAAATTAGCTTAGCAGTACGTGCCGAACTTGAAAAAACAGCTCGCATTTTAAATGTACAAGGCTATTGCAGAATCGATGCTTTTGTAAGAATATTTGATGAGAATAAAGTTGAAACAATAATTATAGAAATCAACTCATTACCTGGCATGACACCTGCAACTTGTATTTTCCACCAATGTGCTATAAATCAATACAAACCTTATGATTTTATTGATTCAATTCTTACATTTGGAATAAATCGTAGTGCAAAACACAATAAATAAGGAATTTTAACATTAAAGTATAGAGAGTTCAGGGTTTAGAGTTAAGAGTTTTATAACTGTAAACCCTAAACTCTTAACTCTCAACTAAAAAACTATGGCAGACGATAAAGTAGCAAAATCTAAATTATACACACACATAGGCTTGGCACTTGGCTTAAGCTTTGTGATAATTTTCGGTTTTTTCTATGTTTACTTACCTTGGACAACCAATCATGGTGATTCGGTAACTGTACCTGATTTAACGGGCATGTCGGCACCTGAATTAGAAGAGTTTTTAGAAACCAAAGCATTGAAATATGAATTGAACGATTCAACTTACGATGCTAATATTAAACCACTTACAGTAATTTCGCAGTACCCAAAAGCAGGTTCAAAAGTAAAAGAAGGTCGCAAAATTTATGTAACCATTCGTTCAGTAAAACCACCACAAGTAAAAATGCCACGCTTAGTTGATGCATCATTATTGAACGCACAAATGGTAATTCAAAGTTATGGTTTGTTAATGGGTAAAATTGAATATGTACCTCATTATGCTGAAAATGCAGTACTGAAACAAATGGTAAATGGTAAAGAAATTAAACCAGGAACTTCAATTAGTAAAGGAACAAGAGTTGATTTAGTAATTGGGAATGGTTCAGGAGATGTAGCTTTAGATGTTCCAAACTTAATAAATATGCCAATTGATGAAGCTAAAATTTCATTAAGTGGAATGGGAATTGAAATTGGAAGTATAGTTTATGATGAAAAATCAAGTGAGCCCAAAGGTGCTATTATTAAGCAAAAACCAATGACAGCACCAGGTGTTCAAATCAAACAAGGTGAATCTATTGACCTTTGGGTTTCTGGTCCTCGCCCAGCAGAATCTACTCTACCTACTGAATAGTTCAGAGTTCTGGGTTTAGAGTTCAGAGTAGAACAGATAGAAACAAACCCTCAACTCTATACTCTTAACCCTTAACTAATAAAAAATGATTATAAATAGAAACATAATGTCCAACAAATTACTAATGAAAACATTAGCACTAGCTTTTGTATTTATTGGTAATATTGCTTTTGGGCAAATTGTTACAGCTCCTATTTATAAAGTTAATACCAATAAAAATGTAAGGGTAGCAAATCCTAATCAAAGAACTCAAGCTAGTTTAAACTTACCAATTTTTGAAGATTTTGCAGTTTCAAATACACTTGACACTGTTTTATGGAATAAAAATCAAGGAGTTACAGTAAATAATACACGCTGTATTAATCCACCAAGTTATAATGTGGTAAGTTTTGATGGTATTTCTGCAGATGGAATTCCTTACAATATCATTAATCCATTTGCTTATGGACCTTGTGATAGCTTGGTTTCTAATCAAATAGACTTGTCAGGAATCAATGCAAGTTCAAATTACAATTTAAGTTTTTACTATCAAAAAGGTGGAAGTGCAGAAAAACCTGATACTTTACAAAACGATTCCTTAGCTATTTATGGTTTTGCAAGCGATACAACTTGGAAACTGATTACTTCTATTAAATCTACCAATTCGAATGATACTGTTTTTAATTTATCATCAACTGAATTAAGTAATCCTAAATTCTTTCATGATAAATTCAAAATCAAGTTTTTATCTTTTGGAAATCAATCAGGCTCATGGGATCAATGGCATGTTGATTATATAAAAATTACGAATTCATTTATTGATGATTTCACCATTAGTTCAATGAATGTTAGTTTGTTAAAAAACTATTATGCAATTCCAGCATCTCAATTTATTGGCTTTGAAAATAAAGAATTAAATGATTCAATTTCAGTAAAATATTCATATATAGGTCCTAGTTTCAATGCCAATCAACCTTCCAAATTTGTTATTTCTAAAAACAATGACACCTTACAAACATTTAGAAAAGACAACAATGATATTACTTTTCCTTATCCATATTTAAGTAAACTTGATTACACTATTGACAAAACAAAATTCTCAAATTTATCAGATAGTAGTGTTATTAATGCAAATGTCTCAATTGATGCATTTATTGCTGGGACTGAAAAAAATGATAGTTATACTGCTAAAAACATTATTCATAACTATTTTGCTTATGATGATGGAAGTGCAGAATGGTCGTTTGGCATAAACCAAGCAGGTGGTTGCTTAATTCAAGATTTTTCGCTAAATAATTCAGATACAATTTCGGCAGTACAAATAGTTTGGGTTCCAAGTATTACTGATTTAAATGGAACTTCACTAAAATTAATTGTTTTAGATAGTTTAAAAAAGATTATTTACGGCAAACAAGTTTTATTGAAAAACAATAATTTTAACATTTACGATTCAACCAATATTTACAAACTTGATTCAGGCTTAGTACTTCCATCAGGTAAGTTCTACGTTGGATATCAACAAAATAGTGCAGCTTTACTACCTGTAGGCTTCGATATAAATACGCCAAACAGTCAACATATTTTATATGCAGTTGATTACATAAAAGGTACTGCAAACTTCCGTTGGCAAAATTATACTAAAAGTAACGGTTCGTTAATGATAAGACCAATCTTTAAACGAGGTGTTAAAACAGGAACTCAAAGAATTGATAATGAACAAAAATCTGAACTAAGTATCTACCCTATTCCAAATAATACTGGTATTTTCAATATTTTAAATGATACATTAACAGGTATAGAAGTATTTGATGGAATTGGTCAACCACTTGATAATACGCAATATCATTTAATTAAGAGTACTTCATTTTATGTAAATCCAGCAAAACCGGGAATTTACTTTGTTAACTGTATTTCTCAAAATGGAGTTATAAGAAAGAAAATAGTTATACAACCATAACCACCTTACAAATGGCAGATATTACTTGCGCAGAATTAAAAAAACGTATTCAAAACAATGAGCAACTAAATATTATTGATGTTAGAGAGCCTTGGGAATATGCAGAAGTAAATATTGGAGCACCAAATATTCCTCTTGGTTTACTTCCACATCGTTTAGCTGAGATTGAAAAATATAAAAATGAAGAATTAATTATTCATTGCAGAAGTGGCAAAAGAAGTGATAACGCAATGAAATTTCTTCAACAACAAGGTTATACAAATGTTAGAAACCTTTTAGGTGGCATTGTAGAATATCTTGAAACGGAAGTGTAGTACTGGGTATTGAGTACTGAGTACGAAGTATTAAGTAATAAAGTAAAAAAGGTATTTAGTTTTATGTTTAAAACTAAATACCTTTTTTTATGAGTTAAATTTATATTTTAATTGGAAAACCCTAAACTCTTCCCCCTAAACTAATAATACTACAAATTAACATCACAACTCAACATAGTAACATCATCAGTATATGGTAAACTAGCCCTAAACTCATCAGCTGCTAGTTTTAATGCCATTGGAATATCAGCGTGCTCCAAATTTAATGATTTGAGTAAATGATACTTAATCTGTTCATCTCCAAATTCTTCACCATTCTCATTTCTAACTTCACTAAGCCCGTCAGTATACGCAAATAAAAACAAGTTTTTCTCAAAACTTAACTCCCCTAATTCAATTAAAGGCAACACATCAAACATACCTAAAATGGTTGTTCCTTTATCTAAAAACAATACTTTTCCATCTTTAATCAATACCGGAGGGTTATGTCCAGCGTTAATATATTGAATAGTTTTTTGTTCTAAATCAATCAAAATACTAAAAAAAGTAATAAAATACTCCCCTCTTGAATTATTCAACAATAAAGCATTTGCACCTTTTACAACATCAACTAAACCTAAATTTACACTTAACAATGCCCTAAATGATGCCTGAAAATTAGACATTAACATAGCCGCAGGAACACCTTTCCCTGAAACATCAGCAATGCATAATACAAACCTATTTTTATCTAATTTAATGTAATCATAATAATCTCCACCTACTTCATTATGAGGATAATAAGCTGCTTTAATTTTTAGTATTTCAGTATCAGCTAATTTTTTAGGAAATAACATATTTTGCACATTTCGTGCAATTTCTAATTCTTTTTTTGCGGCTTGTTGTAGTAATTCTTTTTTTGCTAAACGCTTATTTTCAATTGCAACAAGAATAATATTACTTATAGACTGAACAAAGGGCAATAGTTTAATTGCTAGTTCCTCCTCATCTCCTACAACACTAATTAAAACATAAGCTAAAATTTTATCTTTATGTTTAACAGGAACTACAGCTTCAAAAATTTTAGCAATTTGTGATTTTTTAGATTTATCTAAAATAGTAATATTCTGAATTCCTGAAAGCTCTTCTTCAATAATTTCAGACTTAAATGGTCGTTCAAAACCATAATTTGCTTTACAACTCCAGCTATTCCCCTCAAAAACATACAACGATGCAGCATCAATATCCATTTTTGAACGAAGAGTAAAATGAAAAATGCTATAAAGCCCTTCCTCTGATTCATTTCTATTGATAGCTTTGGTAATTTCTAACAAAGCATCAAGCTCCATCTCCTTGATTAAAAGGTCTTTTTGCGCTTGTTTTAACATAACATTAAAAATATAATTACCATTTTTTACCTGACTGAGGATCATAAGCATCTCTCAATCCATTTCCAAATAAATTAAATGCTAAAACTGTAATACAAATACAAAAACTTGGAAAGAAAATCAAATGCCAACTATTGGCAGCTCCCATACTATGATAACCTTCATTAATCATAATTCCCCAAGAAGGCATCGGAGCTTGAACACCCAAACCAAGGAAACTTAATCCTGCTTCTGTAAGTATTGCCGAAGCAAAGTTTGAAGTTGCAATAACAATCAATGGCCCCATAATGTTGGGCATTATATGAACCAATATAATTCTTAAATTATTTAATCCTAAAGCTCTTGCAGCCTCAATAAATAACTTTTCTTTTACACTTAACAATTGCCCTCTAATTACCCTTGCAATTTCAACCCAAGTGGTTAAACCTACAGCAACAAATGCAACCCAAATTCCTTTGCCCAGTGCTAAACTGATTGCGATAACTAACATAATACCTGGAATAGACCAAACAACCGTCATTAACCACATGATAAAACTATCGACTTTTCCTCCAAAAAAACCAGCTGCTGCTCCTAACAACACACCCAAAGTTAAAGATATCAACACTGAAACAAAGCCAATTCCTAATGAAATACGAGTTCCAAAAAGTAACCTACTTAGCATATCTCTACCTGCAATGTCAGTTCCTAAGTAATATTTTCTTTTGTCAAGGTTATTCTCTTTAAAATCAGAAACCAATTTATCATAAGCTACTGATTGAATTTCGCCTTTGGTGTTTAAAAACTTTACTTGACCTGCATTTAATACAGCATTTGAAGAAGAATCAGGAGTTATTTTATTGGTAATATTTTTTGATAAGCCATAGACTAAATCAACTAAATTATATTCATCAGTTTTTTCAGAATGCCCCTCTAAATGTACAGTCAATTTTAAACCATTAATATCAAAAGACTCAATTGGAGTAATAATATAATTATGCTCCTGCCCCAGGTACATACTTTCTAAAAATCCAACTTCCTCTACTTCAATAGATTTCTTCACTTTTAACATGTAAACTTCAAAACCTGGCGTTTTCTTTTTTATTTGCCAAGCACTATCGTTACAGTTTGGTGTTTTATCGGGGATAATTAAATAGCCTAATAACACTACAAGGTGAGCTAATAAAATCACAACTAAACCAATAAGCGCTAATTTGTTTTTAAACAAGCGTCTTTTGATATAATAAAATGGGGTCTTTATATCTGATTTTGATTCTATTGCCATGTATCCTAAAGTGTATTATGAGCAAATAAGCCCTTCTTAGATGCAATATAAGTATATTTTTTGTATCCGACTAAATATTCATCTAAAGAAACTGCAATTTCTACCTCATTTTCTAAGCATCTAATCCATTCCTTTTGCAACAATACCAAAAGTGTATTTTTAATTTCATCTTCAGATAAATCTAATTTTTGTACCAAATCATCGAAAGTACAAACAAAATATAGTTCATCTAAAATGTCAAATTCGTTGTTTGTCAAAACTTTATATTTAGTTATTTACAAATTCTATCTTTCCATTTGTATTTTGGAATAAATGATAATACCCCAAAAATTACTACATAAAACGGATGTAAAATAGAGGTTAAAATCCAATGAAGCTTGAAAGTTTTTATATTTTCAAATTGCATTAATACCACCATTTGTTGTAAAAATACATAATCTATCAATAATTTAATACCAAAACTTAATAAAATAACCTTAAATTCTAAATTAAACATCAAAAGTAATATCCAAAACAATTGCGAAATCCAAACCAAAGGACCAGCCCAAAACTGAGATTTATCTTGATATGTTTTCCATTTACTAGCCCAACGTATGCGTTGATTTATAAATTCACCAAAAGATTTTACCATTTCAGTTTTAACCAATGCCTTTGAATCAAAACAGAAATCTAAGGTAGTATTTGATTGTAATTTTGCATTTTGCAACAAAAACATATCATCGCCAGAAGCATTATTTTTACTTAAACTATCAATTGAAGTTATTATATATAAACTTTTATTAATAAATAAATTAGCGCCATTACACATCAAAGCATTTTTGTGCCCGAAACTCGCTGCCGTTACCGAAAGTAACGAACTTAATTCCGTATTTAATATCGATGCAATAAGTCCTGATTTATTATAAACCAAAGGAGCAGCAACTAATTTTTTATCGTTTGTAATTGCAAAATCATATAAAGATTCAATCCAAGTATTTACAGGTTCACAATCAGCATCTGTACAAGCTAGCCACTCAGTTTTGACTTGTTTTAAACCATAAGAAAAGGCATATTTTTTACCGAATTGATTTTCTAAATGATGTAATTCTATATTTAGATTTCCTTTGTTATTTTGAATTATGGAAACACTGTTATCAATTGAATGGTCATTGATAAACAATAACTTCAACTTTCCAATCGGATATGTTTGATTTTCAAGTGATAAAATAAGTTTATTTAAATTATTTTCTTCATTTCTAAAACACACTAAAACAGTAATTTCAGGTAAATCTTTTAAAGATAAATTTCTTAATTTCAGAGGCTTCAATTTACTTAAACCAATTTTTACCCAAATGCATAAAATCAATTGAAAAGCAATTGCTAATAATGCAGTAATTAAAGCTATTTTTTCCATTTGAGCCAATGTTTAAGTCCGACGATTACCAAAGGAAAAATATTAATAAACCACAACACTGCACTTGCAGCAATTACTGGTTGTACTTGCAATTTCAAATTTTGAAAAACATACAAAGCCGAAAACTCCCTCACTCCTATTTCAGACAAAAAATTCAATGCTGGAATCATAGTTTTTACACTAAAAGTTACTGCAACTGCTGAAAATAAATCAAGATTACTTTCTCCCAAATAAAAAAATCGAATGAGTAAATAATACTGAAACAAAAACACAAAATACCTTAGCAAACCAACTGCAACTACTTTAGTAACCTGTAAGTTATCAAAATTATTAATTACTATAATTTGTCTCCATTTTTGAATAAAAATTAGTTTAGGAAAATGAAAACATAAAATTCCAATTAAACTCAAGACAAATGCTGAATATGTCAATAAATTCAGCCACCAATCAAAATTGTCATTTTGTGATTGAAAGTGAAATATTGCCAGTACTGCAAACCCAAATGTAATACAATTCTGCATCATGCCTGACCAAATAGTTTTTACAATCAAAGTTTTATCATCACTTGAACGCCCAACTGAATCTGCAACTTCCGCAGGCATTAACATACTTAATGACAAACCTTTAAGCACACCTTTTAAAGCTTCACTAAAAGTTAAACCCGAAATGAATGACCACTTTAAAGTTTCAAGACCCCAGTTAAATGGCATCAATAAAATCACAAAATAAAAATAAAAACTTGTTAAATATTTATCGAAATAATTCAATAAAAAACCTGTAAAATCGAGCTGTAAAACATACATTTTATACACCAACATTGCCAAAACTGAAATCAGAATAATGGCTTTGATATATTTTATGTATTGTTTTAGGTTCAAAATAATGTAATTTTACTAAGGCAATTTAAGCAAATGCCACACGATGATAGCAAAAAATACTGAAAAGGATAAAATTATTTTAGGAGTTGACCCAGGTACAAATTTAATGGGTTATGCACTATTAAGCGTAAAAGGTGCTAACAAACTGACTCTCTTACAGTTTGGAGTAATCCATTTAAAAAAATACGATAACCATGCTTTAAAACTTCAAAAAATATTTGAAAGAATAATTTCAGTGATTGACGAGTACCTTCCTGATGAAATGGCAATTGAAGAACCTTTTCTTGGAAAAAACATTCAATCTATGCTTAAACTTGGTAGAGCTCAAGGTGTGGCTATGGCTGCTGCTTTGTCACGCAATATTCCGATAGTTGAATATGCCCCTAAAAAAGTAAAACAAGCTGTTACTGGCAATGGAAACGCAAGTAAAGAACAAGTGGCTGAAATGCTAAAACGTGAGTTTAAATTTGAGGCTACGCCTGAGTTTTTAGATGCAACAGATGCTTTAGGTGTTGCTTTATGTCACCATTATCAAAAAGGTAATAATCAAACTACTAAGCAATCGTGGGGAGCGTTTGTGAAGCAAAATGTGGATAGGATTAAGTAGTATGGAGTACTGTTTATTAAGTACAAGGAAAAAAAATTAAAAACCGAACACTGATAACTGATAACCGAAAACTAACATCTAAAAAAATGAAACATTTCAACTGTTCGGTACAATATTATTTAGTACAACATTTAAACTTATCTAATAAAGAAGCACACAAGCTTATTCAAAACCAACAAGTTAAAATCAATAATGAAATAGCATCATACAACACCAATGTTTTAAATACAGATATTTTAACCCTTGATGACAAAGTAATTAAAGAATCAATGCCATATTATTACATTGCTTTTCATAAAGCTGTGGGCATAGAAACTACTTTAAACCCAGATATTGAAGATAATTTACTTACTGTTTTTTCATTTCACGAAAAACTTTTCCCAGTTGGGCGACTTGACAAAGCCTCTGAAGGTTTGCTTTTACTTACAAACGACGGTATTCTTTACAAAAACATTGTCGATAAAGACAATCATCAGCCCAAAAAGTACATAGTTTCAGTAGATAAACCACTCACAGAAGAAGCTTTACAAAAAATGAGAGATGGTATTGAAATTATTGGAAAAGTTACCCGTCCTGCTATAGTTGAGTTAATTGACGAAAAAGTATTTTCAATAATTTTGACCGAAGGTTTAAACAGACAAATACGCAGAATGTGTCATAAATTAAATTATGAAGTACAAACTCTAAAAAGAATAAGCATAGTAAACATTCAACTAGGCGATTTAAAACCAAATACTTGGCGACATTTAACAACAGAAGAGATAGATGAATTACACCGAATTTTATCAAAAGTTCAACAATAAATTATCAAATCTTAATTAATTACATTTTCACTAAAAAATAACCTTAAAAAGCTGTACCTTTGAGCAATTATAAATTTGCTTATTAATTAATGAAAAAGATTGACGATTACAGAAATTTATTAGAGGTATCAAAAACTGCATCTCTACAGGAACTAAAATCTGCATATAGAAATGCAATGAAAGCTTGGCACCCTGATAAAATTCAAGATGACGAAGCTAAAAAAGCGGAAGCAGAAAGTATGAGTAAACTTTTAATTGAGGCTTACCACTTTTTAGTGAGTATTTCGCCTGAAACTAAAGAACTTGAACTTGAAGATTACAATAGAACATTGAGTACAAGTTCAATCAAAGATTTTTCTCATGATAAAGGTGTATTAAAAGTTGAATTTACAGATGGTTCAGTTTGGGAATATTTGAGTGTTCCTAAACCAATTTATCAAAAAATAGTAAATTCTGACTCTGCAAGTAGAATGGCGAAACGTCACGTTTTCCCTAATTACGTTTATCGTAATATAAGAAAATCAGCGATGGTGCCAGAAAACGCATAATTTGATTTAAAAGTAATCGGTTTTCAGTTTTATGAAAAGCCAATCTTTATTTGAATAGAGATTGGCTTTTTTTATTTAATTTCAAATACTATGGATTAATTTATAAAATTTAAACACATAGGAACATAGAAAATTAAATTTTAATAACTAAGATATTATCTATCATATAAAACAATTAAAAGTCAAGACAATATAGAAAAATCATTTCTTGATTTTTAAAGAAAATAAAATCCTATGTTCCTATTTGGCTAATAAATTTACTTTTTAACCCTTTCAAAATCAATATGATAATGGTCATCATGAATTGAATTGATTAAAGGAGTAAGTTGTTGCACAATATAAATTCCACTTGATTTTAGTTTTTTACCTGATTCAGTTGCAAATAATTCATCTTTTAATTCAATCTTAAAAATCACTTTTGAAATTTTCAAACCATTTGCTCTTGCTGCTTTTTCTACTGAAAGAATATACTTGACAATTGTTTCAAAATCAACCGATATATCTTTATCTGCCAACAATTTACCATCATTATCAAACTCTAACAAATAATGTGATACGCCCATTGTATCATATTGATAATATGGTTTTCCAGCTTTTAATAAAGGAGTCATAAAATCTATGCTCATACCGTTTTGATGGGTACGATGTGGAAATATTTTCCCACCACCTTTGTTTGAACATTCCATAATAAAGAAAAAACGATTTAGGCAAACAGTTTCCATTTCTTTGTATGACGAAACTACCGTTTGTTTAACTTTATCAATCACAAAAGCCCTACCTGCCCAATAACTAGCTGTATCAAAATACTGAAAATTTACACCTTGAAATGGCACTAACTTAGCATTTTGCAATTTACCATCCTTAACCGTACCTATTGATTTACTTGGACTTGCATCTCCTTTATTCTTTTGATAATAGTCGCTAACTTTCTGAGGAATAGCTTGTTTCTCAAAAACTACATTTTCATTTTTTTGAGCATAACATGCAATAAATGCAAAAAGCAAAAGTGTTAATAGTAAATTTTTCATTTTTGATTGAAATAAATAGGTTCAAAATGTTCGACAATCGGAAAAGGCTCATAATAATGATGCAATAACTTTTTCCATTCTAAATACTGTGTAGAATTCCTAAAACCTTCGGTGTGAGATTCTAAATTCTCCCATTCAACTAAAAGTATATATTTATTCTGTATTTCAATGCATTTACTCAAACTATGTTTGATATAACCATCAATTGAACTTATATATTCACTAGCAATTACAAAGTCACTTTCAAACTCATCTTGCTCATTTTCTTTCACATACAAATTTGCAACTTCTAAAATCATATTGATATAATTAAAAAGGCTTACAAAAATAAATTTTGTAAGCCTTTAGTACTTTTGACAATAACTATTAAAACGTTAAGATATATTTTTACTTGAACTGTTGCTATTAGGAATCGATAATCCCAATAATTTATTTCTCATTGGAGTTATAATTACAATTAAATTAAAAATAGATAGTAATAATGAACTGATAAATAAAAATTGTTCTTTTGAACGAATAGAAACAATTTCTAATTGAGTTTCTTGATTAAAAATATTTAAAATTTTAGTCATAGAAACACTAAAACGAGTTTTGTTAACTAAAATAACATCTTTTAATTGACTAACCTTTTCTGCATTTGTATGTTTTTGCGAAAGCAATTGCGCAGAATTATAAACTTTATTTATATAATGATCTGACTCTTCAAATAAATCAGAAACTTTTTTCTTTTCTTCTTTTCGTATACCTGACTTATGTAAATGATCGAACAAATCTTTTTTCAATTTTGGGTATTCTTTCAAAAGCATGTTCAATTCACTTACTTCGTTAGCTAATTTACTATCGTCAGTTTCGCTTTTAATAGCAAGTGCAGATTCGTAAATCTCTTCTGATAATAAAAGTTGCTTATGTGCAGTTGTAACTACCGTAGGATTGTTTTCAAGTACTGACATTTGTTTACGTAAATACATGAAAATCACGATTAACATTATAATGAAAATCGATTGGAGTAATACATAATTACTCAAAAAGGAATTTTTCTTAGCCATAATAATTTAATTTTATTTCAAAACTTCACATAATTATTAGGCAAGATACGAATGTATGCCAAATTTGGATAATTATATTAAATCTATTTTTAAAAAAATTACATTTAATTCTTTCATAACAATAATATAGCATCTTATCAATGTGATAATTACTTTATAAAAAATATTTTTTATACTTTTGCAAAAACACTCTAAAAAAATATGTTAAAAAAAATAAGTATTCTATCTGTTCTTATTGTAACAATTTTATCATTCAACTCATGTAAAGATAAAGACGGTACAATAAATATATTTTCTGTTGAAGATGATAAAAAATTTGGATTACAAGCCAAACAAGAAATTGAGAATAACCCAACAGAATATCCTCTATTACCCGAAACTGGTGGCAATAACGCAGCCGCTTATACCTACATTAGAAACATAGTTTCGAAAATTAAAGCTTCAGGAAAATTATACTACAAAGATGATTTTGCTTGGGAAGTAAAAATTATTAAAGACGACAAAACACTTAATGCATTCTGTACTCCAGGTGGTTATATTTATGTTTATACTGGCTTAATCAAATACCTTGACAAAGCAGACCACTTAGCGGGTGTTATGGGACACGAAATGGCTCATGCTGACCATAGACACTCAACGGATGCAATGACAAGACAAATGGGGGTTGGAATGTTATTCGACTTCGTTTTAGGTAAATCAGATTCAAGTGCAGTTAAACAAATTTTATCAAATTTAGCAGCGCTTAAATATAGCAGAACAAATGAAACAGAAGCTGATATGTCGTCAGTAGATTATCTTGCAGCTACAGGTTATGCTTGTAATGGTACTGCAGGTTTCTTCGAAAAGTTAATCGCTGATGGTCAAAACCCTCAAATACCTCAATTTTTGAGTACTCACCCAAACCCTGACAATAGAGTTGCTGCAATAAATGACAAAGCTGCAAAAAACGGTTGCTCTACAGCCGAAGCGAATTTAGAAATTAGCTATGCAACATTTAAATCATATTTTAATTAAAATTAATAATGAGAGATACCGAAATTAAATTCAATATAGTTCTTGATGGAGACCATATTCCTACGCAAATAGTTTGGGATGCTACCGATAAACCAACTGATGGTTTTGAAGAAACGAAAGCTATTCAAGTAGCTATTTGGGATGCAAAACAAAATGGTGCACTTCGTGTTGACCTTTGGACCAGAGACATGGAAGTGGGTGAAATGAAACGTTTTGCCATTGAATCAATGGGTGGTTTAGCTGAAACTTTACTTCAAGCTACTGGCGACGGAAAACTAAGAGATATTATGATTGATGCCGTTAAAAAAATGGCTGAGCATGTAAAACAAGAAGAAAAAAATCTTCAAAATTAATACTGAAAAGCTACTCAACAATTTGGGTAGCTTTTTTTTCAACTATTCAAAAATACATGATTAGCTTACAACCTTTACAAGAAAGTGATTTCGATAACTTTATTTCATGGATTGAAAATCAAGATTATTTATTTCAGTTTGCAGGTCCAATTTTTACTTTTCCATTAACTATAGCGCAATTACACAAATACATTCGTGACCCAAAAAGAAAATCATTCAAAGTAATTGATAATGAAACCAATACTATGATTGGGCATTGTGAATTTAATTTTGAAAACCCAGCAATACCACGATTATCAAGAATTTTAATTGGAGATAAAAACTACAGAAATAAAGGTTATGGTAAATTATTAGTTCAAAAAATGACTCAAACTTTGTTAGAGGATAAATCAATAAATTTAGTAGATTTGAATGTATTTGATTGGAATATTTCAGCCATAAAATGCTATAAATCTGCTGGTTTTATTCAAAATGAACAAAAAACTATTCAGCATAACAATGATGGCATTATTTGGAAAGCTTTGAATTATGAATTTAGGAGATAGAGATTTAGAAATCTTTTAGAAAATCAAATTTCTCATTAATAAAACCCTTTTCTAAATGCATTATCTTTTTTTCTTTTACATCATGTTTATAGCTTAAAAATAAATAATTCCTAAAATTTGAAGCATCAGTCAATATAAAGTCATTAATTCCATCATTATCTATATCACCCATAAATTCTAGATGTAAATAAGAAATAATATTTTTAAATCCTTTCACACTATTTATTTCACTATCTAAAGACTGAATAAATTGATGTTTATCAGTACTATAAGTCACATTTAAATGATATTCATTAGAATCGCTTTCATAAGATTTATAAGAAAAACCAGAAACTTCAAGTTTAATTATTGGATATGTTGGATTTATTTCCCATAAAATTTCAGTTAATAAATATGTATCGTCTAACTTTAAGTTATAACTATAAAATTTAGAAATATAATTTATTGACGAGTTTGCCCATTCTTTAGTAAGCTCTTTTTTACTACCAATCAAAAAATTAGAACAATTACTATATTTCGATGCCAGCTTATGATGATAGTAATATTCTGTAACCACTGAATCTTTATTAGATTTGTTTTTAATAGAATACTGATGTTTACAGTATTTAACTTTAATATCTTTATCAACATCTAGCTTAATAAATCGTTGCTTTGAGTATAAAGATTTTTCTTCATTTTTAATTTCAATCGCATACCAATTCAATGAAGTATCAAATTCAATTTTATTATTTAATGCTCCAAGCACTTTAATATCATAATTTGTTTGAGCAAAAAGTGATATAGATTTGGTTAATAATAGAAGTAAAATTACAAATGCTTTTTTCATACTCTCTTTTTTAAAACTTAAATATACAATTTCAAATGATAATTCATTAAATTTGAATACGAAAACACAAAGCTATGACATACAAAATATACGGTATCAAAAGTTGCGATACAATGAAAAAAACATTTGATTGGTTAAAGGCCGAAAATGTTGATTTTCAATTTCATGATTACAAAAAAGAAGGAATTGATAGAGCAACTTTAGAAAATTGGACATCTCAAGCTGATTGGAAAGTATTATTAAATACCAAAGGAACTACTTGGAAAAAAGCAGATAAAGAAACTCAAGAAAAAGTACAAGATGCTTCATCAGCAATTGATTTCTTACTTGAAAACACAAGTGCTATAAAAAGACCCGTAATTACTTTAAATAACAAAATTATTGATATCGGTTTTAATAAAAAATTAAATTAAAGTTTTAAACAAAAAAACTAATATTAAAATAATTACATTTCATAATCAAAATATTGGAATTTTTGAAAATTTAACGTTTATTTAACAAAAAAATGTGCTAATTGCACAACCTAATATTAAATAGAGAGTAAAACTATTTTAAATTAGTTAGTTGGGGTATCAAACAATAATTTTGTGAATAGTATTAGTTTTTTTAAAAATATTTGGGATAAAATTACCAACAATGGTACCTCTGATCATTTTTCGAGGTTAGATAATAACAATATCCGTATCTTAAATTATTTATGTTTACTTTTTTTTATTACACATTTACCTTTTAGCTTTATTTTTAGTGACAATCCACTAGTTATTGCATGTATTTCAATCCCTGCTCTTATAATAATTGGTTGTTTTTTCTTAATCAAATATCAATATTACAACACGGTAAAGCACTTATTATATGTAGTTCCATCTTTGGCAATATATATAATTACACCGATGGTAACCCCTATAAGTGAAAGTAATGGCTTAACAGTAGTTGTAATGTTACTTTCGTATGTTTCGTTACCTTTTTTAGTATTTAAACCAACTCAAAAATTACATATTATCTTATCCTTGTTATTTTTAGCAACTTTAATTCTTTCATATAAATATTTCAATTTGGCAGTAAGTTTTGAACTAACCAATGTTGTTTACGATAACGATTTTAACAAAAACATAGTTTACATGACCTCGTTTGCAACAATTGCTTGCTCTATGGCATACTACATGGTTACTACAAATAAATTTACAGAGGAAGCATCAGCACAAAACGAAATACTTCAACAACAACATGAAGAAATAATAACACAACGTGATAATTTGGGTAAATTAAACCATACATTAGTAATTCAAAACAGAAAAATTGAAGATTTAAATAATTTAAAATCAAAAATTTTAACAATTATAGCACATGATTTAAAAAGTCCATTTCATACACTTTCTGGAACAATAACGCTTTTAGAACATCATATTGCTGATATTGAAATGTTACAAAAAATTGCTCCTGAACTCAAAAATTCAGTTGAAAATACTTATTTAAACCTAGATAATGTATTAAAATGGGCAATAGGTCAGATGGATGGACATAGTATTACCCCTATTTATTTCAATGTACAGCTTGAAGTTGGAAAAGTTGTTAAACTATACACGAATTTAGCAGAATCAAAAAAAATAAAAATAGAAAATCTTGTTTCAATTGATAGTAAAGTATTTGGTGACCCTAACCATATTAATTTGGTTTTAAGGAACTTATTAAGCAATGCTATTAAATTCACGCATGAAAATGGTATAATTAAAATTACAGCTTTTGAAACCAATACACATTGGCTAGTTTCTGTAATTGATAATGGAATGGGGATGAAAACCGACATCTTAGAAAAACTTTTTAATCCTCAAGAACATATTACAACTAGGGGTACTAACAAAGAAAAAGGTACAGGAATAGGCTTGATGATGTGTAAAGATTATGTAGAATTAAATGGAGGAAATATTGCATTTTCATCAAACCCTGACAATGGAACAACTTTTACATTTTCAATACCTAAAGAAGCTAAGAGCTAAGATTTTAGAGTTAAGGGTAAGAGTTCTATTTTATTTATTAATTCTTAATTACTAATTATTAATTCCCCAAGTCAAAACCATATTTTTTGAAATACGTTGAGAGTCTAAATTTACATTTTAAACTATTGCAATCATGAAAACCAAGGAAGAAATCGTCAACGATTGGTTACCAAGATATACAGGTACACCTTTAGATAAATTTGGTCAATACATTTTGCTTACAAATTTTGGCAATTACGTTGAAATGTTTGCTCAACGATTTAATGTTGAGGTTTACGGAAGAGACAAACCGATGCAAACTGCAACTGCAGAGAATATAACTATTATAAACTTTGGTATGGGAAGTGCCATGGCAGCTACTGTAATGGATTTACTTTCAGCTATCCACCCTAAAGCTGCTTTGTTTTTAGGAAAATGTGGTGGCTTGAAAAAAACCAAAGTTGGAGATTTAGTTCTTCCAATTGCTGCCATTCGAGGCGAAGGAACAAGCAATGATTACTTACCTCCTGAAGTTCCAGCCCTTCCATCTTTTAGATTGCAGCGTTCAGTTTCCTCAATGATTAAAAAACATCAACGAGATTACTTTACAGGTACAGTTTATACTACTAACCGTAGGGTTTGGGAACATGACGATAATTTTAAAGATTATCTAAGGAAAATAAAAGCAATGGCAATTGATATGGAAACTGCTACCATATTTGTTGTTGGTTTTGCTAATAGTATACCACATGGTGCATTACTTTTGGTATCTGACAATCCAATGACGCCTGAAGGTGTAAAAACGTCAATATCAGATTCTCATGTAACAAAAGAATATGTTAAAAATCATATTGATATTGGCATTGATGCTCTTAGAGAATTAAGAGACTCTGGAGAATCAGTTAAACACTTGATATTTGAGTAATAGATGTTAAGGGTTTTAAATTAAAATCAAAAAAGCACTTAGAAACGAAATTCTAAGTGCTTTTTTAATGAAATAATGAACAAGAATTTTCTATTATAATCTTATATTTCACACATTCAAATTAGGTAATCGTATTTCGAATTTAGTACCAACACCTTGCAGAGAACTAACTTTTATTTGTCCGCCCATTTTTTGGACAGTTTCACGCACAATATATAACCCTATACCCGAACCTTCTGACGAATTATCGGCACGGTAAAACATATCAAAAATTTTGTTTAAATGTTCTTGTGCTATACCCTTACCATTATCTTCAATATTAATTATTATCCCATTTTCAAATTCTTTAATTATAATATTTACATAAGGATTTACATGCTCGCTAGTATGATACTTTATTGCATTTGACAATAAATTATTAATCACAATTTCTAATCGTTTAACATCAGTATAAAACCCTTTTGTTAATTTAATTACCTTATTTATTTTAATAAAATTAGCATTTTGGTAATAATGTAAACTTTTAATTATATCATCAATTGTTTTATTAAAATTAATTTCACTTGGGGTTACAGCTAGCCTCGAATTTCTAGATAAGTCAATCATATCTTTAATAAAACCATCTAATCTTTTGATAGATGTTCTCATTAATTCAAAATTCTTTGAATTACTTATTTTATCTTTAAACTCTAATTCTGTGATGTTTATCAAACCTAAAACCGACATCAATGGTGCTTTTAAATCATGCGAAGCTCTATAAACCAATTTATCTAATTCTGTATTAGCTTTGGTTAATTCTTCATTTTTACTAATTAATATTTGTGCCGAATTTTTTCGTTTACTTATATCTTTTCCAAAAAATACAGCTCCAATTACATCTTTTGAGTTATTCAACATAGGATATATCGATAACTCAAAATAATGAATATTATCACCAAATTTAACAGTTAACTCTTCAGTAATCTTTTTATTTTTGAATACTTTATCTATCCTACTCTTCCACTCTTTTCGAGTCAAAATCACATTATCCATCACCACTAAGCCCGACTCTCCTACTTCGGGATTGTGATTTTTCATTAATAAAATAAACTTGTTAAAATTACTATTGGCTGTAATAATTGAATAATCTCTATCTATAGACCAAATTGCCCTTTGACTGTTTTCTAAAATTGCAACTAAATTATTTTCACGAGTCAAAATTTGCTTCATGCTTCTATTTTTTGACTCTATCAAAAAATAACTACAAGCCAATAATCCTAGTGAAAAAACAACAGCATTAAAATAAAAAATAACATTGTAATTATTCGATTTTTCAAAACTCACATAATTATGATTCAAAAACCTAAATTCCAAACTTAAATATGTGATTATTATAAAAACACTCAATCCTACAATTGATTTTATAAATCTAGATTCAATTAATACATATAATGTAAAAAAAATCACAGCATATATAGTAAAAAATAATGTTGACCTTGGCAAAATATAAGATTGAATATACACTCCAACAGTTATCGCAACAATATAAAATGATTGAATTTTTAATAGCGATACCTTTTTAATTAAATACCACAACAAAGAATAAACTCCTAAAAGTAAAGCATTTGTATATAAAATTACAGGTTCAGAAATAAAATAACCAACAAAAACATATACTAAACCCATAATTACAGACCCTATTAAATAGATACTTGTAATTTCAAGTTTTGCAGCATTTTCTTCTATTTCAAATTGGTAATTACCAACATTTAAAGACGTAAGATATTTGTTCATAAAAAAATTAAAACAACCTCAGTCTTATACTCAATTTACATGAAAAGGTTCAATTCCTCTGTAGTTAATTTTTAAAGCTTTTTTAATGTCTTTTGTTATATATTTTGGAGTTATCGATACTGCAATAATCTTGATATCAACATCTATTCCATCTCTAATATTATCATTTTTCAAACACAAATAATAGTTTTTATTTTTATTTGGGCTATTAACTTTCCCTAATTCTTGTACAATATTTCCCGACTTAAAAAATTTAAATTCTTCTTTATCTGCCATAAATTTCTCTGCATCTTCCTTTTCGGTAGTAATCCAATATAGCACATTATCGCCTTGATTATGAATACTAAGTGCCAATGCACCATTTACTGCATAAGCAATTAATGGACCATATCCTGGTAAAAAACCTGCTACGCCAGTCAATGATTTTGAAGCCATTTTAGCAGCTTCGTTATATGATTTTTGTCCCTCATCACCTACACCTATCCAAAATGTATAAAAATCAGTGTTAGGTGGTAAATTGATAGGAATTACAACTCTATTGGGTTGCAAATTCATAGAAGTAAGTGAATGTACTCTTGTTTTTTGATTTAATATTGGGTCAAAAATAGTATCGTAACCTGCAAATACTTTAGCTTGAGTAACTGAAAAAACAGTATCATAAGAAGGACGCATAACAACCGATGTATTAAACATTTTAGCTTCAGCTTTCGCAGGTATTCTCTGAATATGAATACGATATACTTTACCAATAAAACCTGAATGATTTATAACAAAGCCTAAAACTTGTTTATGATTTAAAGTCAATTGCGTATTTATTGCCGACGTTTTAAATTTTTGAAAAATCACATTTCCCCTAACTTCATAAACTGTAAATAGCTTAATTTCAGCACCTGAAGCCATTTCAAAATTTATCAAAACCTTATCTCCACTTTCAAAACCATAAAACAGCGTATCTGGTTTGCCTGAATTAATTTTATCAGTAATATCTGCAACAGTTAAAGTGTCAGTTGCAAATATGTGATTTACAGCACAAATAAATAATAGTAAAGAGATAAGTATTTTTTTCATATACAAAATTATAGATATAAGACTTAAGATGAAAGTCTTAAGAGATAAGATTTTAGTTTATTTAAGTCTAATTAGTCAAAATCAATTTTTGTTGCCATTTAGGGCTCATTTTATGTGTTATTTTCACAATTAACCATGTAATAAATATGGCAAACAACATTCTGAATATAAACACTCCAGTGTAATGTGCTCCTAATGAAAGCATTAAAATAGAATCTTCTATTAAACTATGACATAATCCCATCAAAGTCATGGCATAAAAAACATCCATTTTGTTTAATTGCTTTTCTTCAGATTCTTTAATTATCAACGCTCCTCCGTACAAAATCCCTAATGTTGAACCAATTACAGTAATCGGAATTACTTCTTTTGAAATTCCTAAAACACCTAAAATGGGTTTTAATACATTGGTTGACAATTTAATAAATCCAATGGCATGTAAAATTTTCATTAGTAATAACAAACAGAAAATATAAAAAGTAATAACTGCGTATCTTTCAGCTTCCCCTTTTAACCAACCTAAAAGAGATGTGTCAGTTATTGGTTTTATAATGTTTGCTTCAATAGTTGATACTTCCTGTAAAACCCCGAAAGTTTGATAGATAATATGTAAACAAAATCCTGACAGTAATGCAAATACGAATCGGATTAAAAACATAGTAAATAGCTTTGTACCAGCTTTATTAGCAACCCTTAATTCTACCGGTAAAGTATGAGCAACCAACATTAAAGAACACATAATGGTAACTTGTGCGGTAGTAAAATGCATATTTTGAGAGATACTATAAAATGCCAACATACCACCATAAATATTGGTAATCATAGTAGTAGCCCAAACAATACCAAGTTCGCCTGGCAAACCTATAATTTGCATCAACGGAGATAACACTTTACCAATCAAAGGAATAACATCAAAATACTCAAATACCTTTACCATAAGAGATACAGGTATCATTATTTTAAATAAATTAAGCGCAGTTTTGAAAGTATCAAAAAGTAATTTTTTCAAAAATTGGTAGCTTACAATGATGTATTTATTCATGAAGCAAAATTATCGATTATTTAAAAATTTTGTGTGATAAATGTGGTTTATTTTGGGATTTAATAATTTTTAACCTTACTCAAAATCAAGCTCGCTTCTTCTAATTTTTCTTTTAAAAAAGGAGAGTTTTGGGCTATTTCAACCATTTTTGCCCTAATTTCTGGGGTTAGTTTTTCAATTTTTTGGCTCACTATGAAATTTTCTTTATCTGTTTTAACACCTTTTTCGCTTCTTCAACTTTTGCTTGCACAAATGAGGAAGTTTTAACCGCTTGAAGCATTTCTACTCTAAGTTCTGGGGTTAGGATTAGATTTTGTTTTACCATGATTATATTTTTATAAAAAACAAAAAAACAAGCTAGCTATTCATCATAACCAGCTTGTTTTCAAACAGTAACCTAAATCACTATGTTTATTATTTTACCAGGAACAATGATTACTTTTTTAGGTGTTTTTCCTTCCATCCACTTGGTAACTTGTTCTGTTGAAAGTGCTTCTTTTTGAATTTCTTCTTGCGACAAACTTAATGGCAAATTCAATTTGTGACGAACTTTTCCATTGATTGAAACTGGATATTCAAAATCTGACTCTACTAAATACTCTTCATTGAAAGCGGGGAATACTGCCTTTGAAATACTTTCTGTATGCCCCAATTTAGACCATAATTCTTCTGTAATATGTGGCGCATAAGGCGACAATATCACTAAGAATGGCTCTAAAATAGCTCTTTTTGAACACTTTAAGTTTGTTAATTCATTTACCAATACCATAAATGTACTTACTGAAGTATTGAATGAAAGTCTTTCAATATCTTCTTCTACTTTTTTGATGGTTTTGTGTAAATGCTTTAATTCTTCTTTGCTTGGTGCTTCTTCTGAAACAATAAATTCATTGTTGTCATTATAAAACAATCTCCAAACTCTTCTTAAAAAACGAGCAACACCATCAATACTGTTGGTATTCCATGGCTTAAATTGCTCTAAAGGACCTAAGAACATTTCATACATTCTTAAAGTATCCGCTCCGTATTTTGCAACTATGTTATCAGGATTTACTACGTTGTATTTTGATTTCGACATTTTCTCTACCAAAGGAGAACAATAAAAAGTAAAAGATTCATCAGAAAATTTACCTTTAAATAAATATCCATTTTCATTTAAAAACAAATAACCTCCTTGAATATTGGTTTTCCCTATTTCAGAATTAATATATTCTTTAAGATTTAAATTATGAGAAACTGAATCTACAAATTCAATAGGAATATGAATAGTACTTGTATGTTTTTCTAATTTATTTTTTGTAACAAATTCTTTTTCTAAAAAAACCAATCTAACATTTCCATTTTCTTCAAAATTAAAATATTGTTTAATAATTGAAAGTGGAGCAACTCCATCTATTTCTGTATAATCAGTTATTAGATAAATAATTTCAGAAACACCCTGAATCATTCCTTGATTCACCAACTTTTTGAACGGTTCAATATTCGAAACCAATCCTAAATCAAACAAAAACTTGTTCCAGAAACGTGAATACAATAAGTGACCTGTTGCATGTTCGGCTCCACCTATGTATAAATCAACTTCTTGCCAATAGTTTTGAGCTTCTTTTGATACAAATGAACCATCATTTTTTGAGTCCATATAGCGTAAAAAATACCAGCTCGAACCTGCCCAACCCGGCATGGTACTTAACTCATAACCATATTTATTTTGATACAACCAATCTTTTGCTCTACCCAATGGAGGTTCGCCTGTTTCTGTTGGTTGGTATGCATCAATTTCAGGCAGGGTAAGTGGCAATTCACTTTCTTCAATTACATAAGGTAAATTATTTTTGTAATACACAGGAATTGGCTCTCCCCAGTAACGCTGACGGCTAAAAATTGCATCTCTAATTCTGAAATTTACCTTGCCTTTTCCTACACCTAATTCTTCAATTTTTTGAATGGCAAGATGAATTGCTTCTTTGGTTTCTAAACCATTTAAGAACTCCGAATTGATTACTTTTCCGGTTTTTGCTTCGAAATTTTCTTTACTAATATCGCTAAATTCGCCTTCATAAACTTGAATGATTGGCAAATTAAACTTTGTAGCAAACTCAAAATCACGCACATCAGACGATGGCACTGCCATTACTGCACCTGTACCGTAACCTGCTAATACATAATCAGATGTCCAAACTGGAACCAATGTTTTTGTAAATGGATTAATTACATAAGCACCTGTAAACTCACCAGTTTTTTCGGTATCACTTATTCTATCTCTTTCCGAACGGTTTTTAGCCCAAAGCACATATTTATCAACTGCTTCTTTTTGCTCATCGGTTGTAATTTTAGCAACCAATGGATGCTCAGGAGCTAATGTTACGAAAGTAACACCAAATACAGTATCAGGACGAGTAGTGAAAACTTCAATAATATCATCAAATTTCTCTAACTGAAATCTTAATGTTGAACCAACACTTTTTCCAATCCAGTTACGTTGCATTTCTTTTACTGAATCAGACCAATCAAGTGCCTCTAAATCATTCAATAATCTATCAGCGTAGGCAGTAATACGCAACGACCATTGTTGCATTTTTTTCTTTTCAACAGGGTATCCTCCACGTTCAGAAACGCCATCTTTTACCTCTTCGTTAGCTAACACAGTTCCCAATGCTGGGCACCAGTTTACCGAAGTTTCAGCTAAAAATGCTAAACGATAATTTAATAACAAAGCTTGTTTTTCTTCTTCAGAATAAGCATTCCATTCTGAGGCAGTGAACGAACCTTCATAATCAGTATGAGCATTTGCACCCGCAGAACCTTTTTGTTCAAATACAGCTACTAAAGTACTGATATTCTCAGCTTTATTGCTTTCGTTATTATACCATGAATTGAAAAGTTGTATAAAAATCCATTGTGTCCATTTGTAATATTCAGCTTCGCAAGTTCTAATTTCACGGTCCCAATCAAATGAAAAACCAAGATTATCTAACTGTTTTTTATAAGTGCTAATATTATTTTCAGTAGTAATTGCAGGGTGCTGACCAGTTTGAATAGCGTATTGCTCAGCTGGTAAACCAAATGCATCAAAGCCCATTGGGTGCAACACATTAAAACCCTTATTTCTTTTATATCTACTTACGATATCAGAAGCAATATACCCAAGTGGGTGCCCAACATGCAAACCCGCACCTGATGGATATGGGAACATATCAAGAGAATAAAACTTAGGTTTGTCGGTGCTAGTACTGGTTTTAAAAGTAGCATTTTGTTTCCAGTAAGTTTGCCATTTTTTTTCTATATCGTTGAAATTATACTCTGCCATGATGTGGATTTTTAAAAACCGAATTCCTACAAAAGTAGTATTTTATCAGCGGATTTCATAAATATTGACTCTGAAAAGGGAACAATGAGAATGAATTTTGATTAAAAAATAAAAAACATTTCTCTCTATTTGTAATTAGTCTAAATAAATATTAGGTTTGCAAAACCAAAATACACTTAATAATGAAAAAAACACATCTAGTTAATTATTCAGTAGCAAGTCTACTAATATTTTCCTCATGTATGTCATTCTCTGACCCTGAGGATCATCACATCAACTTTATTCAAGCTGAAAAAAAGAGTTCTCAGCAAGTACTCTCTACAAATTGGGAATACCAAAAAGTGAGAGAAATTAATCATAACAATTATTTAAAAACAATTGATACAATTTCAGATAAAGCTATTGAAATTGAGTTTGATTTACACAGAGATACAAGTACTTTTATTTTTGAAGGGAAAAAAGTAATTGATACAATATCAATTACTTATAAAAGAAATTTAAAATACAATACTCAACGAGACAAATATTTCATGCTTATTAGAGATTTAAAAATTCTTAAAAGCACATTCAACAACGCTGAGGTTTCAACAAATTCAGATTTTAACTATAAAGATCAAGATGAAAAAACAATTATTTTATATCGTTAGTAGTTTAACCATGTTTGTTGCTATTAATTCATCTGCACAAACTGATACTGTAAAATCAAATACAGAAAATAAATTTAGAATCGAAATTCAACCATTAAATTTACTTCAATCGTTAACTTACAGTGCATTCGAGGTTAAAAGGTTAAAATTAAATTTAGGTTTCTCATATCGAATAACCTCTAAATTATGGTTAAAGAGTCAAATTGGATATTTCCAAACAGTTAAAAATGATTCATTAACAAAGGAATCACTTTATTCAAATAAAGGTATAGCAGCAAAATTTGGAGCTGAATGGATAAACCAAATTGAACCTGGTGTTAATTTAGGTATATATTATAGATTAGCATTTTCAACCAATGAAATATATTCTGTAGCAAATATTCGAAGTGATTACTATGGAAATTATCAAAAAACGTTTAATGAAAATTTAACCATTCCTTGGAGTGAAATAGGCTTTAGAATTTATTTCGACCCTAATTCGATTTCAGTATATAATCAAAAAAATAAAAATAAATTATATCTCGGAATTGGACCAGAATTAATGATTACAAATGGCAAACCATTTGATAAAGATTATGAAATAATTCAAATTAATGGATGGGGTACGCCAGGTTTTTGGGGCTACAGAAAATCAAATATTAATTTAAGAATTGGTTTTGATTTAGGATACACTTTTTAACTTAACTCAAACCCCAATTTTGTTTTAAAATTGGGGTTTGATATTTTAAAGTTTTACAATCCTTTTTTCCATTTAAAATAAGTATCCATTTCATTTAAATTCAATCCATTAAAAAGGAACTCAGGAGTTAAGCCACCTTTACGAGCAACACAAATTCCGTAATAAATATAGTGTAATGAGGCAGTGTTGTGTGCATCTGGGTTAATGGAAATTTTTACACCTTTGTCCATACAGTAATAAATCCAACGCCAATCCATATCCAATCTCCATGAATCAGCATTTAACTCCATAATTACATTATTTGCAGCACAAGCTTCAATAATCATTTTATGATTAATTGGATAACCATTTCGTCGTAATAAAAGTCGGCCAGTTGGGTGTCCAAGCATGGTTGTATGTGGATTTTCAATCGCTTTCAATAATCTTTGATTGGCTTTTTCTTCGCTCATGTCTAAATTTTGATGAACAGAAGCAACCACATAATCAAATCTTTTCAAAAATTCTTGGTCGTAATCCAATGAGCCATCAGCTAAAATATCTGATTCAATTCCTTTAAACACTTTAAAATCATTACCAAAAACAGCGTTTAACTTATCAATTTCACCATGTTGTTGTAAAACTTTTTCTTCATCAAGTCCGCCAGCCCAATAAGCAGCTTTACTATGGTCTGCAATTCCGAAATATTGCATTCCCATGTTTTTGCAATAATTAGCCATTTCTGATAAAGTATTTTTACCATCACTATACGTAGAGTGATTATGAACAATACCTTTAATATCTGCTAATTCGACTAGTTTTGGTAAGGTATTTAGTTTAGCTTTTTCGGCTGTAGCAATAAATTCTCTTTGTTCGGGAACTACAAATTGCCAACCTAAATTTTTAAAAACTTCCTCTTCTGTACTCGCTCCTGCACGTTGTAAATACAACATTAAGTTTTGTTTATCATTTACTTGTGTACTCAAAAACTCAGCACTCGACGAATGTAAAACCACTGCTGACCCTAGTTTTCGTTCTGCAACTAAGTGAATAGTTACAGGCAAACCCAAACTTTGCTCCGTACCTCGCCAAGTAAATGGCCCTGATTGCGATTCATTTTCAACTAAAATTGCAACTGTTTTAAGTTTTTCGTGAATATCCTCTATTTCATCTGATGCTATAAAAATAAGATTATCAACAACTTCACTGCACATTTTTACTTGCCCACTAAGCAAAAGTTTAATTCCTGTTTGAGCTTCAACCTCTTTTTCAATCAAAAGTGATGCTTGTTCTGCTTCATCAAAATGAAATTTACCTATTTGGGCTTTCTTAAAAGCAATATTTTCTAAAATAGATATTTGTGTTTTTTCTCCAAAACCTTTAAATCCAGCTAATTTATTTTCTAAACAAGCTTTTTCAAGTGTTTCTATGTTTGAAATTTCGTACTCTTTCCATAATGTTTTTACTTTCTTAGGCCCCAAACCTTTTATCTGCATCAATGCTAAAACACCTTTAGGTGTTTTGTTTAGTAAAATATTTAAGTCTGAAAATGAATTACTTGCTAATATTTCAGCAATATTGCCCGACATAGTTTTACTAAAACCATGCACTTTTTCTAATTCCTCAGCATTTGAATTACTAATTGAATCCAACAACTTATCCAAACGAGAAGCAGCCCCTCTAAAAGCCTTAGCTTTAAATTCGTTTTCCTCATGGATATCCATTAAGTCAGCAGTAAGTTCAAGTAATTCGCTTATTTCAGAATTTTGCATAAAAGAGTATTGGTTTAGCTAAGAATAACAAAAATAGTTTTTAGCTTTAAGAATAAACAAATTAATCAGTAAAAAATAAAAAGTTTGTTGAAAAACATTTAAATTCGTTTATCAAAATACATTTTTATAATCCTTAAAACTTATGAAAAACCTACTACTCTTACCTCTCTTCATACTATTTTTAGCTTGTGCAAATAAAAAAGCACAACAAACTGAAAGTAATATACCTAAGCAATTAATTGATAAACAATGGTCAACTGTAAACGAATTAAACAAAAACGGTTTACAAGCATTTAAGCCTTCAAACTTACCACTTCCACCTTCAAGAGGTAGAGAAACTATACATTTCAAATCAGGCGGAACAGTTGAATATAAACACATTGCCCCAAGTTGTGGCTTAGATACTTGGCTTGGCACCTGGAAAGTTGAAAACAAAGTAATCAAAGTTTCAGTTATCTTTAAAGAAGTAACTCGTAAATACAGTTTTGAACCAATTTCGGTTTCTGACACAATTATTTACATGAAAATGAATAGTTTAAATGACAAATAAAGACCCTTATTTAGCTTTAAGAATACCAGAATTTAGATTTTTTATCATTGCTCGGTTTTGCATCATTGTAGCCCTACAAATTCAAGGAGTTGTAGTAGGTTGGCAAATGTACGAAATCACAAACGACCCTTTTGCACTAGGTCTCATTGGTTTAGCAGAAGCTATTCCCGCCATTGGAGTTTCACTTTACGCTGGGCATATTGCAGACACGGTATCTCGCAAAAAAATCATATCACTTTGTGTTGGTTTACTAACAATTTGTTCTGCTAGCTTATTGTTTATCAATCAAATAAACTTAATATCAATTCTTGGAAATGATGCAATAAAATGGTCATTATACGGAGCAATTTTTATGAGTGGTATAGCTCGTGGTTTTATGGGTCCAGCATTATTTGCATTTATGCCTCAACTTTTAAATAACAAAACGGAATATGCAAATGCAGTTTCGTGGAATAGTACTACTTGGCAAACAGCCTCAGTTGCTGGACCAGCTTTAGGCGGATTGATTTATGTATTTGGAGGTTTAAATGCCAGCTATTCAGCAGATTTAGGATTAATGTTTTTGGCTTTAATTATAATATTATTTAGTATTTCAAGTAGAGAATTACCAACTCAAATAAACAAAGAAATTTTAACTATAAAAGAGAGTATCACAGTTGGAATCAAGTTTATTTTCGAAAATAAGATTATACTTTCAGCCATAAGTCTAGATTTATTTGCAGTATTATTTGGCGGAGCAGTTGCCTTATTACCAGTATTTTGTAAAGATATTTTACATGAAGGGGCTTGGGCTTTGGGCTTACTTAGAGCAGCTCCAGCCGTAGGTTCGGTAATTATGGCAATGGGTATAGCCTACATTCCGATTCATAAAAAAGCAGGGAATAAACTACTTTGGGCAGTAGCAGGTTTCGGCGTTTGTATGATAGGATTTGCTGTTTCAGAAATATTTTGGATATCGTTTGCTTTGCTACTTTTAAGTGGAGCTTGCGATAGCATCAGCGTAATTGTTCGTTCTACATTATTACAAACCCGCACACCTGAACATATGAAAGGAAGAGTTTCGGCAGTAAATAATATATTTATTGGCTCATCAAATGAAATCGGTTCATTTGAGTCAGGTTTGGCTGCCAAACTATTAGGAACTGTAAACTCTGAAATTTTTGGAGGATGTATGACCTTAATTGTGGCCGCAATTACAGCTTATAAAGCAAAGGAATTAAGAGAGTTGGAACTGTAAAATGAACTAAAATTTATCATTAAACTCTTTAACCAAAGTATAAATTTCTTTAAACTTAGTCATTGGCAATGAAGCCGATTTATCATAAATATCATGATAAGCAGAAATCCCTCCTAATCCATACAAAAAGAAGGAATGCACTCCTAATTCTGAAAAATGATAATGGTCTGAATTTGAAGCTTTACCTCGTTTATTAATTTTAGTTAAAAGTGATTTTTCTCTGTTTATTGAATCCATTTGCTCAAACTCGTGAGGGAAAATGGTAGCATTCACTACTGTTGCTCCATCATCTCCTGTACCAACTAAATCTAAATTAGTTACAAATTTTACTTGATTTAAAGGGAAAACTGGATTTTGTGTATAGAATTTTGAACCCAACAGGCCAATTTCTTCAGCACCGAATGCAATAAAAATCATGGAGTACTTCGGTGGATTTACAACATAATTTTTGGCTAACTCCAACATCATTGCAATACCTGCTGCATTATCATTTGCTCCAGGGAAATAAACATCTTTCCCCATTCTTCCTAAGTGATCATAATGTGCACAAACTATTAAAAAAGAATCCGCCTTCACAGTTCCTCTTACAAAACCAACTACATTTTGAGTTGTGTATTTTGGAATTAAAGTTGCTTCAATATGTGCTTTAATATTAGCAGGTTTCAAATCAAAACTATCTTTTAAAACCTCAATTTCAGCATGTTTTAATTGATTTTGGGCAACAGATGCTGTTAACTTTTTGGGTTGAAGAAAAATCCAAAGCGGAGCTTGTTCAAATTTAGCTTGAATTTCTGCAGATTGTTGACGAATCTTTGATTTCCATTTTGCATCAATGATTAAAGCTGTATTTCGTAAATCAAGTGTTAAAAAAAGTGATTTTTTTTGAGGAGAAAAAAACAATGAAGAATCTAAATCAAAAGCCTTAAACTTACCTTTAATGGGTGCTGAATTGGGAGAAACAATAAACGATGAACCACATTTTAAATTATTGATTCCATCTTTAAGCATCACTTTTCCGGGAAAAGTATTTACAGAAATATCATATCTCTGAAAATAACTCCCATTTTTTAAAGGCAAAAGTCCAATCTCTTGATATTGTTTTGCTATATAAGCTGCCGCCAAACTATCACCTTTTGAAACATAACCTCTTCCGTGCATGCTTGGAGAAGCCAACGTATCAATAGTTTTTCGAGCCTGAACTAAATCCTGAGCCGAAACGATAGTTGTAAAAGCCAATGCCAATAAAGTCAATAACGGTTTTATCATATAGAAACAACAAAGTCTAGATTTGTATAAACCTAGACTTTATTCATTTTAAGTAATATTATGCAACTCAAATATTCCAGATAATTTGGAAATACTCAATTTAAAATCTTAAACACCAATTAATTTTTGATATGCATCAGCATCTAAAAGTGCATCAATATCAGCAATATTATTAACTTTTAATTTGATTAACCAACCATCTCCATAAGCATCAGAATTTACTTTTTCAGGAGAACCATCTAATATTGAATTGATTTCTAATACAGTACCAGCAACTGGTAAAAATAAATCAGAAACTGTTTTAACAGCCTCAACAGAACCAAAAACATCGTTTGCTCCTAATTCCTGACCAACAGTATTGATATCAACAAAAACAATATCACCTAATTCACGTTGAGCAAAATCAGTAATACCAACAAAAGCAACATCACCTTCAACACGAATCCATTCGTGCTCTTGAGTATATTTTAATTCTTTAGGGAAATTCATATCCTATATTTTATTATTATCGAAAGCCAAATATAATACTTTTTTGTTAAAAATTGAATTGCTTAAATTCTTAACTAATTTTTTAAGGCACAGGGTCGTGCCCATGTGAGTGACTAAATGGATGACATTTACTAATCCTCTTAACACCTAAATAAATACCTTTGATTGGTCCATACTTCTGAATTGCCTCTGCAGCATACTGCGAACAAGTTGGCGTAAATCTGCAACTCATTGGTAACATTGGAGATATAAACCATTGATAAAATCGAATGGGAATTATAAAAATAGTTGTAATAATAAGTTTTATGTAATTCATTAAAAATTTCAGTCTAAATTTTCATCAGAATTTTCAATATCAACTTTTTTAAAAAACAATTCATATAAATCCTTTAGAATTAAATAAATAATAAGTGGCAAAACTAAGAAAGATAATTTATTATAGTAGTAAGCTCCTTCAAAATCAAAGTGAATTAAATGTTGAATTCCTCTAGTTAATCCACATCCATAACATTCTATATCAAAAAAAACTTTTGAAACACATAAAGATTTACCTTTATCAAAAAATGTTTTGGGTAAAAACATTAATACAATATAAATGAAAAACAAAATACTGTAAATAACTATTTTTAACTTCTTTTCATCAATATTTTTAAACATACTTATTTGTTAATTTTAATGAACACAAATTGACCAGTTTTTAATTTAGTTTGAAAAGGTATAGTTTGATTACCATTCTGTAAAAATCCAGTCAAAGTATTTTTAGCTGAAGAACCTTCATTCTCAGCATAAATCTTTATTTCAGTTACACCTAAATTTACAGGAATTTCTATAGTTTTTCTATCTTGTTTTATAGTTAAGTTATCATGGATTAAGGTTCCATTAACATAAATATCAACTTGATCATTATCTTCTAAATAACTATCCCAAACAACTAATTTTACAACCTTATCTAAAGCTTTTATATCTAAAACATCATTCGATGTTAATGTTTTAAAATCTTTCAAAGCATTTTTAAGTTTTGAAATCTCATTATGTAAAGTATCTTTATTTTTAGTTTTTGATTTGATATCTTCCAACAATTCTGCACTTGCCATATATATCATTCCGTGAGCACACTCAACTCCATTTGGAAATTTTGCTTTAAAAACCCCTTTTATATAGAACTTACCCTTAAATTTTTCAAATTTTAAATTATTTATTTGAACATAACAAAAACTACTTGGATCAGCTTTTGATTTAGTTGAAATATTTTTTGTTTCTTGAAAAGAAATTGTATTATCATCAGAATTTATTTTTCCTTCAATTGACGATTCAGTACAATTTTTACCATAAAAGTCTGTAATTGACTTACCTATAATTTTCCCCGTTTCATCTTTTGAAAAAATCAATTTGTACGAAATATATTGCCCTTCGGAGGTCTGTAAAGTTCCTATAAATTCTTGTTTCAGTTGTTCGATCTGACAATAACCATTTTTAAAAACAAAGAACAAAATAATAAATAATAAAATACTTGTTTTTTTTTTGAAGTTAATATTGTTATACATATCTTGTGAGCGAATTATTAAAATATTCAACAATTTAAAACTAAGTTTTCACAATTACAATGAAAAAACATTTTATTACCGTTGCGTTAGGATTTGCTTTATTAGCAAACAATGCATTTGCTTCTTTCCCAGTTGTTAAAAAAGAAGCTACAAAACAAGAAACTTCAGTTTCTACTAAAGCAGATGCTTCTATCCAAGCTAATGCTGAAGAAATTACTTCTTCAAACGAAACAATTTCAGAAGTTTCATCAATTAATGATGCAAAAACTGTTACTAAAACTACAGGAGACAATGAAATGTTAATTTTATTAGCTCTTTGGTTCTTCTTAGGAGGTTTAGCAGCACACAGATGGTACAAAGGTAAACCAGCTGGTTACAACATTCTTTTCATCTTAACTGCTGGAGGTTGTGGTATCTGGGCAATTATCGACTTAATTAACATCATTACTGGTAAATTCTAATATTTACATAGATGAAATAAAAAAAGCTGATTTCTTAATTGAAATCAGCTTTTTTTATTTTGTTTTTTTGTCTAATACAAATGACTACCAAATTTAGATAGCCATTTGTATTTTATTTATTTTCACTATTTAATACTTTTATAATAATTTATTAAACCATTGGTTGATGAATCATGTGAAGTAATTTTTTCATCAGTAATTAATTCAGGTAAAATTTTGTTAGCCAATTGTTTACCTAATTCTACTCCCCATTGATCAAATGCATTGATATCCCAAATTACAGATTGTACAAATATTTTATGTTCATACATTGCTATTAATGCTCCTAATACTTCTGGAGTTAATTGTTTGAACAGAATACTATTTGTTGGCCTGTTTCCAGAAAAAACTTTGTGTGGAGTCAATGTTTCAACTTCCTCAGCAGATAAACCAGCTTTTACTAATTCTACTTTTGCTTCTTCGGCTGTTTTACCTTTCATCAATGCTTCTGTTTGTGCAAAAAAGTTTGCCAACAACTTAGGATGATGATCACTTAATGGATTATGACTTATTGCAGGTGCAATAAAATCTGCTGGTATTAATTTAGTCCCTTGGTGAATTAATTGATAAAAAGCGTGTTGCCCGTTGGTACCTGGTTCGCCCCAAATAATTGGTCCTGTTGCATAATCAACTGTTTCACCTGATTTTGTAACACCTTTACCATTTGATTCCATATCTCCTTGCTGGAAATAAGCTGCAAAACGATGTAAGTATTGGTCATAAGGTAAAATAGCATGACTATCAGCTTCAAAAAAGTTATTATACCAAACTCCCAATAAAGCCAAAATTACAGGAATATTTTTTTCAAGTGGTGTATTTCTAAAATGCTCATCAACTTTGTGAGCTCCTTTTAATAATGCTTCAAAGTTATCAAATCCAACATAAACTGCTAATGATAAACCAATTGCCGAACAAAGCGAATATCTACCTCCTACCCAATCCCAAAATTCAAACATGTTTTCAGTATCAATGCCAAATGCCGCAACAGCTTTTGCATTGGTACTTAATGCCACGAAATGACTAGCAACTGCTTCAGAAGGAAGTTTGGCTAACAACCAAGCTTTTGCAGAATCGGCATTGGTTAAGGTTTCTTGAGTAGTAAAAGTTTTTGATGCTACAATAAATAATGTAGTTTCTGGATTTAACTTTTTTAAAGTTTCAGCAATATGCGTTCCATCAACATTTGAAACAAAATGTACATTTAATTTTTCAGATGCATAAGGTTTCAAGGCTTCAGTTGCCATAAATGGACCTAAATCAGAACCACCAATACCAATATTTACAACATCAGTAATTGATTTACCTGTAAATCCTTTCCAAGCCCCGCTTCTTACTTTTTCGCAAAATGCTTTCATTTTAGCCAATACTGCATTTACAGCTGGCATAACATCTTGTCCGTCAACTAAAACTGGTCTATTGCTTCTGTTACGTAATGCAGTATGTAAAACAGCTCTTTTTTCAGTGTTATTGATTTTTTCACCGTTGAACATGGCTTTTGCATGTTCCTCAACACCTGATTCTTTTGCTAATTGAACCAAAAGTGAAAGGGTTTCATCGGTGATTCTATTTTTAGAAAAATCAACTAAAATATCATCAATTTTAAGTGAAAAGTTATCAAAACGATTAGGCTCAGCGGCAAATAAATCTTTGATATGTAAGTTTTTAACTTTTTCAAAATGTGCAGTAAGTGCTTTCCAAGCAGGCAATTGAGTAAGTTTTCCCATATTTATAGTTATCGGTTATCAGTTGTCGGTTAATATTAATCTGTTCTCAGTATTGAGTTGTCAGCAAATAAACATTAAAGAATTATCTAAAGTCTTACGTCTTTAATCTTAAATCTAACAAACTAAAAGTGTCATACGCCTTTTAAACGTGCAAGTTTCAATAAACCTACTATACTAATAGCGTCAGTAATTTCATTGTTCATTATCATTTCAATAGCATCTTTAAGATGTACCTTAATAATGGTTAAATCTTCAGTATCTTCAAATTCGGTTTCCGCCTGAGTTAATCCTTCGGCAACAAACACAAAACCTTCTTCGTCAGTTACTGAATTTGAGGTATGTATGCGAGAAATTATTTCCCATTTTTGGGCAATAAAACCCGTTTCTTCCTTTAATTCTCGTTTTGCAGTTTCTAAAATATCTTCGCCAACTGGTCCGCCCCCCATAGGTATTTCCCAACTATATTCATCTAAAGGATAACGATATTGTCCAACCAAAAAAGTATAACCATCAGTATCTAAAGGAATTATACCAATAGCTTTATTTTTAAACGAAACTTTTCCATAAATACCATCTGTACCTCCAGGGGTAATTACTTTATCCTCACGTACTTTTATCCAAGCATTTTCATAAATATCAGTACTTGATTTCACTTTCCAAGGATTAGGTTCGCTTGTGTTTTTTGGGAAATTAAAATCCATAATCAACTAAATTATAATTGTAAAATTTGAAAGTGAAAAAGTACAAAATTACTTTATATTAAACAAATGAAAAGATTGTTGAATACCTATAAAACGAAAAAGGATTAGATATTGCTATCTAATCCTCTTGCGGTCCGGACGGGACTCGAACCCGCGACCTCCGCCGTGACAGGGCGGCATTCTAACCAACTGAACTACCGAACCGTTTCTGATTAATTTTTCAGTTCACAAAAGTAGCCATTTTCAGTAAATAACCCAACATTTAACTAAAAATATTTATAATTATTTTTAACACTATGATAATCAATTAGTAATTTTTGAAAATATTTTATTAACTTTTAAATAACTAAAACCTTTAATTATAAACGACGTTAAAACCTCTACTTTAAAGTAAGGGCTTAACAGAATTACCCATTAAAAAATATTTTTAAACAACACACACAATTAATAAAAGGTAACAATTACTTGTTACCTTTTATTTTTGCTTATTTTTGAAAAAAAATAAATTATGGAAAAGTTAAAAAATGATATTACAAATGCACAAGATGTAAAATTATTGGTTGATTCATTTTATGATAAAATAAATAAAGATGATTTACTTTCTCCAATTTTTAACCAAATAGCACATGTACATTGGGATGCGCACCTAGAAAAAATGTATAAATTTTGGGGTACTATGTTACTTAACGAACAATCGTACAAAGGAGCGGCTTATCAAGTGCATGCAAATTTACCTGTTGAAAGCAAGCACTTTAAACGTTGGCTCGAGTTATTTAATGAAACAGTTGACTCATATTTTACTGGAATAAATGCTGATGATGCTAAAAAAACGGCTTACACTATTGGCTTAACTTTTCAGGCTAAAATGGGGATTAGTTTTCAGTAAATAGTTTTAGGTTTTCAGTTTATAGTTACGTGGAATGACATGACTCTACGGCTTAGTATCACTTTTACTAATGACCTATGTCATATTTTTAAAGTCATCTTGATTTTACTTTTGTATTATTATCATACAAAAAAATCAAATGGCTACTATCCTAATCTTCTTCGCATTGCATTGGTATTTATCTTTGTTTGCACAAACCTTCTTCTTGCACAGATATGCTGCACACCAAATGTTTACGATGAGTAAATTCTGGGAAAAAGTATTTTATATATTAACCTATATTTTTCAAGGTTCATCGTTTTTAAGCCCTAGAGCATACGGAATTATGCATCGTTTACATCATAGCTATGCTGATACAGAAAAAGATCCACATTCACCTAAATATTCGGATAGTTTATGGGATATGATGTGGAAAACAAAAAACATTTATAATGATATTTTAAATGATAGAGCTAATCTTGAACCAAAATATTTTAAAAATATACCAAATTGGGAATTTATAGAAAATCTTGGTGATCAATGGTTATCTCGTTTAGCTTGGGGAACAGCTTACTCTTTATTCTATATCAAATTCGTACCTATTGAATTAGGATGGCAATATGGTTTATTGTATTTATTATTACCAATTCACTTTTTAATGGGACCAGTACATGGTGCAATTATAAATTGGTTCGCACATAAATATGGCTATGTAAACCATATTGTAAATGACACAGCAAAAAATTTATTACCCGTTGATTTTTTAATGTTTGGCGAAAGTTACCATAATAATCATCATAAATTTGGTGGTAGAGCAAACTTTGGTGGCGACAGATGGCATGAGTTTGACCCAGCATATCCTATTATACTCTTTTTTAACTTAATAGGGATAGTTAAATTGAAAAGAAATAATGATTTAAATTATATGTAATATTATATTTTTGGATTGGTTAAATGAGCCACTTGTTAAGAAATTGACGAGTGGTTTTTTAGTTTTAGACCAAAAAACTAAGTAAAATTCATTAAAAAAAAAATTAAACAAACTAAAAAAAATAAGAATCGTAGGAGTAATAAAATTATAGAATAAAATTATGAAAAAACAACTACTAATTCTCTTAGCTCCTATTTTATTTTCAACTGGTGCTTTTGCTCAAGCCAATTTAGCAAGTGCAGATTCTATAGATTTAGAAAACATTTCTCTTGAAGAGTTAATGAATATCAAAATAACAGTAGCATCCAAAACTGCTCTTACTCAGAGAGAATCACCAGCGATTGTTTCTGTAATAACTGAAAATGATATTAAAAACATTGGTGCTAGAGATATGCTTGATGTTTTACGCCTAATTCCAGGATTCTCTTTTAATCAAGATGTTACAGGTTTAGTAAGTTGGTCATTGAGAGGGAACTGGGGAAATGAAGGAAAAATTTTACTTTTAGTTGATGGGCAAGAAATGAATGAAATTGCATTTGCATCAAACTATTTCGGTAACAGATTTGATGTTAGTCAAATTAAGCGTATAGAAGTTATTCGTGGACCGGGTTCAAGTATTTATGGTGGTTATGCCGAACTTGGTGTGGTACATATAATAACAAAAGACTCTGATCAACTTAACGGATTGCAAGTAGCTGGAACTTACGGTCAACTTGAAGGTGCAACAGGAAGGTCAAACCTAAGTATTGCTGGAGGAAAAAATATTAATGGATTTAAAATTAGTCTAGGCGCTTATTTATCTAAAGGACAAAGAGGTATTAATAATTATACTGATATTTATGGTGCATCTAGTTCAATGAAAAACAATTCAAACTTAAACAATAACCAATTAAATTTAGGTATTAAATATAAAGGATTATCGTTAAGAAGTATTGCAGAACAATACAATACTACAGCTTTAAATCATTATGATGTTATTATGCCTTATGGTGTAAAAGTTAGTTACGGTTCTTGGGTAAATGAATTAAAATATGATTTCAAATTAGGTAGTAAAATAACATTAACACCTAAAATTAATTCTAACTTTTTTCAACCTTATGCTGTTTCTGATTCGAACAGTGCAACATATGTTGTAAATGCAAATAGAACTACAGGAGGCTTGCATTTAAATTATGATATAAATGATAATATAAACTTAATTGCTGGTGTAGAATATTTTAGAGATTATGCAAAAAATACTCGTCAACAAGATGATTGGAATAACTACGGTGATAAAAATAATATTTCCTATGGTACATTAGGGGCTTATGCTCAAACTTTAGTTAAAACTAAAATTGTAAATTTCACCGCAGGCTTAAAAGCAATTAACCATGAAGTATTTGGGTCGGCAATAGCTCCAAGATTAGGATTTACTAAAATTATTGGAGACTTCCATTCAAAATTACTTTATAATAGAGCTTTTAGAACACCTACTGTTGACAACTTAAAAGCAAATCCAAACGTGAAACCAGAAATCACTGATGTATTTGAGCTTGAAATAGGCTATAAGATAACTCCAAATTTCATTGTTTCAGCAAATGCATTTGACATAACCATATCTAAACCAATAGTATACTTTACACCTCCTGGTACAACTGGAACATACGACAATTTCTCAAAATCTGGAACTAGAGGTATTGAAACGGAATTTAGATATCAAACACCAACATGGTATATTGCTGGTAATTTTCATATTATACAGCTGCGGGTAAAAATGGGGTAGAATTATATAAAGTCGATAATAATCAAAATCAAAATCTGGGTAATCCTCAACATAAAATAAACTTAATGTCGAACTTTAAAATTCAAGATATTTTCTATTTTTCGCCTTCAGTAACTTATTTATCTTCTAAATCAGGATTTAATAGATTAATAAACGACTCAACAGCAGCACAAAGTGTGTTACCATCAAACACAATGTTGAATTTCGGTATTGGTAAAGATAATATTTGGGGTTGTATTGATGTAAACTTAACAGCTTATAATTTACTTGATCAAAAAGCTACATTTGTTCAACCTTATGGTATAAGTTCAAACCCTGCTTTACTTACTCCACTAACAAGTACAGGAAGAGAATATGTAGTAAGATTAACTTACAGATTTAAAAAGGATTAGTATTTTTAAGACTTAAGATTAAAGACAAAAATTATAATTTCTAAGCCGATTGTTTAATAAACAATCGGCTTTTCAATAAAACTTAAGCTCTTCTCTCAAGCAATACAACACTTTCTACATGACTTGTCTGAGGGAACATGTCAACAGCTTGTACTGCTTTAATTTCATATTGCTCATTCATCAATGCAATATCTCGTGCTTGTGTTGAAGGATTACAACTCACATAAACGATACGTTTTGGTGATGCTTTTAAAATTGTATCAACAACTTCTGGTGCCATACCTGCACGAGGAGGGTCGGTAATAATTACATCAGGTTTTCCGTGCAATGCTATTAATTTTTCATTCAACACATCTTTCATATCGCCAGCATAAAAAGTTGTGTTGTTGATATTATTTGCATTTGAATTGATTATAGCATCTTCAATTGCCATCGGAACATACTCAATACCAACAACTTTCTTACTCAATTTTGAAACAAAATTAGCAATTGTACCAGTACCTGTGTAAAGGTCATACACAATTTCTTCGCCTGTTAGTTGCGCAAAATTTCGGGTAACTTTGTATAACTCGTATGCTTGTTCACTATTTGTTTGGTAGAATGATTTTGGTCCAATTCGGAACTTTAACCCTTCCATTTCTTCTGTAATATAATCTTGACCATAAAAAGTAATTAGTTCTTGGTCAAAAATTGTTTCATTTCCTTTGCCATTAATTACATATAATAATGATGTAATTTGAGGGAAAGTGGTTTTGATATGATTTAATAATAATTCTTGATGTTCAGGACTATCATGAAAAAATTGCACAATAACCATAATTTCACCAGTACTAGTAGTTCTGATAATTAAATTACGTAAATGCCCAACAGCATTACGTAAATTGTGAAACGACATGCCATGAGCTTCTGTAAACTTACGCACTTCAGATCTGATACTATTTGATGGTTCAGCTTGTAAAAAACAATCTTTTACATCTATAATTTTATCGAACTTTTTAGGAACGTGAAAACCTAAACCAACCAATGAAGTTTCATCTGTTGTAGTTCCAATTTCCTCATTTGTTAACCATCTACGGTCAGTAAAAGTAAAATCAAGTTTATTTCTGTAATACTGCGTTTTTTCTGAACCTAATATCGGACTTACATTTTGTAACTCTAATTTACCCAAACGAACAAGGCAATCCTCAACGTGTTTTTGTTTAAAATTCAATTGTTCTTGATATTGTAAATGTTGCCATTTACAACCACCACAAGTTCCAAAATGAGTACAAAATGGAGTTGCTCTTAATGGTGATTGACTTATAAATGATGTTACAACTGCTTCTGCAAGATTCTTCTTAACATAGGTAACTTTCACATTAACAACATCTTGAGGAACAGTATTTGAAACAAACAATACCATTCCATCTTCTAATCTACCTATTCCTTTACCATCTTCAGAAATATCGTGAATAGTTACATTGTCATAAAAAATTTCTGATTTTGGTTTTCTAAGTCTTGCCATTTTTATTGTCAGGGTTTAATACCGAGGTTATTTCATTTAGTTTGTCAACTTTACTATTGAAATCACCTTTTAAAGTATTTCTAATTTTATTTAAATTTGATAATATATCATTGATAGAATCTGGTAGAATTTCTTCTAACACTTCTCTGAATCGTTTTGCAAAAGTGGGCGATTTTCCATTGGTTGAAATACCAATTTTTAAGTCCCCTTTTTTAACTACTGAACTTAAGTAAAAATCGCACAATGCTGGAGTATCAGCCACATTCACTAAAATTCTTCTCATTTTAGCTTGGCAACGCACTTCCCTATTTAATTCAGGTAAATTTGTAGCTGCAATTACTAAATCAATATTTGTTAAATCGCTAGTTTCAAAAGGCTTAAATTTCAAAGTTAAATTAAAATCAGTTTTTGAAAGTGCAATAATTTCTTCTTTAATCTCGGGTGCTACAAGAGTTATATTGGCATTCGGACTATTTTTATATAAAGTTGATACCTTCTCAAAACCAACATAGCCTCCACCTACTACTAACACTCGCAATTTATATAAACACAAAAAAATGGGAAACAGTAAATTACCTTCTAAATTTGTATTTTCCATTTTGGGCTAAATAAAGTGTTTAAAATTTGTCGAGAATAATTTCAAATTAAGCAAAGTTAATTCATTTAAGATTATTTTAATTAAGATTATGAATGTATTTTTGAATCTATTTTAAACCTTTTAAGTAAAAATGAGTAGTAAACTATAATTCTTTACTTTAAACTAAATTACATCATAAATCTAAATCATAATTAAATAAACATTGATTTATTTATAAATTTGATTAGAAATAAAATGAAAAATCTAACAACTATAATACTTGTATTTATCTGTCATTTAAGCTTTTCGCAAAGCCCAGGCAATGTTTCCTCCAATTTACAATGGTGGTTTAAAGCCAATTCAGGTACAAGCACAACAACTGATGCAGCACAAATAAATACTTGGAACAATAGCGGAAGTTTTGCAACCACCTCAGTGAGTAGAAGTTCACTCTCTACCGCAGGTTACCCGATGTACAAAACAAGTATTATAAATTTTAATCCTGTTGTTCGTTTTTCATCTTCGAGTTCATCAGCATTTCAAACTACTTTTTCTGGAGTTCACGCTACAGATGTTGTTAATATGAACCCAACTGCTGATAATACAACCACAGTAATTGTATTTAAATCAAGCCAAAGTTCAGGTGGTACAAATCAATATTCAAGTCCAAATTTTATATCAACAGAAAGAACTACAACAATTTACGATTATGAAGTTGGATTTACAGGAGGAAAAGTTGCTGTAAAAGTACACCACTCAAGTGACAATTGGTCTGCCCAAAATTCATCAACTTATAACGACAATATTGCAAGAATTGCTTCTATAACAAGACTTAAAGATGGTACTGCTGCCAACCCTTCTACTTTAAACATTTACATGAATGCAAAAAGTGACATCAACACCACAAGTGCAGGTACCTCTTACTCTTTAAACTCTCCTGATTATACTACTGCATCTACTTTTTGTGGATTTAACATTGGTGCTCAAGTAAATAGTGGAAGTACAGCATTCAATGGTGGCACTCCTTATAGTGGCGACATTGCAGAAATTATTGTGTATGATGCAGTACTTTCAAGTACAAATTTGCAAAAAGTGCAATCTTATTTGGCTGTAAAATACGGCATTACACTTGACCAAACTTCGGCTTATGATTACCTACGTTCAGATGGAACGGTAATTTGGGATGGAACTTCTTCGTCAGGTTATAATAAAGATATTGCTGGTATTGGGCAAGACGATAATTCAGGGTTATCACAACCTATGTCCCAAAGTATCAATGCAAATTCAATGGTGTTAATGAAAACAGCGAGCGATATTACGAATAACGAATTTATGATGTGGGGAGATAATGGTACTAGTGTAACCTCAAATTCAAATAATTTAGTTGATGTTCCTTCAGGAATAGAATCCCGCTTGAAACGTGTTTGGAAAATAACAGAAACAGGTGATGTAGGAACAGTAACCGTAACTATTGATGTATCAAATATACCTGGAAGTAAAACCTTAGCAGATTTACGATTAATAGTTGATGATGATGGTACATTTGCATCTGGCACAAGTACCTTGTATTCAGCTGCTTCTCTAACAAGTAATATTGCAACTTTTAATCTAGTTGATTTTAATAATACCAATCAAAGATTTTTTACTTTAGGCTCAGTTTTAAGAAGTAGAACAGCTCTTCCTGTTGATTTTGTAAATGTAAAATTGGAAAATACTGAGAAAGGTAAAACTTTGTTATGGGATGTTGTTAATGAAAATAATATTCAAAAATATACAGTTTCAATATCTACAGATTTACACAACTGGACAGAAATTGCAAGTTTACCAGCTCTAAAAACAAGTAATTCAATTTTAAATTATGAACAATTAATTCCTGAAAATATAAGTCATTATATCTATTATGTAAAAGTTGATGCGGTTGAGTTTGACAATAAAATCACGAATTCAAAAACAATATCAGTTGCTGATATCAAAGCCGAAAACGTATTTATCAACTCACCTGACCCATGCGATGACCATTTAGATATCACCTCAAACAGCAATTTCGAGTTGGTTGAAATTGCTGATTTAACAGGAAAACAACTACATAATTATAGTTATACTCCTTTAAGTAATGGTTATAGGTTAATTACAGACCATTTACCAACGGGAATGTATTTGCTTATTTTAAAAAATGAATTTGGAAATATTCATATCGAAAAATTTAAAGTAATACATTAAATATCAACACAATAACATAAATTAAAAAAGCACACAAAATAATATTTTGTGTGCTTTTTTTAATTTTATAAGTATAACATTTGCTTACTTACTAATAAGTAAGTAATATTGTAATACAATTTTAAATATGCGTGACACAAGAACAGAAATACTTGAAATAGGAGAAATGCTTATCCGCACAAAAGGATATCATTCTTTTAGTTATGCAGATATTGCAAAAACATTATCTATTAAGAATGCTGCTATTCATTACCATTTCCCTGGCAAAAGCGATTTAGGCACAACTATTTTACAATCATTAATTAATAATGTAGAGTTATTAAAGGAAACTTGTAAAGAATATTCAGCAACAGACAAATTATTGAGATTTATAGAAATCTACGACAATAGTAAAATGCTTGATAGAGTTTGCATTATGGGAGCATTATCTCCTTGTATAGATACGCTACCAGAACAAATGCAATTAAAACTTAAAGAAATTGCAGAACTATTGTTAAAATGGCTTAATGATATTTTACAAGAAGGTAAAAAAAATCAAGAATTTCATTTCAATGAAAATTCAATTGACAAAGCCAATTTAATAGTTTCCTCATTATTAGCATCGCTATTACTAAACAAAGTACTAAATAACGGTGTTTTTGAATCAATAAAACAATCAATATTTGAGTCAGTTCAAATATCAAAGTAAATAATATTATGGCAAAAGAATTAAAACGAGTTGTAATTACAGGTTTAGGTGCAATTACACCTCTTGGGAATAATGTTGAGACTTTTTGGGCAAATGTAGTAGTTGGCAACAGTGGTGTTGGTCCGATTACTAAATTTGATACAACACATTTTAAAACAAAATTCGCAGCTGAAGTGAAGGATTTCAACCCAAGTGAATATTTTGAAAAAAATGAAGCTCGAAAATACGATTTATATGTTCAATATGCTGTCGCTGCTGCTCAAGAAGCTATAAATCAAGCAAATATTGACTTAAAAACTGTTAATAAAAACAAAATTGGGGTTATTTGGGGTTCAGGAAATGGAGGTATTACTACCTTTCAAGAACAAGTAATGGGTTATGTTGAAGGTGGTAAAATACCAAAATTCAACCCATATTTTGTACCAAAAATGATTGGAAATATGGCTTCGGGTATTATTTCAATCAGACATGGTTTTAGAGGTGTAAATTTTACAACTATTTCTGCATGTGCATCTGCTAATACAGCTCTTATTGAGGCATTTAACCATATTCGTTTAGGTAAAGCTGATATAATTATTACAGGTGGTTCAGAAGCTCCAATTACCGAAAGTGCCATTGGTGGATTCAATGCTTCAAAAGCTCTTTCAACCAATAATGAAGATGCGGCAGGTGCTTGTCGCCCGTTTGATATTGATAGAGATGGATTTGTGATGGGCGAAGGTGCAGGTGCTTTGGTGTTAGAAAGTTTAGACTCAGCCTTGGCTCGTGGAGCAACTATTTTATCAGAAGTAGTAGGAACAGGTATGGCAGCAGATGCTTACCATTTAACAAGTACCCATCCTGAAGGTGAAGGTTCGTACTTAGGAATGATTGAAGCACTTGAAGAAGCTGAAATTACTGCCGAACAAATTGATTATATAAATGCACACGCAACCTCAACTCCAACAGGTGATACCAGCGAATTAATTGCAATTGAAAGGGTATTTGGCAATAGAAAATCACTGAATATCAGTGCAACTAAATCAATGACGGGGCATTTACTTGGTGGAGCAGGTGCTATTGAGGCAATTATTTGTGTAAAAGCAATTCAAGATGATATTGTACCTCCAACAATAAATACTAAAAATGTAGAACCTGAATTTGCAGATAAATTTAATTTAACTTTAGGTACAGCTCAAAAGAAAACCATAAACTACACATTAAGTAATACCTTTGGCTTTGGTGGACATATTGCTACAAGTATTTTCAAGAAATATGTTGGGTAAAATTGTCTGAACCAAGGGATTTAAAATAAACTATTCGTAGAGTTCCGAAGGGCTCTACGAATTTATAATGAGTGGTAGTCTTTGACTACTTTTTTAAGAAAATATCAAGTCAATTTCTTAAAAACAAGACTAATCTATTATTTTAAATTAGGAATATTGTGTTCCTTGATTTCAAAGTAACAATTTTCACAAACTAATTTAATATTAGCAAATTCCATATTTTCGTCATTCCAACCATCATCTTTACTTCTAATATCTTCACATTTATTACACCAAGCTGACAATTCATCATCTTCTTCTAAATACATTCCAATTTGGGTTTCAAAAGATTCCTCAAATCCTGTTTGTTCATTTTTTTTTAAATGTTGACAAATAAATGCTGGTCTGCTTTTACCGTGTTTACTACAATCTATTAGCTTATCTGTTTTTCTTTTGTTTATTTCTTTCAGTTCTTCAACAAAATCATTATCAATTTCATCAGTAATTAGAAAATATATTTCAAGATTATCTTCAATAACAATTCTATATGCACCAATGGCATCAATTAATTTAAAAGTAATAGCAGTTAATTCCCATCCAATATATTTATCAGCCTCATAATAACCTTTAGTTAATTCAGAAAAATTGTGCTTTTCTCCAAACTTTTTTACTAAAATTGTTTGTAGTTTGTTGTTATGAATTAGTTCTATATTATTCCAAGCCCAAAGCCAAGTTTTTGTCGAATTTGAATAACTACCAATTGGAATATATTCAAAATTTATTTCACCCTCAGTTTTTTTAAAAGTGATTATAGAAGTTTCGTCATCATAAAACCATTCCGAGTAACTTTTCAAATTGTAAGTTTTTACAAAATTATCTTGAATTTCTTTGAATTCATTACAAGTTTTAATAGCAAAATCTGAATATTTTTTCATTTTGATTCAAAAAGGTAAGTTATAGATTAACAGTTTATTTAATCTATTTCATTTCTAATCCTTTATACATCTGATATTTATACCGGAAGCATTAGGTATAGATAATCTAAGAATCTTTGAACTATTAGCCCAAAGAGCAATACACCAAGTCGAATTAAAATCTATAAAGTCGGAAATCCAAAAATCAGTTTCAAAATTACCATAAGTCTTAAATCCGTTATTATACCACATGCCTTTGTAATTAATTCCTCCTGCAGGTAAAATATTAAATTTTGATTTATTATTTAAAATTGTACTATCACCTATTGTAAATTCCTCATAACTAAAATTAATATTCATCCAACCTTCTTTACTTGATAAAGCCTTAGCTATTTTTTGCATTGGTATACCAAGCGCTGTATCATTATATAAATTAAGTCGAACAATAGTTGTTTCTAAAATTCGCCAATCATAATCACTAGGAACTCTCCAACCTAAAGGGCATATATTTTTATCACTTTTTATAACATAAGCATTATAATTCCCTCCAAATCTTAAAGAAAGTTTTGAATCATTAAGATTATTACCCCAAATCATCATAGGATTTCTATGATTTAATTGATTATTCTTAACCCAATCGGCTGAATCTTTAGCTATAAAAATTTGAGTTCCATCATTAAATTTTTCAACTCTTAGGTTTTCTTGCATCCAAATCTGATTACCAATTTTAATAGTTGAATATTTATTACCATCAATATCAATTAAAGAATCACTACTACTTAAATCATTATTAAAATTTGAATTATTAAAATTACTTTTTTTAAAAGTTATACTATCTATTTCTGAAATAGCATATTTTATAACTTTATTATATTTTTTATGTAAGAATAAAGTGTCTTGAGAAAGTACTTTTTTAATTGACAAAAAGCCAATCAATAACCCCATAATAAGTATTTTAAATTTCATTTAATTTTGATTTCTATTATGTCAACAATGGTTCAGACAATCCCCCTACCTATCCACCTCACCCATTACTAAATCAAGAGAGCCAATAATTGCAACTAAATCTGCAATCATGCCTCCCCTACTAATTTCGGGTAAAACTGATAAATTTACAAAGCACGATGAACGTACTTTACATCTCACTGGCATATCTGAACGGCCATCTGTTCTGAAAAAATAACCTAGCTCTCCTTTTGGGTTTTCGGCTCTGGTATAAAAATCCATGGCAACTGGTCTGGTTTTCTTTGGTACCAATGCCTGTGGATCAAACTCTTTGGTACGTTTGTGTTCTTTTGTTAATTTTTCAATTGCTTGTTCAATTATTTTAACACTTTCCCAACACTCTTGTACACGAACATAGTTTCTGTCCCAACAATCGCCAACGGTTCCCATTAGGCCTTCGCCCATAGGAATATCAAAATCAATTTCTGGGTAAACTGAATATTTATCTACTTTTCTTAAATCGTATCTTAAACCCGAACCTCTCAACACTGGTCCAGAACAAGCATAATTTATTGCTAAATCAAGTGGCAATACACCCACATTAGCAGTTCTATTTATAAAAATCTTATTATCAATTACTAACTGTTGTAATTCTACTAATTTAGGTTTTAAATAAGTAATAAATTGAGAAACTCTATCCTCAAAACCAACTGGTAAATCATAATATAATCCACCAATCCAGATATAGTTATACAACATTCTAGAACCACTCAACCACTCTAACATCCTCAAAATGTGCTCTCTATCACGCATTAACCATAAAAATGGTGTAAAAGCACCAATATCCATGGCATACGTACCGATTGCTACAAAATGCGAAGCAAGTCTGTTTAATTCAGCTACTAAAACACGAATATATTCAACACGAGGAGGTAAAGTACCTGTAATACCCAACATTTTTTCAATGCCCATTACATAAGCATGTTCCGAGTTCATAGATGCTAAATAATCCATACGGTCAACGTAGGGAATAATTTGGTTAAACATCAATGATTCAGCATGTTTCTCGAAGCAACGGTGCAAGTATCCCAAATGAGGAATTACGTCAACAACAATTTCACCATCAGTAATCACCTCTAGCCTCAAAACTCCATGTGTGGATGGGTGTTGAGGACCAATACTAATCACCATTTCTTGCGATTTTAAATCAGCAATATTGGTTTTTAGCGGTTCTGAATTTTTTAAATTATCAGGATGATATGTGTACTGAACTTGCTGCAAAATAAATCAATTATTTTATTTTTTCAATCCTAACTCCAACAGAATGAATACCTTTCAATTCTTGTTCTCTCATATATTGAGTAATTTTGAACTTATATTTACCTTTATATGGGAATTTAAAATTCGACAAACATTCAAACTGATGAAAATATAAATCTGTTGCACCTTTACCAAAAGGTCTACCCGATTTGGGGTCTAAAAGATCAAATTCTAATTGTCTCGAATTTATTACCTTACCTGTTGAGTCTTCTAATGAATATTTAACAAAAATATTATAGAAAGGATAATCAAGTCCATTCCTAACATTTAATAAAATATTAGTAGGTATTGATGGATTTTCAATTTCAAAATGATATGTTGGAATAGTATCCAAATTCCAAACTCTATTTTTAAATTGATAATTATACTCAAACAAGCGTTCAAACTCAGAACTTTCTGTAAGTTTATCGCAAGAGGTAAAACCAAATCCGATAGCTATTAAAATAAGTATATACCCAATTTTATTCTTCATTGTTAGTTCTATTTCTTGGTTTTATAAAACTTGAACCCGAATTTTCGTTTTGATTAAATGGCGAACGAGGAGGAATACTTCCCTGATTTCCTGCAGGTTTATTGTCCTTATTTTCAACAGGTTTTGGTGCTTGAATAGGTTGTTCTGGTTTAGGTTTCGGGGTATTATCCTGAACATCACTACCTTCAGCAACATTAAATCTCTGACGAACAAAAGGTTTATTCTCCCTAGGTTCTTGACTTTGAGAAGTTTGAGAATTTGGTTTAGGTTTATTTTCCTCATTACGAGGTGCATCATTTTTTACAAATGGCTTTCTAAACTTATCATCTTTTCTTTCATCTCTTTGTGGAGCAGGATTATTATTATTTGCCTGACGAGGAACAAATGAATCCGACTTTTTAGGTTCGTTTACATTTTGTTTTGGTGCTTCTCGTTTTACAAAGTTTTCAGTTTTTCTCGGTTCATTATTAACCGCCTCTCTTGCATTAATTTTATCTGAAGTAGAAGTATTTACTGGATTAATTGTAGGAACAGGAACTTCTCTTTGCGAAAAATTAGAACGTTTAAGAGGCTGATTACCATCTCTTCCCTCAAAAGGTTCAGATTTTTTTGTTGAATTATCTCTAGGTGCAAAACTTGCAGTTGCTGGTTTGGTATTAGCATTTGCTCGTTGAGAAATAGATGAGTTTTCGTTTGTACGAATATGTTGAGGCCTAGATGTTTGCCCTATAACAGCTCCACCATTCCTATTTTCATCTTGTACTGAAGTACCTTTTTTCTTCTTCTTTTTCTTTTTACCAGAACCAGAAGCTATACTATATTTTTTATCTAATCTTAATAATTCGTCTTTAGCACCTTTGGTTTCTTTTTCAGCTTCTGTTTCTTCAAACTCTTCTTCTTCAGTTAAACCTTCAGGAATAATTCCTTGTGCATTTAATTCTAATAGCTTAACTACTTGGTCAACAGACACAGGGAACCAATTGGTTTCATCTTGATAAGAGAACCACATGATTCTTCTAAAAATATCTGTTTTTTGTAGAGTAGCCTTACCTTTTACTGTTTTTATAGGAGTTTCAACATTTGGAATATCCTTAATGGCATCCATGTAAGTATCTAACTCGTAGTTTAAACAACATTTCAGCCTACCGCATTGCCCTGAAAGTTTAGCAGGATTTAAAGATAAATTTTGGTAGCGAGCCGCAGCTGTTGAAACATTTTTGTATTCAGTAAGCCATGTAGAACAACATAATTCACGTCCGCATACACCAATGCCACCTAACCTACTTGCTTCCTGACGCAAACTAATTTGCTTCATTTCAACCCTAATTTTAAACTCTGTTGCCAAAGTTTTAATTAGTTCCCTGAAATCCACCCTATCTTCAGCCGAGTAATAAAAAGTGGCTTTTGAACTATCTGCCTGATATTCAATATCAGATAGTTTCATATTTAGCTTTAATTCATTGGCAATTTCACGAGTACGATAAAGCGTAGTTAGTTCCTTAGCTTTACTTTGTTCGTATTTTTCAAGGTCTTTTTCGTTCGCTTTTCTGTAAATTTGTTTAATGTTTTCGTCAACAGGTACATTTTTACGAAGCATTTGTAATCTCACTAACTCACCTTGAAGTGACACAAAGCCAACATGATGACCGCTTGGAACTTCAACAACAACAGGGTCGCCACTGAACAATTCCAAGTGATTAGGATTACTGAAAAATTCTTTTCTACCGCCTTTAAACCTTACTTCTACTAAATTATATTGTTGACTGAGAGGCACAGAGTCTCCCATATCATTAAGCCAGTCAAATACATTTAAACGATTGCAACCACCTGTACCGCAACTACCGCTACTTCCGCAACCGCCTACTGTACCGCAACTACCACCATCAGTTCCACAACCCATTTGTTATCAGTTTTTTATATCTTAAATTTACCCTAATCAAAATAATGTATATTAGGGATAAGTACAAAGTTAAATAATCTTATTATTGATGCACTATTTATTTATAATTATTATTGATTGGAGGGATTTTTTTTATAGATTTTGATCCAAAGCATGTTTTTTTGTAAAAGCTTAAATGAATAAAATCTCTTCTATTTCTTCCATGAAAAAAGATATGGAAAATAACTTTATATCAGCAAAAATTATATTTTAATAGTTGAAAAACTAGACAATTTCAAAAAAAAAGAGCTTTAAAATCAATTAAAGCTCTTTAAAATTCAATCTTATTTTTTAAATTTTAATAATTACTTTCATCATTTACAGTAGTAAATATTACTGAAAACTCAATATTATTTACCGTAATACTTTTATTTGTTTTACCTGTTATTGAGTTAAAGTCTGTTAACAAAGCAGAGTCAATTTTTCCTGTAACTCTAACTGCATTTGTTTTAGGTAATGCACCATTTTGATTATAAAATACTTTTCCTTCAAGATTCTCAACCTTTTCTATTTTAACTATATTAAAATCACTAAGATGAGAAGAATATACTACACCTGCTCTGTAATATTTTAAATTTAATTTAGCACCAATATTGTTTAATGTGTCCTCACCTACCTTAAAAACAGCTTTTAATGCTTCTCTATCATCTTGGGTAGAAGAAATTACACTATCTAACTCTAATCTAAAATAATGCGCACTTCTATTAGTATAACTAATTAAAGAACTATACGACGATACAAATTTTGTATCATTAATTTTTGTACTAGTGTTTGTTGCTGATAAATAACAAAAATCTTTACCATCTTGAAAATCAAAATTTACACCATTTACGTCACCTTTCATAAATGAACCAGAATACTTTTGGGTAGTATCTGTGTTTCCTTTTATAATAACTGCATTTGTTGTTCCTGTTGGTGATGGAGCATCGTCATCTTTTTTACATGAAGCCAAAATTAAACCTAAGGCTAAAATACTTAATTGTATAATGTTAAATTTCATACTTAAATCTGTGCTTTTTATTTTCGCTAAGATAATATTATATTTTTATAATTTATTTATTAATACTTATTTAATGTTAAAAATATACTTTTGGGATTAATTTTTAGATATTTCAACGCATAAAATTACAAATTTTTATAATCAAATTATGATATGTAACATTTATCATTGTCTTTCAAAAAACGAATACTTACATTTGTTTGTACTTAAAAATTATATTTGATGAAAAAAGTATTTATTTCTCTTGGACTTTGTGCATTATTAATTGCTTGTGATGGTAATAAAAACGACAAAACAATAAGTTCAAAAACTGTTAACACTGAAACGTTTTCAAAAGAAACAAATGAATCTGATGTACAAATAATTGATGTAAGAACTCCTGAAGAATTTGCGCAAGGTCATATTGAAAATGCTATAAACATCAATATAATGGATAATAATTTTGAAACTGAAATTTCAAAATTAGATAAATCGAAAAAAACCTTGGTTTACTGCAAATCTGGTGGACGAAGCTCTGATGCAGCCCAAAAATTAAGTAGTATGGGTTTTGAAAATATATCAAACCTCGAAGGAGGACTACTAGCATGGCAAAATGCAGGATTAAAAGTGATTCAAGGAAACGAACAATCAAATGATAGTTTTACTAAAGAATCATTTTTAAAAACTGTAAAAGAGAAACATCACCTTGTTTTGGTTGATTTTAATGCTGAATGGTGTGGACCATGTAAAAAACTAAGTCCAATTGTTGATGCTTTACAAAAAAAATATCCAAATGATTTTTATTTATTGAAAGTTGATGTTGATAAACACAATGCATTGGCTCAAGAACTTAAAATTGAAAGTATTCCATTATTATATTTGTATAAAGATGGGGAGTTGGTTTGGCAAGAACTTGGTTTAGTTGATGAAGCTATAATTGAAGTAAAATTAAAAGAGAATTTTAAGTAAGACTTAAGATATTAGATTTTAAATCTTATAAACAAAAAAGGACTTCGAATGGAAGTCCTTTTTTTGTTTATTTTATTTTTGAAATGAATCTTAGAATTGGAAACCAAGATAAATTCTTGAATAATCAACTTTTTGAGTTAATTGATAATCAGTATCAGCATTTGGTAATGTACCAGAACCTTTTAACGTACCAAAAGTATATTCGAAACCTAATGCTAATTTACTATATCTAACTCTTAATCCTGGAGAAAAACTAGTACCATAAACAAAAGATGCAACATTGTCATTTTTCCCTACCCTTACAGTTGTATTATTTGACTCGGTGTAGTTTGTTAAAAACAACTCAGGTGCAATCCCAAAAGAAGCATCAACAGCTATTTTATCATCAAAGGCAAAAGTAAATTGTGGTGCAATTTTAGATATTTGAGCAATCACTGCATAACCTTTATCTGCAAAAACATTGTTAGTTTTACTTATTGAAGAATAACCAACTTGCAACCATGTAGCTTTCAAACCTATTCCAATATTATCTGTATTGAAAAAATACCATTGATTACCTAACTCTAATGTTGGAGCTACACCATAAGATGGAAATGTAGTTTGTTTAACTGAAACATTATTATAAGAAGTAATTTCTGTATTCAAAAACGATGCTCCTAAATTCAAATAAAAGCCATTGCTTAAAGGGCCGTCTTCATTTGCACTTATTTTTTTAATACTTCCACCACCTGCAAAAGCCATCGAACTTGCTATTAAGCAACTTACTGAGAGAATAATTTTTTTCATTGTACGTGTTTTTAGAAATATATTGATTTACAAACCTAATAATTAATTTTAATAATTAATATCTACAATAATTTTATTTTGTCAAACCCTTTCACCAATTTGTTGTCTCCACATGGCATAATACAAGCCTTTCTCAGCAATTAAAACATCATGTGAACCGGTTTCAACAACTTTTCCTTTTTCAAGTACAAATATTTTATCTGCATGCATAATTGTAGATAATCTATGTGCAATCATTACGGCAATGTGTTCCTTATTAGCTGTAATATTCTTGATAGTTTGAGTTATTTCTTCTTCAGTGATTGAATCTAAAGCTGAAGTTGCTTCGTCAAAAACAATTAAATGAGGATTTCTTAATAAAGCCCTCGCAATAGAAAGTCGTTGTTTTTCACCACCCGAAATTTTCATACCTCCTTCACCAATTACAGTATTGATTCCGAAATCACTTCTTTCAAGCAATGTGTGACAAGCGGCTTTTTGTAATACTTCAATAATTTGTTCGTCAGTTGCTGAAGGGTTTACAAACAGTAAATTCTCTTTGATTGTACCCGAAAACAACTGTGTATCTTGTGTTACAAATCCTATTTGATGTCTAATATCATCAATATCAATTTGTTTTGAATCAACTCCATTGTATAAAATAGAACCACTTTCGGCTTGGTATAAACCAACAAGAAGTTTTACTAAAGTAGTTTTACCCGAACCTGATGGACCAACAAAAGCAATGCTTTCGCCTTTATTTACAGTAAATGATACATCTTCAAGTGCATTATTATTCGCAGATTTATGTTTAAAACCAACATTTTGAAAAGTTAACTCTTTAATTGTATCAACTTTGATTGGACTTAATGGTCTTTCCTCTAGAGGAGTATTCATTAATTTTTCAAAGTTCCCTAATGAAACTTCCGCTTCTCTGTACGACATGATTATATTTCCCATTTCTTGCATTGGGTTAAATATAAAAAATGAATAAAATTGCAATGTCATTAATTGCCCAACTGATAAATGTTCTTTAAAAATCAAATAAAGCAGAATGAATAAAATTGTTTGTCGCAATGCATTTACAAACGTGCCTTGAATAAAACTTATACTTCTAATGCTTCTAACCTTTTTGAGTTCCAACTGTAAAATTTTAGCTGTTGTAGCATTTAAACGAAGTATTTCTTGGGCTGTTAAACCCAAAGATTTTATCAATTCAATGTTACGTAAACTTTCAGTTGTAGCACCAGCTAACATATTGGTTTCCTTAACAATATCTTTTTGAATTGCTTTAATTTTCTTGCTTAAAATATTAGTTAAAAATGCTAAAATAAAACAAGCTACAAAATATACTAAAACTAATCCAGGATATACATCTATGGTGTAAATCATTACAAAAACGATCCCCACTATTGCAGAAAACATTACGTTTATTGCATTTGAAATAAATTTTTCAGAATCAATTCTTACTTTTTGAAGAATGTTTAATGTTTCTCCACTTCTTTGGTCTTCAAATTCTTGAAAAGGTAGTTTTAAAGCATGCTTTAAACCATCAGTGTAAACATCAGCCCCGAATTTTTGAATAATTAAACTTACTACATAATCTTGAAATGCTTTGGCAATTCTACTTACCATAGCAACTCCCATTGCTGCTAAAATTAGTAAACCTACACCTTCAATAAATTGTATATCAGTATATTGTTTAGGTTTACCGGCAAATCTATCAATAATTTTACCGAAAATATATGGATCAAAAAGGGAGAAAACTTGGTTTATTGTAGCAAGTAATAATGCAATGAATATTAATAACTTATATTTACTTAAGTATTGTAATAAAATTTTCATCTAGTAGTGTAATAGTTCAGCACAAAACTAGTTGTTTATACAAACATTAACAAAGAAAAAGGAAATTAGTTGAGGGTTTAGCGTTGAGAGTTAAGAGCTGAGAGTTTTCAATAATCAGTTTTTCGTTATCAGTTTTCAGTTTTCAGAAATCATTTATTACTTAGCATTATCAAATACTTAATTCTTAGTACCTTTTACTTAATACTCTGTACTCTATACCCTGTACTTTGTACACTATAATCAATACTCTGTACTCAGGACTATCTTCCTATAAACAGTGTTCAAACCAGTATTTAATTGTAAAAAGTAAACGCCTGATTTTAAAGCACTAATATCAAATGTAAGATTAGTATTATTTTGTTTTGTTAAATAAAATTTATCAAATACAAGCTCAATTTGACCTTTTGTATTTAAAATTTGAACTTTATCCAAAAGTAAATTTTCTGGAATTGAAACTGCTATTTCTCCATTAGATGGATTAGGAAAAACTGAAATGTAACTAGCTAATACCTGATTTTCAATACCATCAACTGATTTTGGTTTCATTACTTTAGATAATGTATATGTTTTATCTCCAAATTCATCATCACTATTATTTGATTCAAGTGCAGAAAGATAAAAAACAATATTACCCACATTTGTACTTGGAGCAGTCCAATCGAAAGTCCAACTTGAACCATTACTTGTATTTGGACTAGTACCTGTTAAATTATGTTCAACCCAAGTTTTACCAGATAGTGAACAAGAAGCTCCATGACCACCGAGCAAAGTTTGAGTTCTATTGGTTGTCATTTTTACGGTACCTGGACTAACTGATAAATCATTTTCTTGTAATGCTATTATTTGAAAACCAGATCTTGGCAAACCATTTTTAATTAAATCAATAGTAATTTTATAAGTTTTATTTGGTTCATAACCTAGTTCGTTATCTCCTAAATTTAAAGTTAATTGAGCAGAACCAGTATTGGCAACTCCATCATCATGGCAACCCGAAAACGAACAATTTCGCATTGCCAAAGGCTCGCCAGCATAACAAGAGGGTGGACCGGAACTCTTTTTCACTTTTGTTGGAGCCTTTATTTCTTTGTTATTCAAAGCTGATAACAAAACAATTACCGAAAGTAAATTTGAAATTATATATACCTTTTTCATACCTTACTTTTTTGCTTGAATAGTTAAATTTGATTTATATACCCAATCTCCACTGTCGGTTCCATCATCATTTGCAGCAACTGTTGCAAAATAGAACGATACATCGTTTGATAAATCTTTAGGTGCTTGCCATAAAAATGTCCACTTACCTAAACCAGTTTTTTCTGCTTCAGTACCTAAATACCTGTAAGTGATGTATTCTCTGTTAGATAATTCTTTTTTACCATCCATTAATTGCATCTTCAGAGTATCAGTTGCAATCAACTTACCGATACTTTCTTTTGTTGAATTATTCAATGCAACAAACTCAAATCCAAACCTTTCTATATCTTTTTGGGCTAATTCTATTGTAATTGGATAGGTTTTACCTGCTTCATATTTATTGATTCCATTGTTAAAATCAATTTTCAAAGCACCTCCACCATTAAAAACTTGCGAACCACCATGGCATCCACTTTTTGCACAATCACTTTCGTTTGGTGCTCCAGTAACTCCATAAGGTGCTCCTTGTGAGGTAGTTTTACAAACAGAACTACTATTTAATGTCAAAAAAAACATTGCAATAGAAGATACTGTGATTGTGTAAATTATTTTATATTTCATAGTTTTATGATTCGCAGAAATTTATAAACTTTAAATTAAGGAATAAACTTCACAAAGTTATTAATTAGAACACAATTTCAATAAAAATGGCTGCTTTTAACGATGTTGATAAATATATTGCTAATTTCCCAGAAGAAGTGCAATTTAAACTAGAGGAATTTAGACTTTTTCTTCAAAAACTTTTGCCTAATGCTACTGAATGTATAAACTATGGAATTCCAACATATAAAGTTAATGAACAAAATCTTGTGCATTTTGGAGGATTCAAATCACATTTAGGCTTTTACCCTGGCGCAGCTGTAATGGATATTTTTGAAAATGAACTCTCGGAATATAAATCAGCCAAAGGTTCCGTTCAATTTCCTTATAATCAAACTATACCTTATGATGTTATTGAAAAAATTGTACAATTCAGAATTGAACAAAATGAATTAAAACTGAAACAGAAAACATTAAAAATTTGTAAAAACGGACATCAATTTTACAAAACAAGTGATTGTCCAACCTGTCCTGAATGTGAAAAAAATAAAAAACCTAAAGAAGGTTTTATGTCAAAATTAGCTTCACCAGCTCGCAGAGCACTTGAAAACGCAGGCATTTATTCAATAAATCAATTAAGCAATTATACTGAAAATGAGATTTTATCACTTCATGGCATGGGCAAAAATGCAATGGAGAAAATAAAAGCTGAAATGAAAAACGACAATATAATTTTTAAGAAATAAAAAAAACGCCTTAACAACTACTGTCGTTAAGGCGCAAGGGTGTTTTACTTAAAAATGGTTGATGTTACTCAACTATTATTCTGTGTGTTGTTATTTTATTTGAAATTTTAATCTTCACTAAATAAATACCTGCTTTCAAAGTTGCAATATCAACAGTTGGATTATCTCCAAGGTTTGATAACTTCTTCACAGTTACCCCACTTGTATTTATCAATTCAAGTTCAGTTACATTATCTGCATCAACTACAAAATAATTACTTGCAGGATTTGGATAAATTTTAAGTGCTACATTTTGATTATTATGAGATGAAATACTAGTTAATGTAGCGATACATCCATTGAAATTAATTTCGGCAAGCGATGAATTATTATCACCAGGAAAATTACTCAATATTTCGACCTTAATATATTTACCAGATTTAGTAGTTAATGGTATTGTTTGTAAAACAGTTATATCTTGTAAAGTAATTAACTCTCCTGTTCCCCATGCTACACCGTCTTCGCTAATATATATTTTAGCAGTTTTGGTATTTCCATTACTGTTATTTTGACGATGCAACCATGTTAATGAAGATACATCATACCTATTTCCTAAATCAAATACCAGAATATGAGGCATTACCGAACCAGCACCTGTCCACTGTGAATGCCAGAAAGTATTAGGGTCATTATCAATAGCGTGAATAGCTCTACCATTTGAACCGCCTTCACCAGAGGTTTCTTGGGTACTAAAGCTTAATACTGAAATCGTATTTTGTGGAATTACTCCACCATAACTAATATTTGTTTGTAATTCATTATCCAACACTTGCTCATCAGCAACTCCATTAGGCAACTCTAACACCACTTTAATAGTTGTATTTTTATTTAATGCTAATGAGCTTAATGTTACTTCTTGCGTTGCATTTTTAGCAAGTGAAGTGGTATGCGACAAGGTTTGTTTCAACACATTATCAGCATAAAGTTTAATTTTTACACTTGTTAAAACATCATTACCTACATTTTTGATTGTAACTTTTGGCGTAACAGATGCTCCACATACTACTGAACTTGGTACATTAATATTGGTGATACCTACATCGGTGTTAATAATTTTATCTTCAATGGTAAAGTCCCATACTCCTTGCCCCCATGTTGAAAAATGCACAACCTCTTTGTTACCATAATCAACACAATACACAATTTGTCCCCAGAAAATTGGCATATCTTCATCAGTAGCCAATGGATACCATTTTTTAGTTGCAACAGAAAACACATAAGGCCCCATGCTTGTTGAAGCAAACACATATTTACCAGTTTTTGAACCAGCCATACCGTTTACTTCGGCAGCTGGGAATTGATTTGCACCAGTTCCTGTAACGTTTGTCCAAGTTACACCTCCATCTTCTGAATAAATAGATTTAACTGCAGTACCTGATTGGGTAGCAAATAATACAATTTTATCATCAAGTGGAGAACTCCAACCCATCCCCCTATTTTCACTAAAACCTGTAATTCCTGTGGCTGTTGCACTTGCTACTTGTGTCCAATTTGTACCACGGTTGGTAGATTTAAGAACAATACCATTTCGCATAGCATACACAATATCAGGTGTTTTGCGAGATTGAGCCACACCTTGCATATAACTACTTCCTGTTCCAAACAAATCTTCTTTGGCAGTAATAGTACCGTTATTATATTCAATTCGTCTTAATGACTGACTCAACACCCAAATTCTATCACCATTTTGCCAATCCCCAACTGAAGGAGTAAAATATGAACTTCCAGTAAATGTAAAGTTAGTTGGTGATGTTTTGGTACCTGATTGACCTTTATATGTTGTACCCGAATACAATTGAATACGTCTAAACTCTCCTGTACCTTGGTAATTATAACTCCAACCAATTTTACCATCACCAGTAATACAACATGGTCCATCACCACCAGCTACTTGATCCCATGAAAGAGAGGTTTGTCCGTAAGTAGATGAACGAACATCTTGCCAGCCTTGGTCTTGTGTACCAGCAGTTAAATGGTCAGGACTTAAATAACCGTACATAAAACCACCTCTGTAAGTTTCTTGTGTTGGTTTGTTGTATAAACTGATATTATAATAAATGCCAGTCATATCATTATAAGTAGGGAAACTTGATTTTGTCCACTCGTTATACGACCTAAAAATTCCACCATCACTTGCACGAAGCGTCATTAATTTACCAGTTTTATCATAGAAAAAATGATGAGATTGAAAATCGGGATGGTAGTTATTTCTCACTTTTGCATCGTTACCAACTGCATTTTGATAATATCCCCAATATTTACTAGCGTCCATATTTATAGTTGCCCCTGCCCCCAAAACTACTATTGGATTTGCATAGCCACCAATTATAATATCAGGATTTTCAGGGTTTACTCCAATATGTTGACCTGATTCCATATCGTCATAAGGGTCGCCATAATACGAACTTTGGGTTCTGACATAAGTAAATGTAACACCTCCATCCGTACTAGTGTACCATTTTCTTTCATTCAACACAATCCATAATCTTCGGCTATCGCCCGACATAATTACAGGATTAGTACTTGCTAATGGACTATTAGTATTGGTTTGTGTAAATGAAGTTTTACCAGCATTAAGTTTATATACTTTTGTATCTCTCACCAAATAAACATCAGTAGCACCAGGTTGCGATGCCCAACGAGGAGAATATAATTCAAGATTAGCTGCATTAGCACCAAAATTTTGTAATGATGTAAAAGTTGTCCCTTTATCCGTTGATTTAAAAACAGTTGATGCAGTAGTGGCATAAATCACATTGTTATCTTGACGATTAACAATAGTACTTTTTACAACCCCTGAAATACCAGTTGGAGTTAGCCAATTTTTACCAGCATCGTCAGAATACATTAAACCTCCGCCTTGTTTACCAGCAATAACACGTCTTTTAGTACCATTAGGAATTACAATTAAATCATCAAAACGAGCAGGATTTTTAGGATTGATAATTTTCCAGTCGTCGCCATTCAATGTACCTTTCCAAATAAATTGAACACCTCCATAGTGCCCACACGAAACAGCATACACAGTATCTGTACCTTCATCTACTTCGCAAAACTGAAATGCACCAGGCATATTTTTAGGCCCTCTATTTTGCCAAGTACCAAACAATGAACCGTCGGCATAAGCACCACTTGCCATTCTAGCATTTTTTCTGGCATAAAGAGCATTTTGAATATTCTCTTGTTCAGCATAAAAAGCAGCAGCAACTGAATCAGACCAAGGTGCATTTTTACCTTCTCTTTCTTCACCTATCAAGGCTGGAATAATTGCATTTGAACCATTTTCTCTAGGAACAATATTATACACTGCTACCGACACCAATGCCAACAATGCAAAGTAAATAGATAATTTAATTTTCATATAGAGGATTATAAATTATGGGATGATTGATAAATTTGGAAAACATGAAATAATTTATAAAAATATTTCAATTTCAAATTCAAATAGTACTACTCTATTCATTTAAAAATGGTTTACTTACTACTAATTAAATTTAAAATAATTTTTCAATAACAAAGTTTAGAGTATTATTGTGTGTTGATTTAAGATTATTGATTTGAGATTGTAGAATCAAGATTTGAGATTGTAGAATTAAGATTTTAGATTTTAGATTTTAGACATAAGACTTGAGTATAGGATTGACAAAATGCATATTTCTATATAATTACCTTGGCATAAACCACAAAAATCCAAAACCATGTTAAAACACACATTTAAACTCATCCACTTAACAGTAATTACAATTATAATTTTACTAAGTTCATGTAATACAAATGAAAACAAAGTAGAGTTTGAATTTTACACAAGCAATATAAGTTTATGTAGAAAAGTAATTTATGATTTACAAGCAAACTTACAATACAGTATTAAATCCGACAAAAAATCAAAAATAAGCAAACGAATTAGACACAATGAAATAACCCTACAAATACCACCACAAAATATTGATTCACTTATCTCTGCTATAGAAAAAGAAAGTACAGTAAGTTGTAAAAAAGTGCTATACCAAAGCGATTTATCAACTGAAATGCAACAAGCTAAAAGTATTGAATTGCAATTGTTGATTGTTTATAGTAAATGATTTGTAGTTTATTTAATTAATTGATAAGATTGTTTGACGTAATGAAAAAGTACAAATCTTAGTAGTAATTTTATGACAAAGGTACACCAGGACATATTCGACAAAATTAAGACCTCGCTTAAAGAACATTTTAAAGAAGATTTAAAAGAGTTTGAAGAAGGAACATATTTAACTATTGCAGACAGTGGAATTTGGATTTCAGTAGACGATACTGAACTTACTTTTGGTTACGGTTTTACACATAGACATTACAATCCAGAATATGACGACATTTTAGGAGGAATAGAACGATTTTACAATCTATTAACAAAAAGAAAATAACAACCTATTTTAAAGGCGACTTTTGTTATAAAAATAAGATAGAAATTGAATTAGCAAAAGATAGTTATGACGATATGGAAATTTCAATGACTTGGTTTTTCCCGTTTTGGAAAACAACAGTGGAAAAGATAAAATTTGAAGACAAACTCATTGAATCCACAGATTTTGAAGACAGTATAACAAAGATAAAAAAATACGCACAACAAGCTAAGCATTCGTAGAAGCTGAAAGCCAAGCCAAAAAGACTTGGTTGTTAAGGGTGGTTTTTAAAGAAATAATTTTTCAACCAAAGTACGCCCAGCGGGAATCGAACCCACATCATCAGAATCGGAATCAGACATTTTATCCATTAAACTATGGGCGCATATATGAAAACAGCAATTATCTAACTTCGAAAAGTTAAATAATTGCTGTTTTATTCTTATTGGGTATTGTGGAAGATTATTTTAAATCTTCTGGGTGGTTACTCACTGTTTTGTTTGGGAAAACAATTGGTGAAACGATTACCAACACAAACAATGCCGCTATTATTCCTAACATTAACATAGTATATAAATTTAAGCTGTGATTGCTTCGTTTACTAAACGTGCAGCATCTTTTAAAATTACCGCAGATTTAACTTTTAATCCTGATTCGTTGATAATTTTCGCTCCTTCTTCAGCGTTTGTTCCTTGTAAACGAACGATGATTGGCACTGCAATATCTCCGATAGCTTTGTATGCTTCAACAACACCATTTGCTACACGGTCGCAACGAACTATACCACCAAATACGTTGATAAGGATTGCTTTAACGTTTGGATCTTTAAGGATAATTCTGAAACCTGCCTCAACAGTTTTCGCATTTGCCCCACCTCCTACGTCTAAGAAGTTAGCTGGCTCACCACCTGACAATTTAATCATGTCCATAGTAGCCATTGCTAAACCTGCACCATTTACCATACAACCTACGTTTCCGTCAAGTTTTACATAGTTAAGGTTGTTTTCGCTTGCTTCTACTTCCAAAGGATCTTCTTCCTCAAGGTCACGTAAAGCTGCTAATTCTGGGTGACGATATAATGCGTTATCATCTAAACCAACTTTAGCATCAACTGCTAACATTTTGCTATCAGATGTTTTTAATAGAGGGTTTACCTCAATCATTGCAGCATCAATATCAACATAAGCTTTGTAAAGACTAGTGATGAATTTTACAAATTCTTTGAATGACTCACCAGATAAACCTAATCCGAAAGCTAATTTACGAGCTTGGAATCCTTGTAAACCTGTCAAAGGGTCAACCCACTCTTTAACAATTTTTTCTGGGTGGTGCTCAGCAACCTCCTCGATATCCATACCACCTTCGGTAGAAGCAATAATCACGTTACGTGAAGTTGCTCTATCTAAAAGTATAGAAACATAATATTCTTTTGGTTCAGCAGCACCTGGATAATATACATCCTCAGCGATGTAAACTTTGTTTACTTTTTTACCTTCTGGGCCTGTTTGGATAGTAACCAAAGTACCACCAAGAATTTGGCTTACTTTTTCAGTTACATGATCTAAACCTTTAGCAAGAGTTACACCACGGAAGTCAGTTCCAACGATTGTACCTTTACCACGACCACCAGCATGAATTTGCGCTTTTACTACAAACCATCCAGTACCAGTTGTTTCTTGAAGCTTTTTTGCAGCCTCAAGTGCTTGGCTAGCGTCGTCAACAACGACACCTCTTTGCACTCTTACACCATATTTCTCTAAAACCGATTTGGCTTGATATTCGTGTATATTCATGAATGAAATAATTTATGCGTTAAAGTAAGCGATTTTGATTCATTTTTTCAAATTATTGGGCAACGGTTTTGCATTTTTCTTGCATTTTAGATAATAAAACCGTCTTTCATCTCAATTATTCTGTCTGACATGGCTGCGAGCTCTTTATTATGGGTCACAATCACGAATGTTTTGTTGAGTTCGTCACGTAGTTGCAAAAAGAGTTTATGTAGCTCTTCGGCATTTTTTGAATCCAAATTTCCACTTGGTTCATCAGCAAATATGATAGATGGAGAATTGATTAATGACCTTGCTACAGACACTCTTTGTTGCTCTCCCCCACTCAGCTCTGATGGTTTGTGTTTTAATCTGTGACCTAAACCTAGTAACTCTAAATATTTTTTTGCCTCTCTAATGGTTTCTGTCGGATTTCTATTTCCTAAATATGCTGGTATGCATACATTTTCGAGGGCTGTAAACTCTGGTAATAAATTATGAAACTGAAATATAAATCCTATATTTTGGTTTCTAAATTTTGCTAAATCGTTGCTTGATAGTTTATTAATTACCTGATTTTGGATTGTTAAAGTTCCTTTATCAGGTTTATCAAGTGTGCCTAAAATTTGTAAAAGTGTACTTTTCCCTGCTCCTGATGCACCAATTATGCTCACAATTTCGTGCTCATGTATCTCTAAGCTTATATCTTTCAGGATTTCTAATCCATTAAATGATTTTTTAATATTTTCAGCTTTAAGCATTTTTTTGAGTTTAGGGTTCAGGGTTAAGAGTTGAGTGTTTTAATAGTTAAATAGTAATTTCCAACTATCAACTTTCAATTGTAAACTATCAACTAACTAGGTTTCTAAGAAATAATATAAATGCTCTCCTTCTTTAGCAAAACCTACAGAATCGTACAATTTTGAGGCTGATGAGTTGGAGATACGTGTTTCGATTACTATTTGACCTGCATTTTGTTCTTTTGCAAAATCTTTGGCTTTATTTATTAAATCTTTTGCAATACCTTGTTTTCTATATTCAGGAGAAACATATAAATCGTTCAAAATGAATATCTTTTTCATAGAAATAGAAGAAAATGAAGGGTAAATTTGAACAAAACCACATGCAATATTTTCATCTGTATCAAAAGCAACCAAAAAATAACTATCTCTATTTGTTAGTCTGTCGGTTACAAAAGCAAAACATGCCTGATAATCAGAAGGCTGCTCATAACATTGACGATAATCATCAAACATAAAAGCTAATGCTTCTGCGTCGTTTATAGTACCTAACTTTATTTCCATTTTAACTTAACAAATATAATATTTTTGGAGCTTTCAATATAAAGCTTCGCAATTTACTTCTTTTTAAAATACTTTTCTTTCTTTAGCTTACCCTTTTTATAAAATTTCCACAATCCTATAGGTTCAGCGTTTAGATATTCTCCTTCTTGTACTAAATTTCCTTCATTATCCCAGAATCTTGCATATCCAGTTTCAACTCCATGTACAAAATGAAACTCTTCTGAAATATGCCCTGATTCGTACCAAAACGTCCATTTACCATGTGGCTGCCCCTTATGATAGTTTCCTTTCTTTTTAACTTTACCATTATCATGATAAAAAATCCATTCTCCTTCATATAATGCATCCTTAAATGCACCCATTTTTTTTATTCTTCCGTCTGGACTAAAATATTTCTGTATTCCATCTTGATAGCCTTCTTTCCAATATTCTATAGCTTCTAATTTTCCATCAATATCATAATAGGTACATTCGCCTTGCAATTTGCCATTTACAAAATTGGCAATCAAATTAAGCTGACCAGTATTGTAAAAATATTTCCATTCACCAACTGGTAAACTATCTGTTGTAATGCCACCCACCGATTTTAAAACGCCATTTGAATAATATTTTTTCAACTCAGCATTTTGAGCCAATAAAATATTGCTCATTAAAAAAAGTAATATTGTTAGTAAAATATTTTTGTGTTTAGACATTTTTGGGAAATAATAAATACTAATTAATAAACGATTTCCATGGGTTAAAACCCATGGCTATGATATCATCGTCCCTATGGGACTAATTATATAACTTTAAATTTATCTTAAGTCTTGTGTCTTCTGTCTTAAATCTATTTCTAATCCATATTTCGTTCTTCTACCAATTTACCTTCTTCGTAAATTTTCCAAATACCAACCATTTCGTCATTTTCATAGACACCCTCTGCGGCATTTCTACCTTGCTCATCAAAATATGACCATTTACCTATTCTGTCGCCATTCTTCATTTCACCTGTACCCGAAACTTTGTTTGTAGCTGGATGATAATAAGTCCATTTCCCGTTTGGTAAACCGTTAACAAAATTACCTTCACTCACTTTTACACCAAATCCATTATAGCCTATTCGAATTCCATTTCCATTTTCGAAAGTACCTTTGTCTTTGGTAGTTCCATCAGCTAAATAAAAATCGCCAAGTTTGGTTAATTTACCATTATCCCACCACTCTTCTTGTTGCAATTGTTTGTTATTGTAATAATAAGCCCATTTGCCGTGTTCCTTACCATTTAAATTGTAATCACCTGTCGCTGATAGTTCTCCATCTTCAAAATATTCCCTCCAAGTTCCCACTTGTAAACCTGCAGCATATTCCCCAATAGATTCTAATTTTCCATTTGGGTGATAAATTTTCCATTCGCCATATTCCAAACCTTGGTCAAATGCTCCTTCCATTGATAAAGTTCCATCTTCAAAATAACCTAACCAATAGCCTTGTTTTAAACCATTTACATAATCGCCTTCATTTGCAACAACACTATCTTCGTAGTATTCAAACCATTCGCCTTCTTGTAAATCATTTTTGTATGCTCCAATGGAATGAAGTACACCGTTATCATAATATTCTTCAGCTATTCCATTTTTCTGACCGTTTTTATAATCGATTTCGGTAAATAATTCGCCTTCTTCATAAAATTCAGCCCAAGTTGAATCTTCTAAGCCGTTTTTGTACCAACCTTCAATTTTTAATTTCCCTTCCTCTTCATAATACTCAACATACTTACCTGTTAGTTTTCCAGCTTTAAAAATAGCTTGTGATTGTAAAGGACCAAAATCATAATATCTTTTAGTAAATCCTTCGAGTAAACCTTCTTTGTAATTTTGTTCAGAAGCCAAAATTTTGTCTGGACCAGGATAGTAATAACGAGTAGTTCCGCTTAATAAACCATTTCTGTAATTTTCTTCAAACCAAATTTCATCTTTATTAAAATAACCTTTACGTACTCCGTTTCCATTTTTAAAAGTTCCTTTTGGCATTACATTTCCTTTTTTATCTAAAAAATCCGACACATTAAACAACGTACCTTTTTGATAAGTAAGGGTTTGCATTGGTTTTCCTTCTTCGTAAAACAATTTCCAATCGCCTACTTTTTTACCTAATTCATAACTACCTTGCTCAGCCAAATTTCCATTTTCAAAATAATATTCCCAAGCACCATCTTCTTTACCAAGTACATGTTGCCCTTTAACTTTTGGTTTACCGTTTGACAAAAATTCAGTATAAGCTCCATTTAATGAATCATTTACAAAACTTGTTTCTAAAGTTAAAACGCCATTATTCCAATATTTTGCCAAACCATTTTTGGTATCATTTGCAAAAGTTTCCTCAGAAATTTGTTTCCCTTCTTGGGTATAAAAAGTCCATGTACCGTTTTTCTTTCCTTCTTTATAAGCACCAATTGCCTCAATTGCTCCACCAATAAAATATTGCGTCCAAACCGAATCAGGTTGATTATTTTTGTAAGAAGTTTGTAATTGCAAGTCTCCATTTGGATAAAACTCTTTGTATGTACCAACCTGAATATCATTTACATAAAAGGCGGTAGATGAAAGTCGGCCATTGTCGTAATAGTATTTCCACAAACCATCTTTTAAGCCGTTTTTCAAAATACCTTCAGATTTAGTTTGTTTATTTTCATACTCAGTACGAGTAATTTGAGCAAAAGCAAGCACTGAAAACAATGTCAGAAATGCAAATAGAGTACTTTTAAGCAAAAACTTGTTCATCATTTTTATCATTATATTGGGTAAAAATAATAATTTAATTGGAATGTTCTTAGATGAAATGTAACAAAACAAAAATTAATTTTCGGTATAAACCAATTCTTCCCAAATAAATTTCTTTTTGTTGGGAAATTTTGCTTGAAATTGAGCTAATCGTTCTTGAACTTTTTGCTTGAATTTCCAACATGTATTTTTAGATAATTCAGTAATTTCAACTAAGTCATCGAGTGTGTAAGTTTTACTTCCTGAGGTAGTTAAGTAAGCTAAATAAAATGCTTTTGGCAGAGGAAACTTCACACCATGAAACAAAGTATCTGCTGTGGATGATTCAACATAATCGCATTTTGAACACTTACGTGAACGTAGTTTTTGTACACTTGCATATTTATCATTTCCACATTTTTTACATTTATAACCTGACTTCCATTTTAATTCTTCAATATATTTTTGACACGAAATTTCATTTGGAAATGCTTTGGTAAACTCCTCAAAACTAAGGTCTTGCAAAACAACCCTTGCTCTTACTTCAGATGAAAGCTTTTTATTTAAATCCCATTTATCTTTATCTAGCTGAACATTCACTGTTTTTAATTGAAGCATATATTCCTCTAATTTTTTATTTGCTTCTTCAAGCAATGAAGTACGTTCTTGAACCTTTTTTTCTAATTCTAAATTTACTTTTTCTTTAAGTTCGTTTTTTTCTTTAAGTTCTTGTAACAATCTTTTTAATGCTTTGTCTTTCTCAATTTTTAATGTTCTAAGTTTTTCTCCAATTGCAAATGTCATTACAATTACTTCTAATAAAATTCCAAAGTATAGTGCATTTATTGTAAAAAAATTAGTTGGTATTACTGTAAACATTCTCAATTCATTGATAATCAAACTAAACAATATTAAACTGTAAGCAAGAACAAACAATTTTGCAGTATATATTTTTTTGAAATACAACCGCAATGCAACAATGTACAAAGTTATATAAATCGAAACGTGAGCAACACTTATTATTTCAGGTAAAAATTTAACAAAAAACTCATCTAAAAACTTGATTAACAAATAAATAAATACTGCAATCAATATTGCTTTAAAATCATTTTTTGCATATTTATTTACTTCTATAAACGAAATACTATACCATAAAAAAGTACCTATAAAACTCCAAGGTGCTATGTAATAATTAAACCAATAATTTAAAAATGAATGATTTGGCCATAAATAGGTAAAAGCTAATCCATCAATGGTTGCACAAAGTAAAATACAACTAACAATGTAAAGTACATATTTAATGTATAATTTTTCTCTACTATAAATAAATAATATACTGTTATATAAACATACAATCAATAAAATACCGTAAAAAAAACCTAGCAGTAAATGTTCTTTTACAATGTTAACTGCAAAATTTTCAAAAGTTTGGATTTTAAACAAAAATGACGAAATATCATGGTTCTTTACTTTAATAAAAACATCATTTTTCCCTTTTTTTAGTTGTGATAATTCAAAAACAGGTCGGTTTAATTGATACGAATGCTTATCTCTTAAATTAATAAAATGACCAGTTTTTAATATTTCATTATTTATATGTACCTCTGTTATCGGAGCATAAATTGTAATAATTTCAAATAACCAATCTCTATCATCAAAATTGTTAATTTCTAAATGAACCCAAAAAGTATGAAATGAATTTAAGCTCTGAAAATTTTCAAATCTTGATTTTTTTAAAAACTTTCCTTCTTTAGAAAGCTGTTTTATTTGTGCAAAGTTTAAATTACCTGTTTCATCAGAATATATTTTAAAATCAATTTTTTTAGAATAAAATTCATCAATATCATTATTCAATACCACTTCAGCATTTAATTGAAATGGAAATATTAAAACAAAAATCAGAAATATTGAAGAGAATATTTTTTTCAAAATCAAAATCGTTACTATTATACAACAATATTGAAAAAAATATAGCTATAAAGCAAATTTTGAGGTTTTATTCCGTTATTAAAGTACGAAAATACCGATTATAATAATAGATAAAAAAGAGATTTTTTATGATTTTTTGAATAAAAAATAAATTTATATTGGTAACATATAATACATTTGTAAAGTCAAATAAAACAAAAGCACTTATCATCATCCCCAGCTGAGCGTTTGTATTATTTGTAAAATAAAATCAAAAATCATAAAGATATTTTTTGGGTGTTTTGCTTGAGCCCGTGACATGTAATGTGTCTCGGGTTTTTGTTTTTTTTAATCACTAAGCTCTTGTAACTTAAAAAAACAAAAACAAAAAATAGTTTATCTAAATTTTAGTTTATAAATTAGATTTATGAATAAATCTATTTTTCAAAATAGCATTAACAATACTCCATTAAATACTATTTTTTCATTTTTATATTTTAGCAATTTATGGGTTGCTCTAAATATTTCAATTTTAGCAATCCTTGGTGCTGAAATATTTAACATTAAATACAATTACACCCAAGCAATTAACCTATTTTTACTAGCATGGATAAGCTATACTTGGCCTTTATTTATTACTACATTATCTCCTCATTTTACTCCTATAACATCAAAAGAAATATATTTCAGCAAACACAAAAAGACAATTTCATTCATCATAATTTCGATTATTTTATTTGAAATATTCTCCTTGATTTATCTTAAAATATTCGACAAAAACATTTTCAATAAATTAATAATTTTAGGATTTTGTACTTCATTGTACATTATTCCATTCTTAAACACAGGAATTAGACAAATAAATTTTATTAAAATTATATATATATCATTATCATGGGCATTTATTTCAATTTTGTATTTGCCATTGTATAGTAAAGAAACTATAATCTATTTTATTTTTCAAACCTGTATCATATTCTTAATCACGCTACCTTTTGATAAAAAAGATATACTTATTGATGCTAAATTGGGTTTAAAAACATTCGAAAACTCATTTTCAAGCAAACAACTTATTTTTATCAAACTTTTTTTAACTGCAATAATTCTTATCTGCTTACAATATATGTCAATAAATATAACTCACATAGGCTTTGTTTCATTTATTTTATTATTAATACCATTCAGCAAAAAAACTTGGTATTTTGTACTTCTTGATGGAATTCCATTTTTTCAATTTATAATTTTTAAATTGATGAAATAATTCAATAATTTTCATAATCCATGCTATTTTATTAGATTTGAAACAATTATATGAATTCGATTAAGAATAAATCGTTGAAATTAAATACTGGATTCCCTATTTTAAGATGAAGAAAATAAAATATTACATATTATTAGTTTTAATTTCAATTATAACCTCAAAAGTATCAGCTCAAGTAGAACTTGACAAAAGTATTAATTGGAACTCTTTTGACACTCACTTACTTCATGAAGCTTTCAATAATAGAATAAATTTTATTAGAGATTCATTAAAACTTCACAAATTAGAACAAGACGAAGTTCTTGACAAAGCGGCTCTGTTACAAGCAAATTTTTGCCTAAAATCAAACAAAACAACTGATTTACAAAGCAATAAAAAATTCAAAACCGTTAATGAAAGAGTTATTTTTTATGATGGAGACCACGAACAAGTTGCTGAAAACGTAGGTTATTATCAAGAAACAAGCAAAATTGACTCAAATAATGCAAGTTATAATTCAATTGCAAACTCAGTATTAAAATCATGGTTGAAATCAAAAAATGGGAACAAAAATTTTTCTAATCCACTGTTTTATCATTCAGGTTTACAATTCGCTTTTAATAGCAAAACTAAAAAATTATATGTTGTATTAGTTTTTGGTACACTACCATTAACTGTTGAAGGTAAACATTCTCCAGCTAATGCTTATAATATTGGTGCATTTAGGTCAAAAGATTGTAAATCATGTAAAGAAGCAATTGATTCATTATTCAAAACTCAAATAAATTTTGGAATAATTGAAAAAGATGGAAAAGCTGTGCTAATGTGCTCAGATATAGATTATTTCAAAAAAGTATTTAGCGGAAATTATTATTTTTCTGCTGATTTAATTATGAAACAACAGTTTGCATGCGATAAACCAACAACTTTACACTGTTCGCCATATCATGATGGATATTTATTTAAACCCATTAGTAAAAGTGCCATTTTAAAGAATAATTTATCAAAAGATGGCGCTGTGTTTTCAGTAATTGGCGAAATTCCATTTAACTTATTGGAGCAATATGAACTTAATCTTGTAGTGTTAAAAAAACGTTCATTTTCTTCAGTAAAATCTCACTGTTTTACTTTAATTCAATCTCCAAGTTATGGATTTAATTTGAGTATTTTACCTCCTGCTTTTAAAGCAGATTATGACAATAATAATGACTCAGTTATTGTAAAGAAAAAAGAATTAAAGTTTGAGATTCCATTTAAAAAAGACAAATACGAATACTCACAAGAAGATATACGTGCGTTTATTGATTCCTTGAATTTGAATAAATTCAACATTACTAAAATTAATTTAACTGCTTATGCCTCTGTTGAAGGAGACTCATTATACAACCTTAACTTACAAAAAAAACGTGCGGAAAGTATTGTAAAAGCTTTTCAATCAGTTCAAGATGGAAATATCCGAACAAAAATTACCACTTTTGAAAACTGGCAAGCATTTAAAAAGGATATCAGAAATACTAACCATAGCAACTTATTGCTGTTGAGTAAGGCCGAAATCAAAAAAGAGTTAAAAAATGATACCATTGCAAGAGATTTAGAATCAATACTTGCATCGCACAGAAAAGCTGTTGTAAAACTTCAAACCGAAGAAAAAATCACATACAACTTTGGTCCGGAAGAGATTTTTAAACAATACCAAGCTGCGCTGAACGACTCTTTAATGCCTATCAAAAACAAAATTTTGATTCAGAAAAAGTTGTTTGGATTTATAGTTGAAAACAAGTTTGAAATAAGCAATTTGATAAATGCACCAATTAAAGAAAATGCTTCAAATATGAAGTTAATCAACAACCAAATTGCTCTTAAATATCAAATTAACAAAGAATTACCAAATTTTTACCAATTACAAGAATATGAAAAACTAGCCAAAAACTACCTACCTATACTTTTTGGAATATACTCTTTGATGGTTCAGCATTGGTATAGCAACCAAAACATTAGTATTGATTACAACAAACTAAAAAGAGGAATTGAAAACTTGTACGAACGTAGTGTAATTGACGATGGAGAGTATTACAAACTAATGATGAGCTACAACATTGCAGCTGCAAATTATTTTAAAATTAGAAATGATTTTAAACAAGAGAAAAAAGCTGTAAAATTTATTTCAAGCTATTACGAAAATGCAGTTTTAACAAATAAAGAAGCATACATATTGGCTAACTTTTTTGTGTATCACAAACAATATAAAAATGCAATAAATTTACTTGCACCAAGAGTAAATGCAACTGATATTGACGAAGATGTATTATTTTATTATTTAAGTTTGGCTGTATACCAAAATTCACAAACTGAAAAAGAGGATTTTGACCAAAAACTTGAAAAAGCGCTTGAATTAAATAAAGAAAGATTCTGTAAATTATTTGGTTACCCGGCACTATCGTTTCAATTAATGAAAGATGGTAAAATGAAAAACCAATATTGCGAATCGTGTCAAGGTGTGTTAGAAGGCTCACAAGAAAGTATTCAAAAACAATTGAAAGAAGGCGAAAATAGGATTGAGAAGTAATACCAATTTTAACTTAAGTATAATTAGCGAAAAATTTACTTTACTAATGCTTCGACAAGCTCAGCAACCGTAAAGTTAATTTTTCGAGTAACCATTACTCGAAAACGGTCACTGAGCTTGTCGAAGTGTTAGTTTTCGCTGTAAAAACATAAAAAAATCCTTAACACAAATAGCATTAAGGATTTAATAATTTTATCTTAAGTCTTAAGTCTTAAGTCTTCCGTCTTAAGTCTTCCTTCTTAAGTCTAAACTCACTTTACTGGCCCAAGGAAATTGGTTTTAATTTTTTCAATCACTTTGCCGTTTGAAACTAGGTTTATTTTCAGCTTAGTTTTCATGGTATGTAGTTCACTTTTAGGTATATCTATACGAATTACTGCTTCGAATTGTGTGTTTGGCTCGAGTATCATTTTATTGTCGGCCATTAATTCTATGCGACCTTTTACGCCATCTAATTCTAAAGTAAACGGTATTTTATCAAATGATTTATTTACAATTTGTATGTTGTACATATTGCTAATTTCGCCTGTTGGTTGGGTTTGAAATAGCATTCCTGGCACACGCAAAAAGGTGGTTTCGGTTGTTCCTCTAAATATCAACATCGACAAAAACACTGTACTTAACACCAACAATAATGCAGCATAAGCTATTATTCTTGTTGTTAATTTAAATGGTTGTTTTTCTGCAATATTATTCTCTGATGCATAACGAATTAAACCAGCTGGTTTGTGAATTTTTATCATTACATCATCGCAAGTATCTACACAAGCTGTACACGAAATACACTCTAATTGTGAACCATTTCTGATATCAATTCCTGTCGGACAAACTTTTACACACAATCCACAGTCAACACAATCGCCATGAACTTCAGGTTCTGATTCAGCTTTTACAATTTTACCTCTCGGTTCGCCTCTTTCATAATCATAACTTACTTGTATAGTATCTTTATTCATTAAAACACCTTGTAATCTACCATAAGGGCAAATTAAGGTACAAGCCATTTCACGAACATAAGAAAATACGCCATAAAATATTGCTGTAAATACCAATATCCCTACAAAGCCAGACCAATGTGCTGATGGAGATTTTGTTACAATATTTATTACATCTTCAACGCCAACAATATACGCCATTACTGTATGGCTTATAATTAGGGAAATGAGTATAAATATAAGTTGTTTTGCTCCTTTTTTAAGGATTTTTTCGGTGTCCCAAGCTTGTTGGTCAAGTTTACGTTGTTGGTTGTAATCGCCATCTATCCAGTATTCTATTTTTCTGAAAACCATTTCCATGAAAATAGTCTGCGGACAAGCCCAGCCACACCACACTCTACCAAATATTGCGGTTAACAAAATGATGATTACAAAAAATGTAAGCATTGCAAGTAACATAATATGAAAATCTTGAGGCCCAAATGGTGCTCCAAATAATATAAATTTTCTTTCAAAAATATTTAACAACATCAATGGATTACCACTGATTTTGATAAATGGCATTGCAAAAAATATTGAAAGTAGAACTACAGTTACTGCTGTACGTCGCTGATGTAATGTGCCAGATGGTTTCTTTGGGAAAATCCATTTTCTATTACCTTCTTCATCTAGGGTAGTAAGGCTGTCTCTGAATGATTCGTCTTCCATTTTTGAGTTGAGGGTTAAGAGTTTAGAGTTAAGGGTTTAAAGTAGAGAGTTGAGGGTTTAGAGTTCAGAGTTAATTTAACTCAATAATGTTAAAATCATTTAATAAAACTTTAACCTTATGAAATCAAAAAAACTCTAAACTCTTAACTCTAAACTCTAAAAAAAACTAATTAACAATAATATCTCCCTGAGGTGCCTTTGCATTAGCAGGATTTGAACCTTTTAATGAAAGGATATAACTTGCTAAATTCTGAATATCAAGTGGTTTAAGCTTTTTCTGCCATTCGGGCATTGATTTAGCTGGTACACCGTATTTGATAGTTTTGAAAACATCATTTACAGTACCACCATGAATCCAGTTTACGTCAGTTAAGTTAGGGCCAGCTCCGCCTTCGGCTGCAGCACCGTGACAAGTTTTACAATTTTGTTGGAATAATTTTGCTCCAGCATCAATTGAAGGTTTATCTGTAACTAATTTCACTGATTTTTCATCAATACTATTTGCTGCTTTTGCAAGATATGCATCTACTTCAACTTTCGCAGCTGCCATTTCCTCAACATATTCTTGTTTTTGAGGTTTGATGTTACCAATGTAAAATACATTAATCACATAAAATGCACCCCAAATAATAGAACCAATAAACAACCACTGTAACCAAGGTGGCATAAAGTTATCTAACTCACGGATACCATCGTAATTGTGGTCAAGCATAATTTCTTCATCACGCTCAACAGGTAAAACATCCCCCGAAATGAACTTTTTATCAACCACTTTGAAAAGGGTTTCTAAAGTACTTTCATTCGCTTTGTCAGGGTACAATACTAATTTTACGGCAGCTAAAGCAATTAAAGCTGTAGCCAAAACTAGTATTACCAATACTGCCAACATTACAGAAACGAAAGTCATCATTGGGTCGGCAGTAACAAAATCCCAAAATGGTTTTTCAACCACTTTTTCGGTAGCAGCAGCTGCTGCCTCTTGCGCAAAACTTTGAAACGGAGCAAACATTGACCACAAAGCTGCTATTGATGGAATTATATATTTTTTCATCGTTAAATGAGTTTATCGAGTTGATTTCAAAATCGGGTCATTTGATGAACCATCACTTAATGGAAGTTCACTCATATCGTGAATATATTTTTTATCCACTTTTAATACCCATATAAGCATTGCTACAAAGAACAAACCGAATATAGCTAGTGATAAAATAGGATAAATCTCTATCCCATCTATCGAACGTAATACTTCTTTATGCATGATTTTTTAAGTTTAGGGTTAAGGGTTTAGAGTTAAGAGTTTTTTTTGTAAAGGATTAAGAGTTACTTTAATAGAGTAAACTCTTAACCCTAAACTCTTAACTTTCAACTATTTCTTAATGTCCGTTCCAAGTCTTTGTAAGTAAGCGATTAAAGCAACTATTTCTTTGTCTTTAGTTGTTTCAATTTTATCAGCTTTTAAGCTAGCTACTATTTTATCAGCTTGTGCGTTTAAGTCTGCAAGTGCTTGTTTTTCATAACCTTTAGGATAAGGAACTCCAAGTGTGCGAAGTGTATTGATTTTATCTTCAATATTAGATGTATTCAATTTATCTTCGGCTAACCAAGGGTATGCTGGCATAATCGAACCTGACGAAGTTGCTGTTGGGTCAATCATGTGGTAATAGTGCCATGAATCTGGGTTTTTACCACCTTCTCTATGCAAATCCGGACCAGTACGTTTTGAGCCCCACAAGAATGGACGGTCATAAACGAATTCTCCAGCTTTTGAGTATTCACCGTAACGCTCTGTTTCTGAACGGAATGGACGAATCATTTGAGAGTGACAACCCACACAACCTTCACGGATATATAAATCTCTACCTTCTAATTCAAGTGGAGTATATGGTTTCACACTTGCAATAGTTGGAATATTTGATTTCACTAAAATGGTTGGTAAAATCTCGAATAAACCACCAATTGAAATGGCAATTGTAGCAAACAGAGCTAACATTAATGGTTTACGCTCTAATACTGAGTGCCAGAATTCACCTGGGTGTGATAAATCTTTTGGTAAAGCAGCAGCTTCAGCATTTTCATTTGCAAGGAATGAACCTTGAGCAGCAGTTTTAAATAAGTTGTAAGCCATTAAGAAAACACCAACTAAATAAATCGCTCCACCAATAGAACGAGCAGCGTGCATTGGGATAATTTGTACAGTAGTTTCAAGGAAGTTAGGATATTTCAAGAAACCATCTGGTGTAAATTCTTTCCACATTAAAGCTTGCGTAACACCAGCCCAGTACATTGGTAATGCATAGAAAATAATACCTAATGTACCTAACCAGAAGTGTGTACTTGCTAATTTTGGAGAGTATAATTTTGTTTGCCACATACGTGGAACCAACCAGTACAACATACCGAAGGTTAAGAAACCATTCCAGCCAAGTGCACCAACGTGAACGTGCGCTACAATCCAGTCGGTAAAGTGACCAATAGCATTTACGTTTTTCAATGAAAGCATTGGGCCTTCAAAAGTTGCCATACCGTAACAAGTTACAGCAACAACCATAAATTTTAGTACAACATCTTCACGTACTTTATCCCAAGCACCACGTAAGGTTAACAAACCATTTACCATACCCGACCAAGATGGTGCAATCAACATTACAGAGAATACTGTACCTAAAGCTTGTGCCCAATCAGGAAGTGAGGTGTAAAGTAAGTGGTGAGGTCCAGCCCAGATATAGATAAATATCAATGCCCAGAAGTGAACAATAGAAAGTTTGTATGAATAAACAGGACGTTCAGCAGCTTTTGGTAAGAAATAATACATCAAACCAAGGAATGGAGTTGTTAAAAAGAATGCAACCGCATTGTGACCATACCACCATTGTACTAAAGCATCTTGCACACCTGCATAAGCAGAATATGATTTGAAGAAGTTTACAGGTAATGCAAATGAGTTAAAGATATGAAGAACAGCAACTGTAATAAATGTAGCTATATAAAACCATATAGCCACATACATGTGTTTTTCTCTTCTTTTTAAGATAGTACCAATTAAGTTGATACCAAACACAACCCAAACCAATGCAATTAAAATATCAATTGGCCATTCTAACTCAGCATATTCTTTAGAAGTTGTGATACCCAAAGGTAAAGTAATAGCAGCAGCTAAAATAATCAATTGCCATCCCCAGAAGTTCATCCAGCTAAGTGCATCGGAGAACATACGAGTTTTTAGCAATCGCTGCATTGAGTAATACATACCGCAATAAATAGCATTACCCACAAAGGCAAAAATTACTGCATTGGTATGCAAAGGACGAATTCTACCAAAGGTAGTATAAGGAATACCGAAATTTAAATCGGGAAGGAATAATTGTAAGGCTATCAGTAATCCTACTGTCATCCCCACAATACCCCAGATAACCGTGGCGATGAGGAAATATTTCACCACCTTGTTATCATAACTGAAGCGTTCAATTGTAGACATAGTTATTATTAAGTTGAGAGTTATTATTTAGTTTAGAGTTGAGGGTTAAGAGTTTAGAGTTTTAAGATTAGAGTAAATAAATAACCCTTAACCCTGAACTCTTAACTCTCAACTAATTTATCTTATCATCAAATAGCATTCTAACAGCTGGCGTGTATTCGTCTTCATACTGACCAGACTTGACGGCCCATATAAAGCTAATCAGGAATCCGCTGGCAACAGTTACACTGATACCAATCAGAAGAACTAAAATTTCCATAAAGCATTTTTATTAAGGTTGAACAATTTATAAGCAACATAACTAACTAATCCTGTGGTAAATAACATAATTGTTATTGAACTCAATGGCATTAATATAGCTGTAAATACAGGAGATAATTTTCCTTGTACTGTAATGGTGATTCCTACTAAATTATAAATCAATGAAATAGCATAACATGCTTTTATCACATTCACACTTTGCTTACTGAATTTTAAAAATGAAGCCAACTTACCTAACATACTTGCTTCTAAAATTACATCGCAAGCAGGCGAAAAACTTGCCACATTCTCTGTAATAGACACTCCTATCGAACTCATTTTCAAAGCACCAGCATCATTTAAGCCATCGCCAACCATCATTACTTTGTAACCTTTTGCTTTTTGATCAGCAACAAATTTTAATTTATCTTCTGGTTTTTGTTCAAAATAAAGAGGAACCTCATTTCCAAAAATTGCTTTTAATGCTCCCTCTTCTCTGTTATTATCTCCACTTAAAACAAACAATCTATAATTGCCTTTTAAATCAGCAATCATATTTTCTAAACCATTTCTATATGAATGATTTAAAGCAAAATTTCCTAATACTTTGCCATCAATTGAAACATAAACAGCTGTTTGTGAACTAAACATTTTCTCGCCATTCACAAACGCCGACGAACCAATTTTCACTTCTTTGTTATCAACAGTTGCAATTAAACCTTTACCAGCAAACTCCTGAAAATTTGCAACTTCTGATATTTCAGCATTTAATTGCTCATAAATACTTCTACTTAATGGATGAGTACTTTGGCGTAACACTGATTTTACCAACATCAATTGGTAATCGTTCAAAATTTCAGTTCCATACCAAACCACTTCACTTTGCGATGTATCAGATAATGTTCCTGTTTTGTCAAAAATAATGGTATCAATTGCTGCCATTTCTTCAATAACAGCTGTGTTTTTTAAATACATTTTTTTTCTACCGAAAATGCGCATTGCATTTCCTAAAGTAAAAGGAGTACTCAATGCCAGTGCACACGGACAAGTAATTATCAACACCGAGGCAAACACTTTGGCTGCCATTTCTAATCCTTGCACATTGTACCAATAAATAGCAGCAATTGAAGCAATTGAAAGTACAATCGTTGTAAATCGTTTACTATTACTATTTACCAATGAAGTGAAAAATGTTTCTTTTACTTTGGTAAATGCCTCATTATTCCATAATTGAGTTAAGTAACTTTGTTTTACACTTTTAATTACCTCCAATTCAACTACTTCACCCACTTGGCGACCACCAGCATAAATAATTTCACCATACACTTTTTCTACCGGTACTGATTCACCAGTAACAAAACTGTAATCAATCAATGCTCTACCTTTTAATAGCATTGCGTCCGCAGGAATTAATTCGCTATTACGAATCAACATCCTATCTCCTACTTTTAAATTATTTACAGGAATAGTAGTTTCAGTATTATTTGCTCCTTTTAAAGTAATTGAAATGGGGAAATATGATTTGTAATCACGTTCAAATGAAAGTGTATCAAATGTTTTTTGTTGAAATGCTTTTCCAAGTAATAAAAAGAAAATCAAACCAGTAAATGAATCTAAATAGCCAGCACCTGTGTGAGAAACAATTTCGTAAACACTCACACCAAATAAAGCTACAATACCCAAACTAATAGGCACATCTAAATTAACAACTCTATTTTTTAAGGCTGCATACGCAGATTTTAAATAATCTAAATCACTATAAAACAACACTGGTAAAGCCAATACAAGCATCACAAAGCCAACAAAACTTCCCATACTTGCATGAAACTCTCCTGTAAAATCAAAATAATCAGGTAAGCTCAATAACATTACATTACCAAAACAAAACCCTGCGATACCTAATTGATAGTATATTTTTTTATTTGAAACAGTTTTTTTCTCGCCTTCTTCGTTGCCTAAATTAATGGCAGGTTCATAACCAGTTCGTGCCAACAAAATCACTAATTCACGTAACGAAATTTCATTGTGGTTATACATCACCACCACTTCTTTACGCATTAAATTAACCCTTGCACTTACAATACCTTTGTTCAGTTTGTATAAGTTTTCAATTAACCATACACACGAAGCACAGTGCATTACAGGAATATGAAAAGTAATTTTTGCTAGAGAATCATCTTTAAAATCTAATAATGAAGCAATTACATTTGCATCATCAAGGTAATCAAATTTAGATTCCTGAAAATTAGCTTGTTTAGTACCCGCATTTGGAGAAATACGATAATAATCACCCAATTTATTGTCGCTCAAAATAGAATAAACAGTTTGGCAACCTTGACAACAAAACTGTTCTTCATCCAGTAGAAATGAACGAGTTTTCACCTCGTCACCACAGTGAAAGCAATTAGTTTTAGGTTCGATATGTTGTAAAGTAGCCATTGTATTGTCCTTTTTGAACACTACAAAAGTAATTGAAGGCTACAAAACCCGAACTGACCCGAGTTGTTTAACTAAATGATATAAGTCAGATAAAAATGAAATGGAAGTCAGAGAAGGAGTTTAGGGTTTAGGGTTTAGAAACCCACCCCTTGCCCTCCATATCGAATCTTAAAACAACATTTGTTATAATTTAAGAAAGTACTTAAGACAATATACTTATTATATTTTAATACAAGTTTAGTATATATTATCGCAAATTATCACCTCTAATGTTAGTTTGTGGACGAATTCCCCTCTTGGGAGGGGCTAGGGGTGGGTATTAATAAAAAAATAATAATTTTAAATAACCATAAAAAAAATGATTACCAAAAGGTTACCTTATAATTAGTTAAAGAATTAAGAAACAATCAAGCGAATATGTTTTTAGGGTAGCATACCGCTTGGGTTTAAGATTATAGGGTTTATAATAAAGGAAAGCTTCTCAGTAATGGGAAGCTTTCTTTGTATAAAAGAAAATTTAGTTTACACACTATTTTTAAAATAAAACTACCATTTCCCCCAATTCTTCATTATTATTACACTTCAACTAAAAACACATTTCAATATGAAAAAAATATTACTTATCCTTTTTACTGTATGCTTTACTGCTCAGTTTTCGTTGGCACAAGGACAAGCTAGATTATCAGTTGCACCATTAGATTCAAACGTAACTTGTGCAAAAGCTACAGTTATTCCTCATACATTTAATAATAATGAGTTTTTAATAGATAGTTTTGCAAATAAAGGGAATCCATATACGTCATGCTATTATTCATTTATTGCCAAAACAAAAAGTGGAAAAATTAGAATTTATGATACTGTTAATACTTACCAAAATGGCATTGGAGGTTTTGGTGTTAATGATGGTTGTGCTGGTAATACGGTTAACTACACAAAAGTTAACTCTGAATCAAACCCTATTTATTATGGATATAATTCATTACTAGTAGATAATTTAATTATTGGAAAAAGATATATCATTGATTTATATCTATATACAAAAAAATATAATTTTAAATTAATCGCAATTGCTAATAAAAAAGATGATAATGCACCTTCATCACCTACTTCATTAACAAGTAATTCACCATATAGTTTTAATTTACTAGATTATTCATATGGGAGAGAATATAATTATGGCAATTCATGTACTACGAATAAAGCTGATTCAAACGTTGTAACAATTTTCGTAAAATTCAAAGCAACTGCAACTACTGCAACTTTAGATTTAAACTTAAATAATGCTTCATTAGAATCTAGACTAGGTTTAACTTCTGCACCAAATACTTGCCAAGCAATTCAATCTAACAAAAACCTTAGAACAGATACTTTTACAGGTTTAACTATTGGTAATGAATATACTGTACGTATTGAAATTGGTGGCGATGCAGCACTTGGTTATGCAAGAACTGCTACTTCAAACAATGCTTCAATAACTTTGGTTGATGGCTCTGTAACTGGTGTTGAAAATAATTCTCAACCAACATTTAGCATAGCTCCAAATCCATCAAATGGAAATTTTACTTTCGTTTCTGATGAAAATGCTGATATAGTTATTTCTGATTTATTAGGTTCAAAAGTAGCAGATTTACAAAATGTAACACCTAACCAAAACATTGATTTACAATTACCAAAAGGTATATATTTGTTAAATGTTAGCATTGTTAAAGGTTCAAAAATTGAGAAAATGGTAATTGAGTAATTTGTATAATACCTGATAGGTTTTTGAAACTTGTCAGGTTTATTTCAATTCTTTTGTTGAGACGTGGCATGCCACGTCTTTTTACTTTAAAAACAAATAATAAAATCTGTTTAAAATCATATAAAAAGCACCAATTAAATAAAGAAAGTTTACTAATATTGCATTTCAAAATTTAAGCTAATCATGAAAAAAATAGTTGGTGTAATTTTATTAATCACAGTATTTTGGGCTTGTAATAAAACAAAGAATACAGAAACAAAAGCTCCTGAATCAACAGCTGCCCTTGAAAAACTTGAATTAAGTGCGAACCAAGCTTGGGATAGCCTAACGAAATACGACGACAATACTATTAATACAATGAAAGCGCTCACAAAAGCTATTTCATTAATCCCAACATCAAATGCAAATGGTGTTAAATTTTTAGAATCAAAAATTGAAAGTTTACAAAAAACTAGATATACAAAAGAGACTTTAACATTGAAGTCAATGGAGACTTATGATAGCCTTACAACGGCTGTTATTAATAGCTTAGATTCATTGGTTGCTAAAACGCCATCTATTGAAAAATATGGTAACATAGCCCAAATTCAAGCAGAGATTAGAGAAGCTGACCAAAATTTAATGAGAGTAAGGGTTTATTATGACGAGACTGCTGAAAAATATAACAAGCTCTTAACCAAAGCGTCAAAAGAAAAAAGTTTAAAACCTTTTACCCTTTTTAAAAGTTTATAGAAAGTATAGAATAAAAGAAATTCAAAATAGGATTATATTTTGTTTTTTTTTACCTAAATTTCGAGCCAAAGTAGAATATTAGAATCTCAATTTATATTATTTATTAATATGTCGGAACAAGTAGAATTATTAGTTGAAGGCAAATCCATAAAGTTTCCAGTTATCGTAGGTACTGAAAACGAGAAGGCGATTGACATAGCCAAATTAAGATCTGAAACTGGTTATGTAACTTATGATCCAGGTTTTAAAAACACAGGTTCAACAAAAAGTGCAATCACTTTCCTTGACGGAGAACTTGGAATTTTAAGCTATCGTGGTTTTCCAATTGACCAATTAGCTGAGAAATCAAACTTTTTAGAAGTTGCTTACCTATTAATCTACGGTGAACTTCCAACAGCTACTCAATTTGCAGCTTTCGAGGCTGAAATTAAAGCTAACCAAGAAATTCCTGCTAGTATTTTAGCAATTATTGAAGGTTTCCCTAAAGATGCACACCCAATGGCAGTATTGTCGGCGGTAACTGTAGCTTTAACAGCATTCTATCCAGAATCTACTGATCCAAATCCTTCGCAGGAATTAATTAATAAATTATCAACTCGTGTAATTGCACAGTTTCCAACTTTAATTTCTGCAATTTATCGTATTTCTAAAGGTGAAAAACCTTTAGCTCCAAGTGCTGAGTTAGATTATTGCTCTAACTTCATTCACATGATGTTCACTAAAGCTGGTGAAACTTACAAATATGATGCAGTAGTTGCTGATGCAGTTAACAAATTATTGATTTTACATGCTGACCATGAGCAAAACTGTTCTACTTCTACAGTAAGAATTGTTGGTTCATCGCAAGCTAGTTTATATGCTTCTTTATCTGCTGGTATTTCTGCACTTTGGGGTCCACTTCACGGTGGTGCTAACCAAGCTGTAATTGAAATGCTTGAAGAAATTAAAAATGATGGTGGCGATACTGCTAAATTCATTTTAAAAGCAAAAGATAAAAATGATCCATTCCGTTTAATGGGCTTCGGACACAGAGTTTACAAAAACTTTGACCCTCGTGCGAAAATCATTAAAGTTGCTTGTGATCAAATTTTAGGTAAACTTGGTATCAATGACCCAGTTTTAACTATTGCAAAAGGATTAGAAGAAGTTGCATTGAGCGATCAATATTTTGTTGATAGAAAATTATATCCAAATGTTGACTTCTACTCAGGTATTATCTACCGTGCATTAGGAATCCCAACTGAATATTTCACTGTGTTGTTTGCACTTGGTCGTTTGCCAGGTTGGATAGCTCAATGGCAAGAATTACGTGCTGAAAACGAACCAATCGGTCGTCCACGTCAAATCTATACTGGTTACACTGAGCGTAACTATGTAGAAATTGCAAATAGATAATTCGCTTTTAATTAAGCTTCTAATACTAAATCCCGAGGTGAAAACTTCGGGATTTTTTGTTTAAAAATTTCAAGTACAGACTAAAAATGGGCAAAAAAATACTAGGTATTATACTTTTGATTATTTCTATTTTATTCGCTTTTACAACAATTGGCTTATGGAATAAACTTTTAGAAGCTATTGGAGGTTTGTTTCAACTATTTAGTAATGAATTAGATGATTATGAAAAAGGTATTAGAATTGGAAATATTTTATATTGGTCAGCACATTTTTGTGTAATCTATTTTTATTGGAAATATGGAAAAAAGTTTATCAAAGGAAGCTAAATAAACAACAAATATTTAACGATGCTTTCCTCATCTATATTTTTTCGAAATTTAATTTGAATGTATTCTTTTTTTAAAACTAAATTCAAAACAAACAAACCAAAATCCACCCAAAAACTAACATTTGTCAGTTTTTATAAAATGTAAATAACCTTACTTTGTAGCATGAGTAAGGAGCAATTACACCAATTATTAACCGAGCTAGATGTACCAACACCAAGATACACCAGCTACCCTACTGTACCATTTTGGGATATTAACAATCCTGATATTGAAACAATTACACCTCATATAAAACAAGCATTATCATCCAATAATAATGAACTAAGTTTATATATACACCTACCCTATTGTGAAGATTTATGCACCTATTGTGGTTGTAATAAACGAATTACAAAAAATCACGAGGTAGAAATTCCTTATTTAAATACTGTTCTTAAAGAATGGAAAATGTATTTAAGTTTGTTAGATACCAAACCAACTTTAAGAGAATTACACTTGGGTGGAGGTACTCCTACTTTTTTTTCAGCTGAAAATTTAGATTACTTGCTTAGTAATTTATTAGAAAGTGTAAATACCCATCCTAATGTAGAAATGAGTTTGGAAGCTCACCCCAACCATACCAATAAAGAACAACTTGAAACTTTGTATAACCATGGTTTCAGAAGATTAAGTATTGGAGTACAAGATTTATCTCCAAAAATTCAATTTGTTATCAATAGAATTCAACCTTTTGAAGTCACCAAAAACGTAGTTGAATTAGCTCGAGAAATTGGTTTTGAAGCAATTAATATTGATATAATTTATGGTTTACCTTTACAAACTATTGAAGATGTAAATTATACAATTGACAAAGTAAATGAATTAAAACCTGAAAGAATTGCTTTTTATAGTTATGCGCATGTGCCTTGGAAAAGCAAAGGTCAACGTAGGTATAAAGATGAAGATGTTCCATTTGGAGCTTCAAAAAGAGCTTTATATGAAACAGGGCGTGAGGAATTAATTGCTAATGGCTACAAAGAAATTGGTATGGATCACTTTGCATTACCGACTGACGAATTATTCAAAGCCGAAGAACTAGGTACTTTAAATAGAAATTTTATGGGCTACACAACTACGCTTCGTAAAAGTATGTTATTGGGACTTGGAGCTTCGAGTATTAGTGATTCGTGGAGTGCATATTTTCAAAATGAAAAAGAAATTGAAAAATATATGGAGATGGTAAATAATAACCAATTTCCACTCATTAAAGGGCATATTTTAAACAATCAAGATTTACATCAAAGAGAACAAATTTTGAATTTAATGTGCAACCACAAAACTGAAATTAAAGAAAAAACGGTTGTAAATAATAATATTTTATCTGATTTAGTAAAAAAGCAACTTATTGATATCCAAGAAAATAATATAATTGTAAAAGATTTTGGTAAAATATTTATTAGAAATGTATCAACTGCTTTTGACGAATATTTTGAAGTGAATAATCAAAAACAGTTTAGTAAAAGTGTTTAAAATCTAATTCATCAACCACCATTAATTATTCTTCATTATTAGTGGTTGATGAATATAATTTTCTAAAATATATTTTTTGTTTTTCTCGTTCAATAAACAATTTAGCTAAAGCTAAAGCAATATCTTCGTCATTAATTTGCTTAAATGCTAGTTGAGCTTTAGATTCAGAAACATCATATTTATACAATAATTGAAAAATATAAGAATGATTATTTCTCAATATTTTCAAAATAGATTTTTGTAATTTTTCTTCTAAAACTGATTCTTTTATTCCTTCCTCAGTAGAAAGCTTTGCGATGTATTTTTCTATTTGTAAAGTGGACATTTTGAAAGCATTTACATTTAAACTTAATCAAATAAAAGATATTACACAAACTTTTACCGAAAATACAAATTATTCACTTTGATTATATTTGAATTAAAATTAACTTTCCGAATAAATATTAGAATTTAACCGACTTTAAATCCCCATTTACCTAATTGTACTATTTAAAGTATATTTAGATAAATATTTTTGTAACACAATTAATAACCTCATTTTATTATGAAAAAAATATTTACCATTGCAATACTTAGTTTTATAAGTATTAGTGCCTTTTCAAAATCAGTTACAAATATTTCAGCTGATTCAAGTGAAACAAAAAAAACAGTTGCAACTCAAGTTTTAAAAGGTAAAGTAATTGATAAAGAATCAAAATATCCATTAATAGGAGTTGTTGTGAGTTTACTAAGTACAAATCCTGTATTGAAAACTACAACGAATGAAGATGGCGAATTTAAGTTTTCTAATGTTCCTCTTGGTCGACATGAAATTAAATTCAATTTAATGGGGTATCAAACCCAACAGATTCCGAATCAACTTTTAACTATCGGTAAAGAACTATTTGTTCAAATTGAATTACAAGAGCAAATTATTCAAAGTCAAGAAATTGTAATTACAGGTCAAAGCGATAAACAAGAAACGAATAATGAATTAGCAACTGTTAGTGCTCGCACCTTTAACGGTGACGAAGCTGGTAGATTTGCAGGTAGCAGAAATGACCCCGCTCGTATGGCAGCAAATTTTGCAGGTGTAAGTGGTGCAAATGATGGCAGAAATGATATTATTATTCGAGGTAATTCACCTTTAGGTTTATTATGGAGAGTTGAAGGTGTAGATATTCCAAATCCAAGTCATTTTGGCTCAGTGGGTAGTACAGGTGGACCAGTAAGTATATTAAATAACAACACTTTAGCAAAATCAGATTTTATGACGGGAGCTTTCCCTGCTAATTATGGTAATGCCAACTCAGGTGTTTTTGACTTACAACTTAGAAATGGGAATAAAGATAAAAGAGAATATGTTGGTCAAATTGGACTTAACGGTTTTGAACTTGGAGCCGAAGGTCCATTTGCAAAAGGCAAAAAATCATCTTTTCTTATAAATTACAGATACAGAACACTTGGAGTATTTAAAGCCTTAGGAATTAGTTTTGGTACAGGTGCAGCAGTGCCTCAGTACCAAGATTTAACTTTCAAACTTAATTTCCCATTGGCTAACAGAGCGAAAATCACAGTTTGGGGACTTGGAGGAGTTAGTTATATAGCAATGTTAGATAAAGATAATGATGATAAAAACCTATATATCAACAAAGGATGGGATACCTATTATGGTACTCAAATGGGTGCAACAGGTGTAAATTATACAAAATTTGTTAGTACAGAAGCTTATTTTAGAATAGGTTTAGCATTCTCAAGAAGTCAAACCAGTGGTAATCAAGATTCAATAAGCCCAAGCAAAAAACCAATTGATTATTACAACAACAATGCAACTTTAAACAGAATTAATTTCAATGGAGTATATAACCATAAACTAAGTGCTAAAAACACTGTAAATGTAGGTTATATAGTAGAAAATTATTATGTAAATTTTGGAGATAATATTCTGAGATACAATGCAGGAGTACCTTTCCAAAAAATATTAACCGATAAAAAAGCTGAAGCTTTACTTTTACAAGCTTATGCACAATTGCAACACCGTTTCACTGATAAATTAACATTAAATACGGGTTTACACACACAATATTTTGCCTTAAATGGAGCAAATACAGTAGAACCTAGAATAGGTGTAAAATGGGACATAAGCACTAGAAATTCAATTAGTTTTGGAGCAGGAATGCATTCGCAATTACAACCATTGTACAGTTATTTTGTACAAACACTTAAACAAGATGGCTCATATTATGAAACAAACAACAAACTTGGTTTCACTAAAAGTAATCATTTAGTATTGGCTTATGATAAATCGGTAGGTAAAAATGGTAGAATTAAAATTGAAACATATTACCAACAAATTTCAAACGTACCAGTTGAAATCAACAAATCATCATTTTCAATGTTAAATGCAGGGGCAAATTTTGATAACCCAAATACAGATAGTTTACAAAACAAAGGAACAGGTTATAATTATGGAATTGAACTTACAGTTGAACGTAGTTTAAGTAAAGGGTTCTATTTCTTAATATCAAACTCAATTTTTGAGTCAAAATACAAAGGCTCAGATGGAATTGAAAGAAACACAGCCTTCAATGGTAATTTTGTAACAAATGGATTAATTGGTAAAGAATTTAAAACAGGTGAAAAAACTTCATTATTAATTGACATAAAAACAACTTTAGCTGGAGGTAGAAGAGTTACACCTATTGACTTACAAAAATCTATAGCCCAAAATCAAGCTGTATATGATAATGAAAAAGCATTTGATAAACAATTAAATAATTATTACAGAACAGATTTTAAAGTTACTTTTAGAATGAATGGGAAAAAAGCTACACAAGAATGGGCTTTGGATATTCAAAATATTTTAAATAGAAAAAATGACTTTATGCAAAGTTATGTAATTGCTAGAAAAGAGATGGTTGTTATTCCACAATTAGGAATTTTCCCTGTGGTACAATATAGAATTACTTGGTAATTATAAAAACAATTCAGCCAACACAGCTAAGCTAGCCCCTCCTATTGAAAGTAATAATTTATTTGCTTTAAAATGATGGTTGGGGCTACTTTCAAAAAATATAGTTGTTGATATATGTAAGAAATTACCAGCTACTACAGCAAACAAAGCATTAAATATTTGCTTATTTACCAATCCATTATGAAAAATAAATTCACTTAACCACATACCAGCAGGTGTAGTTAAAGAAAAAACAAACAATACTAAAATTGCTTTTAACCTATGTTGTAAACCACTCATTAACACTGCCATTAAAGCAAAAGCTTCAGGCATTTTATGCATAACCATTCCAAAAAGTAAAGTATCAGCATCATGATGTGCATGAATTGATTCAGGGTGTACAAGCAATGTCCCTTCTAAAAAAGAGTGAATTCCTAAAGAGACTAAAAGAGTTAATGGTAATTTCCCATGATCATGTCCGTGAGAATGAATATGACCATGCTCTACTCCTTCGCTAAAAAATTCTAGAATTAATTGAAAAAAGAAACCAACCAACACCCAAATACCAATTTGTAAATGCGAAGTACTTGTTTCAAATATTTCAGGAAGAATATGAATTACTGTAATTGAGAATAAATATGCACCGCTAAATGAAAGTATGTTTTTAAAGTTTTTTTCGCCAAGTTTTGGTAGCGCTAAAACTGCCAATCCTGCAGAAAATGAGCAAACTAGTAATATAATTGAGGTTAAGTACATCAAAAGAGTTAGGTATTTGTAACAAGGTTGCAAATATACATTTAATTAATCTACACACCAAAAAATAAAAAATATCAAAAAAAATAAAGCTTCTATCTTTTTAAATAAAAAGGAAAGAAGCTTTAAAAAAACATTTACTCCGCTGTTCTAATTACCATTTTAGACTCAATCATTTCATGCAAAGTAGCCAATAATGCTTTTTCTTGTTCATCTATTTGGCTGTCTTCAGTTGCAATATGAATTATTTGATCATATTCATAATGTGTAATTTTCTGATCTTCAATAGCTTTTTCTATAAGAACTCTAAGTTTTGATGCACTATTACTAATTCCCATTTTTATAAGTTTATTTGTTTAAACGAAAATACAAAATTTATTGATTTCATTATAAAAAAAACAATCTTTTAACTTTTAAATTAATATAATCTCAAAACAAAATAAATTAAGTGCAAACCAAAACCAATCATTTTTAGTATTTTTGTACTCTAATGTTATTCAATATTTTATGGAAGATGTATTTGGTTTAGCTTGTAAAGCTTATTTTGATGGGGATAAAAATGCTGTTATAACAGTAAATACAAACCTCACCGAAGACGAAGAAATTCCATGTTCATATTTATTTCGTTCATTTGATGAAATGCCTGAATTTGAACAATATACCATGCAGCTTTGTAAAGGAAAAGTGTTGGATATTGGCGCAGGTGTTGGTCCGCATGCATATTATTTACAATCAAAAAATATTGATGTTACAGCTTTAGAACCATCAGAATTATGTTGCGAAATAATGCAACAAAGAGGAATAAAAAATATTGCAAATACTACTTTAGAAAACTTTAATACAGAATCAAAATTCGATACTATCCTACTGTTAATGAATGGAATCGGTTTGGCAGGAAAAATAGATAATCTCCAAAAATTTCTTTTAAAATTGAAATCACTTCTTAGCGAAAAAGGTAAAATTTATCTTACTTCAGCAGATATTGCTTACATGTTTATTGAGGAAGATGGCTCAATGGAAATTGATTTAAATGGAGGCTATTATGGTGAAATGGAATACGAAACTTCTTTCAACGGCAATATTGCAAATTATGATTGGCTATATTTAAATGCAGATATTTTATTTATGCATGCCGAAGAAATTGGTTTGAAAGGTGAGGTTATTTCACAAACTGAGGAAGGTGATTATTTAGCTGTACTAAGTTTCTAACAACTTAACCCAAAATCCCTTCACAAAAATCACTTACATATTTTAAGGTTTCTTTTTCCCTTTCAAACATTCCTGCATGTCCTGTAAAATGCATAAAATGTGCTGTACAGTACTTTGGTAAGCCACTCATTTTTAATGAATCAGCAAAATTTACTGAGCCATCATTTTTACCTGCAATAATTAAAATTGGAATATCAATCTCAGCAATTAATTCAGCTGAATCAGCTCTATCACGCATTCCTTTTTGTACGGAAACTATTGATTGTTGAGGAGTATTTAAACCATCATTTAACAATAATTCAATGGCCGATTTGCATCTTTCTCGGTTTGTATGCCAAAACAAATTTCCTACAAACGGACGTATAAATGCCTCAACACCATAGTTTTCAACATAAACTATGGTTTTATTTCTGTTAGCTTGTTTTTCTTCAGTATCAGCAAAAGCTGTTGAATGAAATAAGCCTAATCCAAGTAAAGCATCAGGAAAAAGTTTAGCAAAAGCCAAAGTCACATATCCACCTAATGAATGACCAATCATTACAACATGTGTGATTCTTAATTCATCAAGCAATGTTTTAACTTGTTCAGCAAGCCATTCCATTGAAGCAATTTCAGGCAATTGTACCGATTTACTTTCTCCAAAACCAGGTAAATCAATTGCAATTACTCTAAATTTTTGACTCAAATTGGGCAAAAAATGATTCCACAAACTTTTTGACTCGCAAAATCCGTGTAATAATACCAATGGTAAACCTTGTCCTGAATCTGAATATGCTAATGACATTTTATTATAAATAAACTAAAAATTATATTTATTATTAAATTTACAACTTTACCCAACCACCACTTTACCTAACACTGTTACTTCCAACGATTTTACTGTGTTAATAATAGCATTTGTATCATAGTGACATTCATTATATAGCTCTGATTGCTCTCCATGTTCTATAAACTCATCAGGAATACCAAGACGTTTTACAGTATTAGTATATCCATTGTCAGCCATAAATTCTAAAATTGCTGAACCAAAACCTCCTTCCAAACAACCATCTTCAACTGTTACGATTGCCTTATATTTTTTACAAATTGCATGTAATAAACTAGTATCTAAAGGTTTTGCAAAACGCATGTCATAATGCCCAACCTTAATACCTTCAACTGATAATTGACTTAATGCTTCTGTTGCAAAATTACCTATGCTACCTAGTGATAAAATGGCAACATTTTCTCCTTCAACCAGTATTCTTCCTTTACCAATTTCCATCATCTCAAGTGGTGTTTTCCAATTTGGCATCACACCATTACCTCTAGGGTAACGAATAGTAAATGGCCCATTATCAACAGCTTGTGCGGTATACATCATGTTTCTCAACTCTTGCTCATTCATTGGAGATGCAACAATCATATTTGGAATACAACGCATATATGCAATATCAAATGCCCCATGATGTGTTGGTCCGTCAGCTCCAGCAATACCAGCTCTATCTAAACAAAAAATCACATGTAATTTCTGTAAACAAACATCATGAACTACTTGATCATAACCACGTTGCATAAATGATGAATAAATATTGCAGAATGGAATCATACCTTGAGTAGCCAAACCTGCCGAAAAAGTTACAGCATGTTGTTCAGCAATACCTACATCAATAGCTCTATCGGGCATTACTTCCATCATAATATTTAATGATGAACCAGATGGCATAGCTGGAGTAATTCCCATAATTTTAGGATTAGCTTGCGCCAATTCTACCATTGTATGCCCAAATACATCCTGATAACGAGGAGCTTGCGGAGTATCAAAAACTTTCTTTTTAATCTCTCCAGTTATTTTATCAAACTTACCTGGTGCATGCCATTTGGTTTGATCTTTTTCAGCAGGTGCGTATCCTTTACCTTTCGTTGTAATGCAATGCAACAATTTCGGACCAGGAATATTTTTTAAATCATTTAATAATTGCACTAAATGATTCACATCATGCCCATCAACTGGACCAAAATACCTGATATTTAAGCCTTCAAATAAGTTACTTTGTTTCATCAAAGTAGCCTTCATTCCTGACTCAATTTTTGAAGCTAATTTTTGAACTTTAGGACCAAATTTTGAAATCTTCCCTAATGATTTCCAAATTTCATCTCTAAATTTATTATAAGTTTTTGATGTAGTAATATCTACCAAATAATCTTTTAATGCTCCCACATTTGGGTCGATAGCCATGCAATTATCATTCAGAATCACTAATAAATTTGAATTAGTAATCCCAGCATGATTTAATGCTTCAAATGCCATCCCCGCAGTCATTGAACCATCCCCAATAATTGCAACATGATGCTTATCATCTAATCCTTGTAACTTAGAGGCAACGGACATACCTAAAGCTGCTGATATTGAAGTAGATGAATGCCCTACCCCAAAAGCATCATACTCACTTTCCGAACGTTTTGGGAAACCCGAAATTCCACCATAAAGTCTGTTGGTATGAAAATCTTTTCTACGACCAGTTAAAATTTTGTGTCCATAAGCTTGGTGACCAACATCCCAAACTAACTGGTCATAAGGTGTATTAAATACATAATGCAAAGCTACAGTGAGTTCAACCACTCCCAAACTTGCAGAAAAGTGTCCACCATAAACTGAAACAGTATCAATGATATAATTTCGCAAATCCTCACAAACCTTAGGTAATTGGTTTACAGACAACTTACGTAAATCTTCAGGAATATCAATTTTTGCTAAAAGCTCGCCTGGTTCTATTTGCATTATTTTGTTTTTTGGTATTTAAATGATTAACCATTAAACGCTCATTTTGTTTAAGGCAATACAATTGCAAGGTACAAATTTTAGTTTAATTTTTTTTCAGTTTTCAGTTTTCAGTTTTCAGTTTTCAGTTTTCATTTTTCAGAAAACATACTGATTACAGATAACTGAATACTGACAACTTTTAACTACCAAATCCACTTCCCTGAAATATGCCAATACTTAATTGTATTTTGAGTTTCTATTTTAAAAATTCCATTTTCAATATATTGAATATTTTCAGCAATTACTGGAAAAATCCACCTGCCTGAATTTGAGCATAATCCAACTTTGTGATTGGAAATTATTTTAATGAAACCAGAATTTAAATTTTCAATTTTATCATATTTAAAATCAAGCAATTGTGTACCCGATTCACTTATCATTCCCCAAAAATTATTTTTTTTAACCGATGCATAACTATTAGTAAATGGTTTACATTCTTCAAATGTTTTACCAAATAATTTTATACCTTGTTTATCAATAAATTGATATTCATGTTTCCATTTATGATATAAAATAGCTTTCTCATTTTCAAAACTTGCAATTAACTCCCAATCTTCTTTATTAATAGAAATTTCTTCAGCACCTAATTGATTATAAAACAAATAATGTGATTTATTTTCTACTTCAATAAATTCATTGCTAGCTTTTTTTACATGTTCTAAATTCAAGGCTTCTGATAGCTTCTCACCTTTTAAGTTTATCACAAAATACTGATTATCAATCTTAACGAATGCTTTTCCATTTTCAAAAGGCCAAGCTTCTTGATAATTTGGATGTAATTTATAAACACCTAAAGTATCAATATACCCCCATTTTTCTCCAAATTTAACCAATGCTAATCCGTTTACAAATGGTTTTATCTCTTCAAAATGATGTTCATGTATATGGTGACCTAGTGAGTGCAATAAAACTAATTTTTTATGTTCGAGATGCGCAATAGCTAAGTTAAAATTATTGAAAGATTCAATTTGTAGATATTTTGGAGCAACTATCCAAGTTCCGTTATGATTTGCAATACCCCAAAGCTTATTTTTTTCAGCAATGATAATTTTATAATTATTCTCTTTTATATTTTCGGCATCCAAGAAAGCAACTTTTTCCTCTTTTTTATTAATTACATCATATCCTTTATCATTTTTAATATAAGCATTTCCATTATAAAAGTGACTCACCTTTTGATACTTACATTTAATCACAAGTTCTCCATTATGATTAACAAACCCCCATTTTTTTTGCAAACGCACAGGAGCTAAACTATCCATAAATGGTAAAATTTCATCATATACTGAAGGAAGTATTTTTTGTTTTTTTACATCAAAAATCTGCCAACCTAAATTAGTTTTAACTATTGATTTACCCTCTGTAGGTACCTTAACATCTAAAAAAATAGCTGGCACCAACACATTACCTAAAGAATCAACAATTCCCTGAGTATAAGAATTTTCTGTAACTACCCATAATGAATCATTGTTAGCCACTTGGTTCATATCATTATATAAAAATGGTATTACAACTTCTCCTTTGGTATTTATTGCTCCCCAAAAATTATTTTTCATTGCCCAAGCTATTCCATTGTTAAATGGCTTAATTAAATCATATTCAGGATTGATTACAATTTCATTTTTTGTATTTATAACTCCCCATTTACCAATTTTATTGAATTCTGTATTTTTCTCAATCCAACCTTTTAAATTATATTGATTTGATTGCACATTTTCAGCCCTTTCTGCTAAACATACAGTTGCTAAACCATTTGAAAACTTTCCAATAAAATTATAATGTAATTTTACTGTTGATTTTAAATTTTCTTTAAAACTATTCCAAATCCTACCACTTTCATCAATATACCCCCAATGTTTATTTAAATCAATACATTTATAACTTGAATTATTTAAAACTTCTTTCAAATCCAACACTTTTAAGTTTACTCCATTTATTACTGTTTCAAATATCTGATGTTTTAAATTTGAACCATACACAGGTTTAAGCTCAATATTATTTTTTTGATTTTGTTTATTATCTACTTCTTTGCTATTAACAATATGTAAAGTGTGCATATTTGAAAACAACTGCTCTAGTTCATTTTGATTATTTATTTCAAAAAGATTACTTGTTTTTGAGAAATGTGCTTTAACTCTATTTCCCTCAAATTCTACAACATGATATATTGGATCTAAAACAACTTTTCCTTTTTTATTAATTAAGCCCCAAAGTGAATCTTTTCTTACAAGTCCAAAACCAAGTTTGTTAAATGGCAACATTTCATTCCATTCATTATTACTTAAAATTTGACCATCAATAGCAAAAAGTTGCCATTGTTTATGATGTTCTTTAATTGACCATAAATTTTCACCTAAATAATTAACCCTCTCAGCATTAGTTAAAAACAAAAGCTTTCCAATTGATGAAATAACATATACTTTGTTTTTACCATGAGCCAAAACAAAACCTTTTTCTAACTCATTATCAATATGATAAATCAAAGTATCTGTTAAAAGTTGAGTATTACCTAATAATCCAATTGCTTTAGATTTTGATGAAAATCCAAATTCTATTAAATACTCATTTAATCTTTTTATATACTTAAAATTCAGTTTATTTTGAGTTTTTCTCCCTAAAACATGATGTTGCCAGTATATATCTTTTTTTACTGCAACAACTGTATCATTCATAAATTTTATGCTATCTGCATTAATTGGATGTAACTCTTTCCCTTCTAGCGAAAAAACACCTTTTTTTAATGATTTATTTTCAACAATAAAATAATTAGCCAATAACTCTGATTTCATCAAAACAGGTGGAATAATCAACTTACCTTTTATATTGTATATACCTTGATGATGTTTAGTATATACCCAAATAAATTCATTTTGAATATTAACTTCTTGAAATTTAGGCGCAATAATCCATCTATTGCTAAGATTTATTACTCCCCATGCAGAATCAGCTAAAGCAGCCAGTAGACTATCATTTAACCAATACAATTCCTTGTAATTAAATTTTACAATAGTTTTGTTTTCAATATTAATTACACCCTCTTTGCCGTTTAAATGGGCAATAGTTAGTTTATTTTTATTAAAAAATAATGCTTCATTATATTGAGGTTTTATCAACAGATTTCCATTATAATCAATGGCACCCCAAAGGTTATCTTTTTCAATTGTTAAAACATTTATTTTTTGTGCCTTAAGTTCATTTAAACCTAGAAAAACACAAAAAATAAATAGTATTAGGTTAGATACTTTTAATCCAATTTTGTAATTCAAGTGCATTATTAATTTTAACTGGAATTTTTGAAAGTGTAAAACGATAGCTTTTGTGCTTTTGTTTCTTTATTATATCAAATTGATTTTGAGAAGCATAAGCCAAAGTACCATCTTTTGCAATATATAAAAGTAAATTATCATTTATGTTAGATTCAAAAGCAAATTTATCCCATGAGTTGATACCCTTCGGACTAAAATTAATTACATTCACTGCGTTATTATAGATTAAATAAACCTGCCCATCAATAATTGGTTTGTTATTGTAATACATTGATGCTTCAACTTTATAAGCATTTTTCAAAAAGTTAATTTTATCAATATTATAGATACCAGTTTCATTGATATTAATAGTTACAGCTTCAGTTATTTTTGAAGAGTTTTTTCTATTGCTTTTGAATGAACTAAATTGTTTCATGGCTAATTCATAATCAGCACCTTGTAAAGCCCTAGTAACCACAGTTTCAAATGCTTTTTTATTATTACTAAGTTTTAATAAATATTGATTTTTTGCTTTATTGTAACTTAATATTTGGGCAGATTTCCAATTTTCATCGAATATCCATTGATTATTTTTAGGGTCAGGATATTTTGACACAGATGCATATTGCCACACTATATTTTTAAAAGCTTTTAATTCTTCATGTTTACTTATATCTACATCCATATCAAACACAAAATCTTTTTTATTAGGTTTAACTGGAGCTTCAATTATTTCATTTTGAATAAATTGGTTTGAATTATTTTTCTGAATTACATTTTTTACAAATTTCCACGAACTTGATGATTTTTGATATTGATAAATATTATAATCCTCAGGATTTTTAACATTATTTTTAACTACTTCAATAGCTTTTTTTATTTTAATAATTCTACCTGATTTACATAATAATTCTACACTAAACATACCCGCACTTTGTAATTGATAATTTGTACCAGCAGAATCATAATTCATGTTAATATTGTTGGTAGCAATACATGCAGCAGGTTCTAAATTTTTAAACACAACTTTCACATCTTCATTTACAGGTTTTCCATCATCATAAGTAAATGATTTTGGTTTAATTCGAATAGTAAAACTACTTTTCATAAATAAAGTAGTTTCTTCATTCTGTTTTTTATTTGAAATGATAACAGTATCTGTAATAGGTTTAGAAAAATTATCTATTACAGCATGTTCGTAATCTAAAGTATCCTCTTCGAATGGCATTAATGCGAAGTCTTTCTTATTCTCAATACTCGTTTCAGATAAAGTTTGTGTTTGCTCGTCATCTTTATTTGAGTTCTTATTATTTTCTTTCTTGCTTTCACATGAATAGAAAAACAAGAAAATAGGTACAAATAGTATATTATATTTACCAATCATATTTATTATATTATTTTTTTATTAAAACTAAAAAATAGTTATAAAAATGTTTTACCCTTTACGTAATTAAATATACTTTTAGCAAATAAAAATTCAATTATTACAAAATGAGTACAGGTACAGTAAAATTTTTTAATGAAACTAAAGGTTTTGGTTTCATCAAAGATGATCAGTCAGGACAAGAAGTTTTTGTTCACGTAACAGGTTTAGTGGACAAAATTCGTGAGAACGACGCAGTTTCTTTTGATATTTCAGAAGGAAAAAAAGGTTTGAATGCAATTAATGTGAAAAGAGCTTAGTCTTTAATATTTTGCCCCAAAACTCAAATGCCATTTGTTTAATTACAAATGGCATTTTTACATCCCTACTTTTACTATACTTTACCGATATTTTTATTCTATTCACCTCATCCTTGTCAAATGTTTAATTTGAATCAATTACATTTGAAAATATACTAATTTATGGTACAATCGATAAAAAGTAAATTAACTAAGATTAACCATTAATTAAATATATAGATTTAGTAGAGATTCCTTGTTTATTATTTAAAAGTTTGCAAACTTTGCACAATAAAACTTAATAAGAATCGTTCTAAATAAGAAATTAAAAGGCAAACTAACAGTTGTTAACATTTACTTAACATTAAATAGGTGTAATATTAACAATTCGTTAATATTGTTTTTCTAATTTATTAAAAACTTATTATCAGTTTTGCTAATAATATTAATAACCCTGCATTAACCTTAATTATAATATAAATTTAAACTCAAATAAGTAACGCAAATGGCAACTAACGTTAATTCAACAACAGTAGAAAACTCAGAAAAGAGTAATTTCAGTTCAATTTTCCCATTGGTAGCAATACCAGTTATTATTGCAATTTCTATAGCAATATTTATATTGGTTCTAGGAAATGGTGCAAACTTTGAAGGTGGAGACAATGCTAATCACCCACTTCCTGGTAACTACTTAGGTATGGTTTACAAAGGTGGTTTCATCGTACCAATATTAATGTCATTTTTATTAATGGTATTTGTATTCTCAATTGAGCGTTTTTTCACAATAAATGCTGCAAATGGAAATGGTTCAGTTGAAACTTTCATTAGAAAAGTAAAATCATTATTAGCTGCAAATAAAATAAGTGAAGCAAAAGCACTTTGCGATGTTCAAAAAGGTTCGGTAGGTAATGTAATTAAAGCTGTATTAACTAAATACGAAGAAGTTGCAGTTGATACTAAATTAGAAAAAGATCAAAAAATTGCTGCTATTCAGCAAGAGTTAGAAGATGCTACTTCATTGGAGTTACCAATGTTAGAGAAAAACTTAACAATTATCTCTACAATGGCTTCAGTAGCTACACTTGTTGCACTTTTAGGAACTGTACTTGGTATGATTAAAGCATTCGCTGCTATGTCAAACGCTGGAGCACCTGATGCATCTGCACTTGCAACTGGTATTTCTGAAGCACTTATCAATACTGCTATCGGTATCGGTACATCAGCAGTTGCAATTATTGCTTATAACTTCTTTACAAGTAAAATTGATACATTAACTTACAGCATCGACGAAGCAGGAATGAGCATTACACAAAACTTCTCATCACACAATAAATAAGAATAATTCTTATTTATTATTTGAGAATTTTGGTTCAATAAGTTCATTACTATAATCGATTCAAAATGCCAAAAGTTAAAATACCTAGAAAGAATGTATCATTAGATATGACTGCAATGTGTGACGTTGCTTTCTTATTGCTTACATTCTTTATCTTAACTACCTCATTTAAACCAGATGAGCCAGTAGTTGTAGATACACCTACCTCAATTTCTGAGAAAAAATTAGAGCAAGATGATGTAATGATTATTTCTTTAGATAAAGAAGGTAGAGCTTTTTTCTCTGTTGATGACCCAAATCTAAGAGGAGATGTTTTAGAATCAATGGGAGCTAAATATAATATTAAGTTTACAGATGCTGAAAAACAAGAATTTGCAAATATGAGTTCGGTTGGAGTTTCAGTTGAAGAACTTTCTCAATTATTAAAATTGCCTCCTTTTGAACGCAAAAATTATAAGCAAAGTGGTATTCCTTACGATAGTACGAATAACCAACTTGGAGATTGGATTAATTACAGCTTTTCACTTAAAGCATATCTTAAATTAGGTTTGAAAGGTGATAAAGACACAAAATATGAAGCTACTCAAAAGGTTATTAACACTATAGTTGATAAGTATAACAGTAAATTTTATTTTGTAACTGGGTTAGAAGAAAATCCAAATCAAAAAAAGAAATAATTCTTTCACTAAGAATATAAAATACAATGGCAGAATTAGACACCAGTAGTGGTGGTAATAAAAAAGGTAAAAAAGGCCCCAAAAAACAATCAACCAAAGTAGATATGACTCCTATGGTTGACTTAGGATTCCTTTTAATTACTTTCTTTATGTTAACCACAACATTCAGTAAGCCACAAAAGATGGATATCCAAATGCCTATTAAAGATCCTAAAAACGAAAACAAAGCAAATACTGATGAGGGAAAAACCATCACTATTTTCTTAGATGAAAAGGATCAAATTAAATGGTATATTGGTATGTTAGCAAATAAACCTAAAGTAAACAAAACTGATTATAGTGCTGCAGGACTTAGAGGTTTATTAAATGAAAAATTGCAAAATTTGGGACCAGATGTAGTTGTAATTGTAAAACCAACCAACAAATCTCGTTTTAAAAATATGGTTGATGCAATTGACGAATTACGTATAACTGGTATAAAATTTTACTCAGTTGGAGATATTACTCCAGAAGAAAAAACTTATTTAGAAGCTTATAAATAAGTAACGTATTATGGCAGATTTATTAATTAAAAAATCTTGGTCAGAAATAATTTTTGACAAGAAAAATAAATTATATGGAGCTTTCTATTTGAGACAGCTTTATGGGAAAAACGTTGCTTTAGCTCTACTAATTGGTGTATCTATATTTGGAGGTTCTTTAATAGCTAGCTTTTTATATATCAAATTTAAAAATAGTAAAAAAGAAGTCTTTGAATTTAAAGATATCCCTAAAGGGGTAAATAATAAAAAAGCTCCGGTTGAAAAACCAAAAGATGATGTTCCTCCACCACCACCTAAAGAACAAAAATTAGAAACTAAAGCATATCCAGTTTATGAACCTAATTTAAAAGAATTAGCTACAAAACTGAATACTATGGAGGAAATAGATAGTTCAAATGCTGGTGCCAAAGACCAAGAAGGTGTAAAACATTTAGATGGTCCTGTTACTTTTGATGCTGAGCCTGAAGAACAACCAATTCAGATTGAAAAAGAACCAGAGTACGACCTATCTGATATTGAAGAAAATCCTGAGTTCCCTGGTGGTTATGGTGCAATGAATGAATTCTTTGCAAAACACTTAGTTTATCCAAGACAGGCTATCAAAATGGGAATTGGTGGTAATGTTCAAGTAATGTTTTCTGTAGAAAGTGATGGTAGTTTATCTAATATCAAAATTGCAAGAGGAGTTGATGAATTACTTGACAATGAAGCATTAAGAGTTGTTAAAATAATGCCCAAATGGACAACAGGTAAAGTAGGTGGTAAATCTGTTAAAGTAAACAAAGTTACTATTCCTGTTAGATTTCAATTATCAGAATAAATTTATTCAGTTTGAAAAATATACTTTCAAATTTACCATTAATATTAAATGCCTTTGTTGCTGTGAGTTACACAGCCTTAGGCATTTTTATTTTAGTAGCAGGAAAAATGCTACAAATGCCGCAAATGTATAAAACATTGCTTGGTGTAGTAATTTTACTTTACGGCATATTCAGAATGTATAGATTTTATCTTAAATACAAATCAGAAAAGGACGAGGTATAAATATGAACTTGTTAAAAAAAATATTAATCCTGATTACTTTATCACAATTATTTGCCTGCGGATCAAATAATAGCAAAGTATTAGATACTCCAACTTCTGGCGAAATAAATATCATAGCCGACGAAAGTTACGCTCCTTTACTTGATGCTGAACTTGCTTCTTTTCAATCGGCATATAAAAACGCAAAAATTAATATTAAATATTTACCTGAAGAATATGCTATTCGTGCTTTTCTTCAAGATAGCTCAAGGCTTATTTTTATTACTAGAGAATTAAATAAAGATGAATTAAAATACTTTTCAACCCGTCAAATTACTGCAAGAACTTTACACATTGCTACTGATGGTGTTACATTTATTACCAACCCTTCAAACCCTGATTCCCTCCTTACATTAAACCAAATTAAAGATATAATGTCTGGTAAAATCACAAAATGGTCTGAAATTAACAAACAAAACAGTAACAACTCTATTGTAATTACATTTGACCAAGACAATGGAAGCAATTTGCGCTATGCAAAGGAAAATCTTAAATTAAATCTAGAAAATAAAAATCTCTTTGTATCTGGAAGTAATAAAAATGTAATTGATTATGTAGCAAAACATAAAGATGCAATAGGTATAATTGGCATGAATTGGGTAAGCGATAGAGACGATACAACAATGCTTAGTTTTTTAAAAAAAATAAAAGTTGTTGGAGTTAGCAAATATGACAACCCAAATGATGAAAGTGAATATTTTCAGCCTTATCAAGCTTATGTAGCACAAAATTTCTATCCATTAACTAGAAAACTGTATGTAATTAGTAGAGAACCTAGAAATGGATTAGGAACTGGTTTTGCAGCCTATCTAGCTGGAGATAAAGGACAAAGAATTGTGTTAAAATCAGGTTTATACCCTGCTACAGCACCAATAAGATTAATAAATTTTAAAAGATAATTCTAAATTTATACAATTTCAGTAATTTTAGGATTGATATTTGAGTAAATAGATGAACTTAATAATTCATCACAAATTAAATAACTATGAAAAAAAGTATTTTAGCCATTGCATTATTAATTAGTTCACATGTATTTTCACAAACAGTTGAACAAGGATTGAAGTATATTGACATAGAAAGATATACAAGTGCAAAAAATGAATTTAATAAAGTGTTGGAAAAATCACCAAATGATGCAAATGCATTGTACTATTTAGGTGATTTAGCGCTAAGAGATAATGATTTAACAAAAGCTAAAGAATATTTTGATAAAGGTGTTGCTGCAGCCCATAAAAATCCTCTAAACTATGTTGGATTAGGTACTATTGAATGGATTAATGGAAATGCAGACGCAGCAAAAGTGAAGTTTGATTTAGCAACTTCATTTGGCAAACGTAATGCAATTATGTATTACAAAATAGCAGAAGCTTATGCTAAATATGAGAAAAAGAACTACGATTTAGCAGTAAGTATCTTGAAAGAAAAAGCATTAGTATATGATAGAAATATGATTGATGCACATGTATTACTTGGAGACATTTATTTATGGCAAAGTAATGGTTCAGCTGCTGCTGAAAACTATAACAATGCCTTGAATGTTAATCCAAATTCTGCTAAAACATTAATTAGAAAAGGACAAATTTATGTGTATTCAAAAAATTACACAGAAGGTTTAAATTTATTTATTAAAGGTGTTCAAGCCGATTCAACTTACTCGCCAGGATACAGAGAATTAGGTGAATTGTATATCAAAGCTGGTCGTCCAAAAGAAGCACTTGAAAACTACAAAAAATTCATTGAGCGTTCAGATGATGATATAAAAACTAAACTTAATTATGGTCAGTTTTTATATTCAGCTAAAGACTATTTAAAGTCAATTGAAGTATTGAAAAATGTTCAATCGCAATTAGATAAGCCAATTATAAATAGAATTCTTGGATATTCATATTATGAAACAGGTGATTTTAATGCTGCAAAAAATAGCCTTGATGCATTTTTTGCAAAAGAGGATGCAAAAAATTTCATCGCTTTAGATTACGAATATTTGGGTAAATCATATGCTAAATTAAATAATGATTCATTAGCCATTATTCAATTTGACAAAGCGTATTCATTAGATACATCTAAAGTTCAGTTACTTTCAACTATTGGAGATAGTTATTTCAAAGCAAAAAAATATCAAAAAGCAGCTGAATCTTATGAAAGATTTGTAAATCAAAGACCTAAAGGATTCAAAGAATTATTAAGTATTGGTATTTCATACTATTTATTGAAAGATCAAGTAAAAGCTGATACAGTATTGGGTAAATTAATCGTTGCTGCACCAAAATCACCATCAGGATATATTTGGAGAGCTAGAGTTAAAGAACAAATTGACTTAGGCAAAACAACTCCAAAACTTTGGTTAGCAAAACCATTCTTCGAAAAATTTATTGAATTAAGCAAGGGTGATATAACTAAATATAAAGCTGAATTATTGGAAGCTTATTCATTTATGGGTTATCACTTCGTAAGCGTTAAAGACTGTACTAATGGTTTAGTTTATTGGAATAAAGTAAAAGAAATAGATGCTACCAATAAGTATGCGCTAGATAACATTAAAAAGTGTGAAACTAGTGGTGCAAAAAAATAGACAGTAACTAAAATATATTTTAAAGCCGTAGTTAAAACAAACTACGGCTTTTTTATTTAACTTTAAATTAAGATAATAGATTACAATAATGGACGATAAAATAAATAATTATAAATTCAAACTTGCATTAAAACAAACTGTAGCCGAGAGATATTCATTTTTCATAAAACGAATTGTAGCAAAAGAAGAATTATGGGCATTAGCCGATAATGAAGATAATTGGTCAATAGTAGTGGATGAAAATGGTAAAAATCCTGTTTTTCATTTTTGGACTGACAAAGAATTTGCTTCCTTTTGTTGTGTTGGTAAATGGGCTAAAATGTCGCCTAAAAAAGTAGATTTCCATGATTTTTTAGTTGATTGGCTACCAGATATGGCTGATGATGGAGTAAAAATTGGTGTTTTTACATTGAATGAAAATGAAAACACAGCAGTAAGTGCAAAGCAACTTATTCATGATTTAAAAGAAGAAGAAAAAAGATTCTGGAAATAGTAAATGAACGAAACTAAACTATTTCAAATGCTTAGTTTCGTTCAAAAAACTTATTTTTCAAAACCAGAATACTTTTTATAAATGGCTCTATAACCAAACAATTTTGCTATTGGAGCTACTAAATTCATTAGTACATTTTGTACAGCAACTGGAATATCAGCAAGATAAGATTTTGAGTCTAAATATTTCAAAGTAACCAATTCTTGAACCAGCCCAGCTTTGCCATTTTTCATTTTACCATCTGCTGTTAAACCTATTAAGTTTTCAAGTAAAAATTCAAAATCTAATGCTGGCGATACTTTGTGAATATACACCAAAGCTTCATCGTGTGCATTATAGTGATTATGAGCAACATTTTTAGGCAAAAATATACTATTCCCCGACGCTACGGTTTGTAACTTATTATCCAACCAAACGGTCATATTACCTGAAAGTATCTCAAAAGATTCATCTTGTAACACATGAAAATGATTAGGTACCAACTCCCCTTTTGTATTTAAGGTCATTTTAACCTTTATATATTCTCCATTTGTATCTTTTGCAGTTTCTAAAAATTCATAAATATCTCCCGTATCCGGATTAGTTAATATTTGTCCTTTAATAGCCATGATAACATTCTTTTATATATTTTCAAATATATAAAAAGTACAGAAATAAAAAAAAGGGTAATATTTCTATCACCCCTTTCAATAATTTAACTAAGTAAATAAAAATTACTCAGCAACAACTTCAAATTTGAAAGATTGTTTAACTTCTTTGTGAATATCAGCATGTGCTGTGTAAACACCAACAGTTTTAACCTCATCAGCAACGAAAGATAATTTCTTTCTGTCTACTTCGATACCTTTTAATTTAAGTGCATCTGAGATTTGTAATGTAGTAATTTTACCGAAAATTTTACCGTTATCACCAACTTTTTGTTTGATTTCAACAGTTAAGTTTTCTAAACTAGCAGCAAGAGCTAAAGCCTCAGTTTTGATTTTTTCAGCTTTGTGAGCAGCTTGTTTTAAGTTTTCAGCTAAAACTTTACGAGAGCTTTCAGTAGATAATGTAGCAAAACCTTGTGGAATAAGGTAATTGCGTCCAAAACCTGGTTTAACCTTAACTACATCATTCTTGTAGCCAAGACCTTTTATATCTTCTTTTAAAATAACGTCCATCGTAGTATTGATTATTTAAGTTGATCAGCTACATAAGGCATTAAAGCCAAATGACGTGCTCTTTTAACTGCTTGAGAAACTTTTTTCTGGAATTTTTGTGAAGTTCCAGTTAAACGTCTTGGTAATAATTTACCTTGCTCGTTTACAAATTTAAGAAGGAAGTTAGCATCTTTGTAATCAACATGCTTAATACCATACTTTTTGAAACGACAATATTTTTTTCTCGCTTCGTTTTTTTGTGCATTTACAGGCTCATTTACTAATGTAGTCCTGCCGCCATTTTTGGCATTGTTAGTTGGTTTTGTCATCTCTTTAGAAAATTTAAGCTACTACAGCTGCTTCTTGTTTTTTACCGATCAAACCTTTACGTTTTTTCTCATTGAATTCTACAGCAAACTTGTCTAATGCAAGTGTTAAGAAACGCATAATGCGTTCATCTCTGCGATATTCAACTTCAAGAGTGTTGATAACTGTAGGCTCAGCTTTGAATTCCAAAAGGAAATAGTGACCTGTAGTTTTTTTGTCGATTTCGTAAGCTAATTTACGTAATCCCCAATTTTCTTCGTGTACTAACTCGGCTCCTGCGTTAGTAAGTACTGCTTTAAATTTGTCGACAGAATCCTTTATCTGAGCCTCAGATAAAACGGGAGTTAAGATGAATACTGTCTCGTACTGATTTTTGAAACCCATTAAAATAGATTTTTAGTTTTTAGAATAAGAACTTCAAAAGTAAGCTTTTTTATTTGTATTTCAAAAAGTATTCTAAATTTATCTTAAAAATTAGGCAAAAAAATAGGGGAAACTTTCGTCTCCCCTAACATTATATCATATATAGTTTTAATTATTTTACTCTAAAACTATGAGTTCCGATTAATTGACCTTCGCAATATAACTCTATTGTGTGACCTCCTTTTAAATACTCAGAACCTTTAGAAAATGAGATTGTAATTGGAGTTCCCTCTTTGTTATCGAAGAAATGTGTGTATTTTGTAGAGAAATAAATATCTTTTCCTTGATATTTGAATGAATCACCATTATTTAAAGCAGCTCCATCCGGACCTAAAACTCTTAATAAAATTTCTTTACTTTCTACTTTAGCTAATTTGTTATCAGCTAATTTAAATACAACATTTAACTTATCGATATTTTTTGCTTTAAACTCCTCTTCAGTATGCTTAGTATCAACTTTTTCTTTATTTCTTTTACTAACAGCAACCACTTTGATATCAGTAGCTTTCAGCACTTTAGCTTTATCAACTAATTCTTCTAATTCACGTTTCTTTTTATCAACTTCTGTGAATGCTGAATCTTTTTTAACGATAGTAGTTTTTAAACCAGTATTTTCGTTGAACAAATGCTCTTGCTCTTTTTTCAATTTTTCAATTTCTTCATCCTTATCACGAAGCATAGCATTTAAGCCATCTAATTTAGCAGCGATTGATGCATAATTCTTTTTAGCTGTTGCAGCATTTGATGCTAATGTTGCTTTGTCCTTTTGTAATTGAGCTAATTGTGCTTGTAAAGAAGTTACATCTCCACCTAACTTTGTAATTTCATCAATTTTAGATTTTATCTCATTTTCTAAAGAATCTAATTCATGTGACAAAGCTTTGATTTTGGTATCACTTTCTTTCAATTCAATTACTTGTTTTTCTATCTTTTCATCCTTTTTAGAACCCATAAAATATTGAATTCCATTGATAGCAAGTAATAAAATAATAAAACCTATAAGTAAAAACTTACGATTATTTTTGCCTTCTTCTTTGTTACCAGCCTCTTTATTAATATCTAAATCGCTCATATTATTCTGTAGTTTGTTTAACTATTGTTATATAGATGCTACAAAAATATGTTTTTTTGTAGAAATAACAATTATTTTAACGAATCTTGTTATAATAAAATTAATATTTAATGAAAAACTTGGATTTAAGCGATAATTATTGGCATAATAGATATGTTACAAATGACTTTGGATGGGATTTAGGACAAGTTTCTCCACCATTGAAAAATTATTTTAAATCAATCCAAAATAAGACAATTAAAATACTTATTCCTGGTGCTGGAAATGGTTATGAAGCTGAATGGTTATTTGAAAATGGGTTTAATAATGTTCATATATTAGATTTTGCTCTAGCTCCTATTGAAAATTTCATTTCAAAAAATCCTAATTTCCCTAAAGGTAATATTCATCACAAAAACTTTTTTGATTTAGAAGAAAAATTTGATTTAATTATTGAACAAACTTTTTTCTGTGCATTGAATCCAACACTTAGAGAAAATTATGTAAATAAAATGCATAGTATAATTAATGGCAACGGAAAATTAGTTGGGCTACTTTTTCATGACAAATTAAATGACGACAAGCCTCCATTTGGTGGATACAAAGAAGAGTATATTGAATTGTTTAAGGAAAAATTTAAAATTGAAACAATGGAAATAACAGATTTGTCTGTGAAACCACGCTTAGGTAGAGAATTATTTTTTGAGATGACTAAAAATGAGATGTAGAATAGTTGGGAATACGCTCTTAAATTTATTCTTTTGTATAACGAATTATTGATAACTGAATTTAACTTATGATTGCTATACCTAAACTTTCGCATACTGATAGTAATAATTTTTTCTTGTTAGCTGGACCATGTGCTATTGAAGGTCACGATATGGCACATGATATTGCTGGACATATCAAAGAATTAGCTGACGAATTTAAAATTCCTTATGTATTTAAAGGTTCATATAGAAAAGCTAACAGAACTCGTCCTGATTCTTTTACAGGCATTGGTGATGAAAAAGCATTAGAAATATTAGCTTCTGTAAGTAAAGTATATGGTGTACCAACCGTAACTGATATTCACGAATCGCATGAAGCTGCAATTGCTGCTCAATATGTAGATGTGTTACAAATTCCTGCGTTTTTATGTCGCCAAACTGAGTTAATTGAAGCAGCGGCTAAAACGGGCAAAGCTGTAAATATTAAAAAAGGTCAGTTTATGTCAGGAGAAGCAATGAAATTTGCAGTAGAAAAAGTACTTGCATCTGGCAATCAACTTGCTATGCTTACTGATAGAGGAAATACGTTTGGCTATGGCGATATGGTTGTTGACTTTAGAAATATCCCCGCTATGAGAGCACATGGAGTACCTGTGGTGATGGATGTTACACACTCTTTACAACAACCAAACCAAACAACTGGTGTAACTGGTGGCAAACCAGCATTAATTGAAACAATAGCGAAAGCTGCTATTGCAACTGGCGCTGATGGTATATTTATTGAAACTCACCCAATGCCTGCATTGGCAAAATCTGACGGTGCAAATATGCTTCCTCTTGACCAATTAAGAGGCTTGCTTGAAAAATTACTAGCAATTAGACATGCGGTGAATAAATTTTAGTTGAGAGTTAAGGGTTTAGAGTTCCAAGATAAATTTTATAATTAAAAACTCTTAACTCTAAACCCTTAACTATTTTTTAAACCTAAATTCAAACAAATTCGTACTTGTGCAAACATTTTTAATTGGCCAGTATGAAAAGTAATATCCACAAATTCCAACAACTTGATAAGCTAAACCAAGATGCACTATTAGGTGGAGGCAAAAAACGCATTGAAGCACAACATGCCAAAGGTAAACTTACTGCAAGAGAAAGGATTAGCTTACTATTAGATGATGAATCATTTGAAGAAATAGGCAAATTTGTTACCCATCGTTGTGTTGATTTTGGAATGGAAAACGAGGTTTATCTCGGTGATGGAGTTGTTACTGGATATGGCACAATTCAAAACAGACCTGTTTACGTTTATGCGCAAGATTTTACAGTTTTTGGTGGCGCACTTTCTGAATCTCATGCCCAAAAAATATGTAAAATATTGGACCTTGCCATGCAAAATGGTTACCCAGTAATTGGGCTAAATGATTCTGGTGGTGCAAGAATACAAGAAGGTGTAGTAAGTTTAGGCGGTTACGCTGATATTTTTTACAGAAATACATTAGCTTCGGGAGTTGTACCACAAATTTCAGCAATACTTGGTCCGTGTGCTGGTGGTGCAGTTTATTCACCGGCTATTACTGATTTTATTTTTATGGTTGAAAACAGTTCGTATATGTTTGTAACTGGGCCAAATGTGGTTAAAACTGTTACTCACGAACAAGTTACATCCGAAGAATTAGGAGGAGCTTTTACACATAGTACCAAAAGTGGTGTAGCACATATTGCCTTTGAAAGTGAAATTGCATGTATTAATGGCATAAAAAAACTTTTAAGTTATTTGCCATTAAACTGTACCGAAAAACCTCCTTATTTAAATTATCAAAGTACAGAACCCGAAATCAGACCTCAGCTTGACTTGGTAGTGCCAGCTATAGCAACGCAACCTTATGATATGAAAGAGGTTATAAATGAAATAGTTGACACGAACACTTTTTTTGAAACACAACCTGATTATGGCTCAAATATCATCACAGGATTTGCTCGTTTGGCTGGTAAAAGTATTGGTATAATTGGGAATCAACCAGCAGTATTAGCAGGAGTTTTAGATATTAATGCAAGTACAAAAGCTGCAAGATTTGTTCGTTTTTGCGATTCTTTTAATATTCCATTATTAGTACTTGAAGATGTACCTGGTTTTATGCCTGGCACCGACCAAGAATGGCATGGAATTATTACACATGGTGCTAAACTTTTATACGCCTTTGCTGAGGCTACAGTTCCTCGAATTACTGTAATAACACGTAAAGCCTATGGTGGTGCTTATGATGTTATGAACTCAAAACATATTGGTGCTGATTTAAATTTTGCTTGGCCAACTGCCGAAATTGCAGTTATGGGTGCAAAAGGCGCAGCTGAAATTATTTTCAAAAAAGAAATTGCAGATGCTGAAAATAAAGAGGAAAAACTGCAAGAAAAAATTGACGACTATACCGAAAAGTTTGCAAACCCATATTTAGCTGCCGCAAGAGGTTATGTAGATGAAGTAATTATGCCTTCAGAAACTAGAATTAAATTAATTAAAGGTTTTAAAATGCTTGAAAACAAGTCGGTTAAAACTCCATTTAAGAAACATGGGAATATTCCATTGTAATGGGAGATATTAGATTATAGATGTTAGATTGTAGATATCAAATTTCTTTAAACCATTTTCTAATGTCTTAAGTCTAAAATCTAATATCTTAAATCTTAAATAAAATCCTTATTTTTGAAAACTGAATAAATAAAGTACAATTTCGAATAAATATAGTATAATATGATTAACGAGAATAGTTTAAGTTTTCTTGAAAAATACCTAAATAACGCATCACCAACTGGATTTGAATGGTCAGGACAACAAATTTGGTTAGATTATATTCGTCCGTATATTGACGAACATATTGTTGATACTTATGGAACAGTTGTTGGTGTAATTAATCCTGGACAAGAGTATAAAGTTGTAATTGAAGCACATGCTGATGAAATTTCGTGGTATGTGAACTTTATTTCTGAAGATGGATATATTTATGTTCGTAGAAATGGTGGTTCTGACCAACAGATTGCACCATCTATGCGAGTAAATATTCATGGAGATAAAGGAATTGTGAAAGGTATTTTTGGCTGGCCAGCAATTCATGTACGTGAAAGTGAAAAAGAACCTATTCCTACTTTAAAGAACATTTGTATTGATACAGGATGTAGCAAAAAACAAGAAGTACTGGATTTAGGAATTCATGTTGGAACTGTAATTACTTTTGATGCAGATTTCTTTGTAATGAACAATAACTACTTCGTTGGTAGAGCCTTAGATAACCGTATTGGAGGATTTATGATTGCTGAAGTAGCTCGTTTATTAAAAGAAAATAATGTAAATTTACCATTTACATTGTATGTTGTAAATGCAGTACAAGAAGAAATAGGTTTAAGAGGTGCAGAAATGATTGCACATAAATTAAAACCAAATGTTGCTATAATCACAGATGTTTGCCACGATACACAGTCACCATTTTACGACAAAAAAACACAAGGTGATTTAGCAGCGGGTAAAGGTCCAGTGTTAAGTTACGGTCCAGCAGTGCAAAACAATCTGTTAAAACATGTGATGGATGCTGCAACTGAAAAAGAAATCAGTTTCCAAAGAGCAGCATGTTCACGTTCTACAGGAACAGATACGGATTCATTTGCTTATTCTAATGAAGGAGTAGCTTCTGTATTGATTTCATTGGCATTAAAATACATGCACACCACAGTTGAAACCGTTCATAAAAATGATGTAGAAAGTATTATTAAACTTATCTATGAATCATTATTAAAACTTGAAAACGGTCAAGATTTTAGATATTTGAAATAGTCTTATTAAAAACAAAGCCTTTGAAAATCAACTCAAAGGCTTTGTTTTTATATTATTTTTCAATTTTCTCCATTAAAAAAATCTCTTGATAATTGATTGGAAACATTGATATTTTTGGTTTGAAAAACAGCTTTAAAAGTTTTAAATATAATTATTAAATCAAGTAACAATGAAATATTTTGGGCATAAAAACTATCGTATTTTAAACTATTTTTCCACGATAAAATATTTCTACCTTTCACTTGTGCCAAACCTGTAATTCCAGGCTTAACATTATGCCTTTTGTTTTGATTTATAGAGTATAGTGGAATATACTGCTCCAATAAAGGACGAGGTCCAACCAAACTCATATCCCCAACTAGCATATTAAATAATTGAGGTAATTCATCTAAAGATGTATTTCTTAAAAACTTGCCAACTTTGGTAAGCCTTTGTAAATCAGTAGCTGTAACTTCGTCAGACATAGTTTTAAACTTATAAATTTTAAACAACTTTAATTTATAACCTACCCTTGTTTGAGTAAAAAATACCTCTCCTTTATTTGTAAAAAACAGTACTAAAATAATTAAGAAAAAAAGTGGAGAAAAAAACAACAATAAAATAACTGCCAATGTTCTATCAAACAATGGTTTAAATAAATCAGTATAAATATTATAACTTAACAAAGGCTTGAAATATGAATTTAAATTTGAGATTAAGCGTAAATTAAAGCATTTTTGTAATTCGTTATTTTGTTTACAAGTACAATGATAGTCTTTCCTAATGCCAAAATCAACCTTGGATTAAATATTATTACTCGTCGCCCAGATGGATACCATAATATTGAAACATGTTTTTACCCAATTGCTTTTAATGATGTAATTGAAATCACTGAAAATGACAAGTTTGAATTTACAAGTTCAGGTTTAAGTATAGAAGGTGATCCTGAAAAAAATTTAGTTGTTAAAGCTTACAGACTACTTCGTCATTTGTATGTATTTCCTGATGTAAAAATACATTTACATAAAGTGATTCCAATGGGTGCTGGTTTGGGTGGTGGTTCATCTGATGCTGCAGCTGTATTAAAAGCTTTGGCAATAATGTTTGATTTACACATTAGCAAAGATGAAATAACTGAATTAGCCGCTAAATTAGGGGCTGATTGTGCATTTTTTATTGAAAATAAGCCAGTTATGGCATTTGAAAAAGGTGATAAATTCAAAAATATTCATCTTGATTTAAGTAAATACTATATTGTAGTGGTTCACCCAAATATACATGTTGGTACTGCAGAAGCTTATGCAGGAGTTAAACCAGAATACAAACCTATTGTAGTTGATGCTTTGTTAAATCTTGATTTTTCTGCTTGGAAAGATAATTTAAAAAACGATTTTGAAGATAGTATTTTTGAAAAACATCCAAAATTAGCAGAAATCAAAAATGAATTATACAATCAAGGTGCATTGTACGCTAGTATGAGTGGCTCAGGTTCTGCACTTTACGGAATATTTAAAGAAGAAATTAGCCTAAACGTATTTAAACAATATACCTGTTGGCAAGGAAGAGGATAAATAAAAAAGGAGCTTTAGAGCTCCTTTTTTATTTAATTATTTTCTCATATTTCTGAGCGTTAGTTGGATCCATCACTCTCAATAAATCAAATACTTTTTGTTTTTCATCAGGTGTTCCTTCTGAAAATACATTTACTAGTTCATTGTCTTTAGCATTAAAAAAAGTTCGAACTAAAATCGTAGCAGGTTTTACATCATTTACCTTTTTCACTGCTTGAATTGATTCTAAAATTTTAGCCCTAGCATCCGTAGCATTTTTGGTCATCATATCCAAACCTAGTCTATGATATTTATAGGATCCTTCACGCATTTGTTGCATCTGAGGAGAGTTTAAATTCTCTAGTAACCAATATCTATTTGTTTGATTTTCAAATGCTTTCCAACCTGCACCTCCCCCATCTTGAGAATAATTAACAATTTGCAAAGCCTTTTCAAAATAAGGAGAGCCCCCCATTTTTGAATAACTATCATAATCAAGACCAATAAATAAATTAGCATAAAATGCTAATAAAGAAACTAAATTAGATGAAAATGAACTTTCGGAATAATCCATTTGCTGCCCAGTAACATACCTAAAATCAAAATTGGCATCTACATAGTTAAGCAATAAACTTTCGTAATTAGAACCATAAATAGGGCGAGATACCTGCATTTGGGCATTACACTTAAACGAACCCAACTCTGGTACTGAGGTAATATTTATGACCATATTACAAACAATTTTTTCTTGTTCCTTAAACTTATCATTACTCCATTTTTTTGTATTCATAAATTGAGTAATAACTGATTGTAATTCAGTAATTAAATTAGGATCAAGAGCGGAACCTGTGTTGGTTGAAGTAACTTGATCTGTACTAATTTGTACTTTACAATTAAGTTCTTGTGCAAAAATATTTTGACAAAAAACATTTATCAAAATTAGAAATGGTATAAATATCTTAGTTCTCATTGAATGAAAAATTTTTAATAAAGAATTGAATAAGTTCATTTGCTAATTTTTGTTTACTCATCAATGGAAACGAAATTTCTGTTGATTTTGATATAAATGTAATCACATTTGTATCAACTCCGAAACCAGCACCTTCCACTGAAGCTGAATTTAGCAATACTGCGTCAAAATTCTTACTAATTAATTTCTTTTTGGCATTTTCAAGTTCATTATTAGTTTCTAATGCAAAACCAATAAATACTTGATTTGACTTCTTTTTTGAACCTAATGTAGCCGCTATATCTGGGTTTTTAATAAGTTTAAGTACAAACTCATTTTCACCTTCTTGCTTTTTTATTTTCTGACTATGAACTTCTGCTGGAGCAAAATCAGCCACTGCGGCGGCAAAAATAGCTAAATCAACAGTATCAATTACTTTTTCACAGGCATGTAACATCTCATTAGCAGAATTAATATTCACTAAATTAATGTTTTTGTGTTTAGCATTTAATTGAACTGGTCCACTAATTAAAAATACCTTAGCTCCTTTTTCAGCCAAAGCTTCTGCTAAAGCATATCCCATTTTCCCAGTTGAATAATTACTTAAAAAACGAACAGGGTCAAGGTTTTCTCTGGTTGGTCCTGCAGTAATTAATGCAGTAAATCCAAGTTTAAATTTCAAACTATCAGCAAGAAAAAAAGCTGAAAGTTTTTCAACTATTTCATGAGGTTCAGCCATTCGGCCATCACCAATTAAACCACTAGCAAGTTCGCCAAAGTTTGATTCAATAATAGTGCAATTATGCCTATTTAATGTATCAATATTTTGTAAAAAAGCAGGATGTTTATACATATCAACATCCATTGCTGGAGCTACAAATACTTTACAACGAGCTGATAAATATGTAGCTATTAAAAAATTATCAGAAATACCATTTGCCATTTTGGCAATAGTATTGGCAGTAGCTGGTGCAATAATAAAAGCATCAGCCCACAATCCTAAATCTACATGATTATGCCATGTACCATTTTCTGACGTAAAATCTGAAATTACTTCATTTTTACTTAAATTAGCCATTGTTACTTTACCAATAAAGGCTGTTGCAGAATCAGTCATTATAACTTTAACTTCTGCACCAGCCTTTATCAGCTCTCTAACAAGTACTGCTGATTTATATGCAGCAATACTTCCAGATACTCCAAGTAATATTTTTTTGCCCTGCATATTGCAAAAGCTTATCATTAGGAATTTGCATTTACGCCTTCTGGGTAACGATAATTTAATTTACCTGCTTCAAACTCATCTAAAGCAACTGTAGATGGTTTTGGCATACGCTCATAATATTTAGAAATTTCGATTTGTTCTTTGTTTTCAAAAATTTCTTCTAAGTTATCAACTGTAGAAGCAAATTCAGCTAATTTAGAACTTAATTCCTCTTTCATTTTAACTGATACCTGACGAGCTCTACGAGAACAAATCACAATTGATTCGTACATATTACCTGTTGGTTCTGCTAATTTTCTTACATTACGAGTTACAATCGAAGCTTGCTGAGCCATAATTTTATGATTTATGATGTTGAAGATGAATTCTTACTAATTCTATTTGTTTATTACAATCTGTATAGATTTCCTCTGATTTCTTTACAAATTTACTGTTTGGAAATTGATCAATAAAGATTTGATGAAATTCTATTGCTTGATAAAACCTATCTTCTTTTTTAGAATCAATACTAATTTTTGCTAATTCATATTGAGCTGATACTTTTAAATACGTAAACTCCTCTATGTGGCTTGATAGTGGATATTCAGCTTTAAAAACATCAAAAGCAATTATAGCGGCCTTATAATCTCTTAATTTATAATACAAATAAGTATTTTCATAAGCTTTTTGCTCAAGTTTTTTACGTAACTCATCTACAATATCGTTACATTCTTGTGCATACTTTGTTTTAGGAAATTGCCTAAAAAACGCTTGAATTCTGTCTTGTGCAGAGTAATTATTTGTTTGATCAAGTGTATATTCTGGAACATCTAAATACAATGATTTCACTTCCATATAAAGTGCTTCTTCAACAAATTCACTTCTCGGAAAGTTTTCAGCAAATCTTTTGAAATAATATGCACTTAAAACGTATTGTTTTTGATAAAATTGACAATAACCGTAATACAATTGTGTTTTTTCGGCTTCTGCAGTACCTTTAATTAAGGGCACTAAATCTTCAAATAGAACACCTGCTCTATAAAAATCTTTTTTCTCATAATATGCAATAGCAGCATTATAACGTTCTTGCACACTCTCACTTTTTTGAATTTTTGAGAATTTACTGCAAGCCGTTAGACCTAAAAGTACTATAAATGCTATTAATAATTTATTTATTGCCATAATAATCTTCAAAAGTAATAAAATCCATTAATTAAAACTAATAATTTATTAATTGTTTGGTTTAAGAAATAGGTGTGAAATATTTCACATTGCTACCAAAAGAAGAACGAATAAATAATATACTAATTATAAATTAGATACATTTATTATTCTTTTTTTCACAAAACATTTCTCACCTATTTCAATAAAAAATTAATTATATTTTGAATAAATTAATTCGGCTACGAGAGCTGTCCAACCTGTTTGATGAGAGGCTCCTAAACCTTTACCTGAATCTCCATGAAAGTATTCATAAAAAAGAATATGATCCTTAAAATGAGGGTCTTTTTGTAGTTTTTCATTATCACCAAAAACAGCTCTATTTCCGTTTTCATCTCTTTTGAAGATATCAATCAATCTATCACTTAGCTTGTCAGCAATTTCTTTTAAATTCAATGAACTGCCTGAACCTGTAGGATATTCCACTTGAAAACCATCCCCATAATAAGTATGAAACTTACGTAATGATTCAATAATCAAGTAGTTAACAGGGAACCATATAGGACCTCTCCAGTTAGAATTTCCTCCAAACATTCCTGAATCAGATTCACCAGGATTGTATTCTACTGTAAATACTTCATCTTGAGTTTTAAACTCATAAGGTTCATCTTTGTGAGCTTTAGAAAGTGCCCTTACACCAAATTCTGATAAAAATTCATTTTCATCTAATAATCTACCAAGTACTTTTTTAAGCCTAGAACCTTTCAATATTGAAAAACGCCTTCTTAAGCCAGAATCAGGATTATTCCAAGTAGAAATTAAACGATAATATTCTGGTTTGTAATTAAAAAACCATTCTAATCTTCTATTAAAATGTGGTAATCTTCTAGTTAATTCAGGTTCTATTGTTTCAATAGCAAACAAAGGAATTAAACCTACCATTGACCTGATTTTCAAAGGAGTATAATTACCATCATGCGTATTTAATACATCATAAAAGAAACCATCTTTTTCGTCCCACATATCAAAGCCTTTGCCTTGCAAGTTTAATATAGCAGCAGCAATATGTAAAAAGTGCTCTAAAAATTTTGAAGCCATATCTTGGTACGAAGTATTTGTTTTACTCAATTCCATAGAAATTCTCAACATATTTAAAGCATACATTGCCATCCATGATGTTCCATCAGCTTGTTCTAATGTTCCTCCTGTTGGTAATGGTCTAGACCTATCAAATACCCCAATATTATCAAGTCCGAGAAAGCCACCTTCAAAAATATTATTACCAGATGAATCTTTCCTGTTTACCCACCAAGTAAAGTTTAACATTAACTTATGGAAAACTCTTTCTAAAAATGCTGTATCAGCAATTCCATAAATTTCTTTTTCAATTTCATACACTCTCCAACAAGCCCACGCATGTACTGGCGGATTTACATCACTAAAATGCCATTCATAGGCTGGAATTTGTCCGTTTGGATGCATATACCACTCTCTTAAAAGTAAAATCAATTGCCTTTTAGCAAAATCAGGATCTATAATTGCAAATGGTACACAGTGGAAAGCTAAATCCCAAGCTGCATACCATGGATACTCCCATTTATCAGGCATAGAAATTATCTCGAAATTATGCAAGTGATTCCAACCGCTATTTCGACCTTTTATTCTTGATTCTGGAGGAGTATTATTATTATCGCCAGCTAGCCATTTTTCAATATCAAAATAATAAAATTGTTTGGTACATAAAAGTCCTGCAAATGCCTGACGTTGAATTTGTTTCAAATCTTCATCAGTGACTTTTTTAGCAATTTCATCATAAAAAACATCAGCATGTTGTTGTCTTTGAACAAAAACATATTCAGATTTTTTCAATCCCATTTCGTCCAACTTATCAGCTAAACGAAGTTTAATAACCTTTGATTCACCAGGGTTAAGTTCCAATTTAAATCTCAATGCAGCTTTAGTACCTTGACATTTAGCATTTACTGAACTTTTTTTGCGAGATACTACAAAGTTATTTATTCCATCTTTCCAATAACCAGGTGTTGGTTTATGACCATACACCTTTTGATGATTGGTTTCATTGTTACAAAATAACAAACCAGGTTTGCCCTCGTAATACAAATACATGTATCCATTTTCAGGGTGCCATGCTGATAAAACACCAGGTTTTACAACTTCTAATTCAGGTTTAGGATAACCTTCATAATAAGCCCAATAATTTCTAAACCAAAGTTGAGGTAACATGTGAACTGTAGATTTCTCTGGTCCACGGTTAACAACAGTGATTTTTATATAAATATCTTCAGGATCATCTTTTGCATATTCGGTAAAAACATCAAAATATCTATCTTCGTCAAAAACACCAGTATCTAAAAGTGTATAAGTTGGGTCTTTTTTGGTTCTTCGAGCATTTTCAGCTAATAAATCAGCATAAGGAAACTCATTTTGAGGATACTTATACAACATTTTCATATATGAATGTGAAGGTGTACTATCCAAATAATAGTATTGCTCTTTTACATCTTCCCCATGATTTCCTTGATTTCCAGTAAGTCCGAATAAACGTTCTTTGATAATTGGATCTTTTTCGTTCCACATTGCCAACCCGAAAACCAAATATTGTTTACGGTCGCAAATTGCATGAATACCATCTTCTCCCCAACGATAAGCTCTACTCCTAGCATCGTCGTGTGAAAAATATTCCCATGCAGCACCATCCGGACTATAATCCTCTCTAACTGTACCCCACTGGCGTTCAGTAACATAAGGACCCCATTTTTTCCAATCACCACTTAATCTATTTAATACTCTATCTCTTTCTGGATTATACATCATACTATCCGATTTGTCTAATTGTTTGAAATAAAAAAATTATTTTGCAAGCTGTTGTTTTATTTCCTGCAAAATATTTAAACCACCTTGTAATTTAACACTTTCGTAGGCATTATTCGCAATTGATTCCCAATTATTTGCATTGTCAATTACTGAAAACAATACTTTTTTTGTACCATCAAGTGAAACAATACCAGCTTTAAATGAAATTTCTTGTGTTTCATTTAAATATTCAGCATGACCAAAAATAGGTACACTACAACCACCTTCTAATTTTTTCAAATATGTTCTTTCGGTAAGTACACATTTTTCAGCGATTGGCTCATTTAAATATTTTTTCAAATCTGATTTTAAAGTAGCATCTAAGTTTTTAGCTACTTCAACCGCTACCGAACCCTGCCCTGCAGGAGGTATAAGAATATCTTTATCAATATGTTGAACTATATATTCTTCCATACCCATACGATGTACGCCAGCATAAGCTAAAATCATTGCATCACAAGTTCCATCTAACATTTTTTGAAGACGGGTTTGCAAATTACCACGCATATCAACCGTTTTAACCGTTGATTTATAGTTTTTTAACAACGCAATTCTTCTTGTTGATGATGTACCAATTACTAAATCATCAGTTGATAAATCTATATCTTTTCGAGCACTCAACAATACATCGTGTGCTTTTTCTCTTTCAGTAAAGGCAATAATTTCAAGGTCATCAGGTAAAGTAGAAGGTAAATCTTTAGCTGAGTGAACAGCTATATCTATTTCACCATTTCTTAATGACTCTTCTAATTCAAAAGTAAATAATCCCTTATCCCCTATTTTGGAAAGTGTAACATTTAAAATTTTATCACCTTTGGTTTCAAAAGTAACAATCTCTGTTTCAAAACCTTGAGATTGTAATTTATCTTGAATATAATATGCTTGCCAAAGTGCAAGTTTACTTCCTCTTGTACCTATTCTAATTAATGCCATATTTGAAAATATGTTTGAACATGCAATTTATCAATAATTGCAAAAAATATGGTAGAAGTAGGTAATTATGTTTAAATATAAATTGATTGTACAAAAAAAGGTCAAACAGTTTACACCATTTGACCTTTTAAATATTTTTTTAAAGATAAAATTAAAGCAATTTCTCTTTTGGAGTATGCCCAATGTATCTTAATATTTTTCCTTGTTTGTCAATTACAAAGTATTTCCATTGTTTTTCAAAAATACCAACAATTGCTCTTTCATTCACAAAATTATGAGCCTCATGAAAACGAGGTAAAATTACAGGTTTACCTGTTTTATCACAATAACCGAACATATCTTTACCATTAACTGAAACTTCAAATGAAATCATACCATTAGAGCAATTTCCACTTGTACCAGGAATTGTAAACGCTAATGAACCTGAAGCTGTATAAAATCTATTTTCTATATTTATTAACCCTTCAGAGAATGCATAATTATGCACATTTTCAGTAGTTATAACAAAACCTCCATCAACACCTTCACCATTAAAGCTTTCTGCAAGTTTAATAGGAGTTACAAACTTACCAACAACTGAATCTTTAATTGTTATTATTTTATTAAATTGATTTGCAGAATCTCCAACAACAAGTAGATTTTCAGAAAAATCGCCAACACAACTATATTTAGCAGGTATAACAAACTTACCTTCAGTATTTATAAATCCGAATTTACCAGCAACCTTAACTTTTGCTAATCCATTTTTAAATTCAGAAACATATTCACAATTTAACTCAAACAATTGTTTTTTGCTTGCATCAAAGAAAGCATATTTTTTAGGAGTTAAAAAATAAAAATTAGATGTATCTGCTTTTAACAATACTTTAGAAATATGATCAACAGAATGAGTAGATGGGTTTGATTGTCCAAATAATTGAGTAACAAAAAGCAATGCTACTACCAACGAGTAAATAATTTTTTTCATTTTTGTAGTTATAGGGATATTACAATTATTGCAAATATAAATGAGTTTTTTATAAAAACAAGTATTTTCAATATTATGTAATTGATAATTAAGTGAAACTTACCATAACTTACGATTTAAATCAAATTTTTCTAGGTAATCTGCAACCTTTCTAACAAATGTACCACCTAAAGAACCATCAACGATTCTATGGTCATAACTATGTGATAAGTACATTAAATGTCTAATTCCAATGGCATCGCCAAATTCTGTTTCAACAACCGCAGGTTTTTTCTGTACGGCACCAAATGCCATAATAGCAATTTGTGGTTGTAAAATAATTGGGGTTCCCATTACATTACCAAATGAACCTACATTAGACATAGTATATGTTCCGTCCGAAACATCATCGGCTGTTAACTTGTTTTCTCTTGCTTTGCGAGCAAGTTCATTTACTTTTTTAGTGATACCAACTAAATTTAGTTGGTCAGCATTTTTAATCACTGGAACAATTAAATTTCCATTAGGTAAAGCTACTGCCAAACCAATGTTAATGTCTTTTTTAACAATTATCTTATCGCCTTCAATCGATGAATTTAATAATGGATAATCTTTCAATACTTTTGCTAATGCTTCAATAAAAATAGGTGTTAAAGTGATTGCATCGCCTTCACGTTTTAAAAATTCTTGTTTGATTCTATTTCTCCAAAAAACAAGGTTTGTAACATCTGCTTCAACAAATGAAGTTACGTGAGCAGAAGTTGCTTTACTTTCAATCATTCTTTGCGCAATAATTTTACGCATTCTATCCATTTCAATAATTTCAACAGCACCACTTAATGATGTTGCTGGTTTTACTGATTTTGCAAAATCTTCTTGAACTGGTTTGATTAAAACTTCTTGTTTTGCAAAACTTGGCACTTCTACAGGTTTTTCAACTTTAGGAGTTTCTTCAACTTTCGTAACTTGAGGAACGTTAATTTTACCTGATTTTTTAGCTTCTAAATAAGCTAGAATATCATTTTTTGTAACTCTATCATCTTTACCTGTGCCAGGAATGGTATTTAACTCAGCCATTCCAATTTGCTCATTACGAGCAATATTTAATACTAGAGGAGAATAAAAACGATTCTCAAATTGAGGTAAAGCTGTATAATCTTGTGCATTATTAGCAACTACAGTTTGAGTAACAGGAGTTTCTTGTTTTGGCTCAATTGTTACGTTTGCAATCTCTGGAGTTTCAACTTTCGATTCAACTAGTGTATTTTCAACACTTGCTTCTGTTTCGATAATTGCTATTACTGCGCCAATGGCTGCAACAGTACCTTCTGGCAATAAAATTTCTTTAAGCACACCAGCGTATAGACTTGGTACTTCAGTATCTACTTTATCGGTAGCTACTTCTAATACAGGTTCATCTTGTTTAATGGAATCTCCTACTTTTTTGAGCCACTTCAAAATAGTACCTTCCATTATACTTTCGCCCATTTTAGGCATCACCATTTCTATCTTAGCCATATTATGCTTTTTTTTTGAGTTGTCAGTTTCTTTAAAGTTATCAGTTTTCGGTTGTCAGTTTTCAGTTCAGGATTAAATGTAATTTTAATATCATTATTTTACTGAAAACTGAAAACTGACTACTGAAAACAATCAACTCCCTACAATAATTCTAATACTTTTTGTCCAACAGCGTCAGTATTTAATACTTTATCTGCAGGTGTTGTACTATCAGCTATATCTTTTGAACGGAATCCAGCTTTTAAGAATTTATCTACAGCATCAATCACTGCAGTTGCTTCTGCTTTCAAACCGAAACTTATTTCTAACATTAAAGCAGCAGAAAGTATTGATGCTAAAGGATTTGCAATTCCTTTACCTGCAATATCGTGTGCAGAACCATGAATTGGCTCATAAAAACCAACACTATCACCTACCGAAGCCGATGCCAACATTCCCATTGAACCTGCAATTTGAGAAGCCTCGTCAGTTAAAATATCTCCAAAAAGGTTTGCTGTTAACACTACATCAAAACGTTTTGGATCTTTAATTAACTGCATTGCTGCATTGTCAATAAACATGTGCTCAGTTTCAACGTCTGGATATTTTTGAGCAATTTCTTGCACAACTTCTCTCCATAAACGTGAAGATTCTAATACGTTAGCTTTATCAACAGAACATAATCTTTTGCTTCTAGCTCTAGCTGCTTCGTAAGCTTTGATTGCAATTCTTTCAACTTCATAACGAGAATAAACCATTAAGTCAGAAGCTGTATTTCTATCTTCCGAACGTTTTTTCTCTCCAAAATATACATCACCTGTTAACTCTCTAAAGAAAAGAATATCAGCACCTTTTAAAATTTCAGGTTTGATTGATGATGCACTTAATAATTCATCAAAAAGTTTGATTGGTCTTAAATTAGCATATAAACCAAGTTCTTTTCTAATTTTCAATAATCCTTGTTCTGGACGAACTTTAGCAGATGGGTCGTTATCGTATTTAATATGTCCGATAGCACCAAAAAGAATAGCATCAGAAGTACGAGCTTTTTCTAAAGTTTCATCAGGTAGCGGATTTCCAGTTGCTTCAATTGCAACGTGTCCCATCAATGCTTCATCAAAAGTAAATTCGTGACCGAATTTTGTCGCTACTTTTTCTAATACTTTTTTACCCCAAGTGGTAACTTCTTGTCCAATTCCATCACCAGGAATTACTAATATATGTTTTTTCATTTTAATAATAGTCAGTTAAAAGCAAATATTTATACAGAAATGTTAAATATTACTAGAAATTAAATGGTCTTGAATTCTCGTATTTTTCTATTTCAGATTTCAAACTCAACACATAGTCAATGTCGTCATATCCATTAATCAAACAAGTTTTTTTGTATGGATTAATTTCAAATGATTCTTGCTCTCCTGTTGATACAATTTTAACAATCTGAGATTCTAAATCAATTTCAATTTGAGCATTTACATCTTTTTCAGAAGCTGCAAAAATTTTCTCTAAAAATGGTTCAGATACTTGAAAAGCCAATAAACCATTATTTAAAGCATTTCCTTTGAAAATATCAGCAAGGAAACTTGAAATTACAACATCAAAACCATAATCAACCAAAGCCCAAGCTGCGTGCTCTCTACTTGAACCACAACCAAAGTTTTTACCAGCAACCAATACTTTACCTGATTTATATTCAGGTTTGTTTAAAGTAAAATCAGCTTTTAAGGTGTTATCACTTTCGTATCTCCAATCACGGAATAAGTTGTCACCAAACCCTTCTCTAGTTGTTGCTTTTAAAAATCTAGCAGGGATAATTTGGTCTGTATCTACGTTCTCAATATTTAATGGTACAATTTGAGAAACTATATTAGTAAATGTTTTTTTTGCCATCTTTTTGTTAGTTTTCAGTTTTCAGTAGTCAGTTTTCAGTAAATAGTTTATTTTTAAACTGATTACCGAAAACTGACAACTGATTACTATATAAGTTATTCAGCGAAAATATCTTCCACTGCAATTTCAAAATTTTCAAATATTCCTACGGGAACACTGCCTTCCTCGTAATGATTTCTTAACTCGTATTTATCGTTAATCAAATCATATACAGAAACAAATTTTTCACTTGGAGAAACAATCCAGTATTCTCTAACTCCAGTTTCTTCATAAAGATTATATTTATCATTGTAATCTTTTTTAGAAGTACTTTTTGATAAAATTTCAATAATTAAATCTGGAGCTCCAATACTACCTCTACCTTTGGGATCTAATTTATTTGAATCACAAATTATACAAATGTCTGGTTGAACTACAGTGAAAACGTCTTTGTCTTCTTTTATCTCCTTTAATAAACGAACATCAAAAAGTGCTGAATAAACTTTACATTTAGTCCCTTTTAAATAATTTTTAAATACATTAAAAAGGTTTCCAGAAACATCTTGATGTAAATTTAAAGGAGCAGGAGTCATTTTAAATATCTTACCTTTAATTAATTCTACATACTCATCAATACGCCATGTCAAATAATCGGCATAGCTGTATGTAGCATTCATGTCCAATTGATTGATTGATGTAATTATCATAATGTTATGTAATCTTAATTTTCAGATATTCAAATTACCCTATAACAAAGTTCTTACATCGGTAACTTTACCGGTAACAGCAGCTGCTGCCGCAGTTAATGGACTAGCTAAGAATGTACGAGAATTTGGTCCTTGACGACCTTCAAAGTTTCTATTTGATGTAGAAACACAATATTTTCCAGCTGGCACTTTATCTTCGTTCATACCTAAACATGCAGAACAACCTGGCTCTCTAATTTCGATACCAGCTGCTGCGTATATTTCGTATAAACCTTCTTCTTTAGCTTGTTTTTCAACTTGTTTTGAACCTGGCACTACCCAAACTTCTACTCCATCAGCTTTTTTCTTACCTTTTAAGAAATCAGCAACTAAACGTAAATCTTCAATACGTGAATTGGTACAACTACCAATAAACACATAATCAATTGATTTACCAAGTAACTGTTTACCGCCCTCAACATCCATATAGTCAAGCGCTTTTTGATAAGATAATTGCTCTGTTGCAGGAACAGTTTCAGTAGCTGGAATTACTTGAGTTACACCAATTCCCATTCCTGGGTTTGTACCGTAAGTAATCATTGGTTCAATATCTTCAGCATTGTAAACATGCACTGCATCAAAAACTGCATCTTCATCAGAGTACAATTTTTTCCATTCAGCTAATGCTTTGTCCCAAGCTTCACCTTTAGGAGCAAATTCACGGCCTTTTACATATTCAAATGTAGTTTCGTCAGGTGCTATAATACCACAACGTGCACCCATTTCAATACTCATATTACAAATTGTCATACGAGCTTCCATACTTAACGAACGAATTGCAGAACCTGCAAACTCTACTGCATAGCCTGTTCCACCAGCAGCTGTTAATTTAGAAATAATGTAAAGTACAATATCTTTTGATGTAACACCCTTACCAAGTGTACCATTAATTTCAATTTTCATACGCTTAGCTTTGTATTGCAGTAAGCATTGCGTAGCCATCACTGATTCAACTTCAGAAGTACCAATTCCGAAGGCAATACAACCAAATGCACCATGTGTAGATGTGTGACTATCTCCACAAACTATTGTTTGTCCGGGTAAAGTAATACCTAATTCAGGACCAACAACGTGTACAATTCCTTGAAATTTATGACCTAAACCATATAATTCAACACCAAATTCAGATGTATTTTTTGTTAACATTTCTACTTGATAACGTGACAATGCCTCTTTGATAGGCAAATGTTGGTCTTTAGTAGGAACATTATGATCAGCAGTAGCGTGGGTTTTGTTTGGACGAAAAACTGGGATACCTCTTTTTCTGAGCCCGTCAAAAGCCTGAGGACTAGTAACTTCGTGAATAAAATGAGTATTGATATACAACACCTCAGGATAACCTTCTTTAGAATAAACTACATGATTATCCCAAATTTTATCAAATAATGTTTTTCCCACTTTTTATATTCGTTTAATGGTACAATAAAATTATGCTAATATACTAGATTGCGAATTTACGTTCTATATTCGATAATGACAAATTGAAATATAATTTGTTAATCATTCAACGATTTTAAAAACCAAGTTACAATTTGAATACTTTTAAATCAATAATTACTATTATAATTTGCATTTTTTGCAATTGACTTGATTTCAAAAACTGTTTTTAATAAAAATTAAAACTATTCTTTGTATCAAACAATTATTATTCACCGATTACATAAATTACTTTTGTGTTAATATAAATTAAACAAAATGAGCTTAATTGTTAAAATTGCTGACACTACTGAAGAATTAGAACAAGTGTATCAACTCAATTATCAAACTTTTGTAGAAGAAATTCCTCAACATAATTCAAATGATGACAAAAAACTTATTGATAAGTTTGATTCAATTAATAAGTATTTTATTGTAAAAGACCAAAATGAAGTAATAGGTATGATGGCAATTAATACTAAAAGACCTTTTTCTCTTGATTATAAAATTGAAAATCTAGATTCATATTTACCACAATATACCAATCTTGTTGAAGTTCGACTGTTATCAATAAAGCCAAATAAACGACATAGTAAAGTATTTCTACTTCTTCTTCAAACAATTTATGAATATGGTTTGAAAAACAATATTGATATGGCTGTGATTTCTGGAACTGTAAGACAATTAAAACTTTATCATCATTTTGGCTTTATTGATTTTTCACATCTAGTTGGAAATGAAAATGCACTATTTCAACCTATGTTCATTACATTTAAAAGTCTTGAAAAATATATACAACAGTTTAATTTTCAACATACTTAAGCTATGGAAATAAACTTATTACCAGGACCTGTAAATATCCCTAATTCAGTAAAAAATTGTATGTTAAATCATCCATTTTCTCATAGAAATTCTGAATTTACATTGCTTTACGATGAAATCAAAAAACATTTATTGACGCTAAAAATGAATCACTTACAAATAATACATGGAAGTGGTACTTTGGCAAATGATATTGTAGCTCAACAATTATTGGGGATTCAAAAAAAAGGATTAATTATAAATAATGGAGAGTTTGGCAAACGATTAGTAAAGCAAGCCCAAACCGCTGGATTAATTTTTTTTGAACTACAAATTAATGAAAATGAAAACTTTAATATAGATAGTTTAGAAAAATCAATCAAACATGAAAAATTTGCTTGGATATGGTTTGTTCATAGTGAAACTAGTACTGGACAAATAAATCCTTTGCGTGAAATAATAACACTTTGTAAAACACATAATATATTAGTAGCTGTTGATGCAATTAGTAGTATTGGAAATTTTGAAACAGATTTTGAAAATGTTGATTTTGTAACTTGTACAAGCGGAAAAGGATTAAGTTCTTTTCCTGGATTAAGTATTGTTTTTTTCAATTTCATTGTTAACAAAAATGTAAAAGTGCATTACCTAAATTTAAACTATCATGAAGAACAAAATAACATTCCATTTACATTGAGTTCGAATCAATTAGATGCATTATTTGAAGGAATAAAATTCAGCTTAAATAAAACTCATTTTGGAAATATTCAAAAAATTCACAATGAAATAAAAAAGTGGAAATTTGACAATTTTGAACTATTAAATTATGAAAAACACAATCCTGCTGTTCATTCATTTAGAGTAAAAAATCATTTGGACTCATTTGAAATAGGTAATACACTTTCAAATGACAACATTCAGGTTAACTACAGAACCAGGTATTTAATTGAAAACAATGTATTTCAGTTATGTTTTATGGGTAATGTAAATAAGATTAACTTAGAAAGAGTATATCAAAAACTGAACGAAATTGATAAACAAAACTTTAAATAACTATAACAAAAATGGCTACCTATTTCTAAGTAGCCATTTTAATTTGTATTAAGATTTAAAACCTAATCAGGAAATCTTAAGTCTTACGACTTTCATCTTAAGTCTTTCGTCTTAAATCTATTCTTTAATATATTCAAGCTCAATAACTAAATCATCTTGCTCAACTAATTCACCTTCTTTTAGCTCAATTTTCTTGATTTTAGCTGGAGCTGAAGCAGTGATATTAGTTTCCATTTTCATAGCTTCAATAATGAATAATGGTGTATTTTCTTTCACTGTTTGGCCAACTTTAACCATAACTTTAGCTAATTTACCTTGTAATGGTGAACCAATTTCGTTTTCCTTCTCAGCTTTACGGTGCAATGCTTTAGTTGAAGTGTAAGAGTGATCTTTCACCTGTACTCGTCTTGTTTGACCATTTAATTCAAACGAAACTGTACGCATACCATTTTCATCTGGAGGGAAACTGAATAGCATTTTCACTATCACGTTTTTACCTTTTGAAATCGGCACCATAATTTCCTCGTAGGTTTTCATTCCATAATAGAATGCAGGTGTTGGAATGTTAGAAACATCACCATATACAACTCTATGTTGGTAGAAGCCTTCGAAAACTTTAGGATACATTTTGTATGATAAGAAATCTAAGAAACTACATTCTTTACCAAATTTCTTTTGGAATGCAGCAAATTCTTTATCAAAATCAATTGGTTCCATGTGCTCATTTGGACGCTCAGTATAAGCAACTTCGTCTTTCAAAATCACTTTTTGTAATTTTGCAGGGAAACCACCATGAGGCTGACCTAAATCTCCTTTGAAGAAACTAATTACAGAATCAGGGAATGATATAGTATTTCCTTTTTCTAATAAATCTTCTGGAGTAAAGCCGTTGGTAGTCATAAATAATGCTAAATCTCCAACAACTTTTGAACTTGGTGTTACTTTTACAATATCACCAAATAATTTATTTACTAAAGCATAGTTTTTCTTCACTTCCAAGAATCTATCTTGTAAGCCAAGTCCCTGTGCTTGTTGCATCAAGTTAGTGTATTGACCACCTGGAATTTCGTGCTCATAAACCTCAGCAGTACCTGCTTTTAAGCCTGACTCAAATGGATAGTAGTACTCACGTACAACTTCCCAATAATCCGACATACGGTTTAATTTTTCTAAATCCATTTTATTTTCACGAGGGTGACCTTCCATAGCTGCAACCAATGAGTTGAAGTTTGGTTGTGAAGTTAACCCTGACATAGACGCAATAGCTACATCGATAATATCTACACCTGCATCAATTGCTTTGATATAAGATGCAGATTGAATTGATGATGAATCGTGTGTATGTAAGTGAATTGGTAAATCAACTGCTTTTTTAAGTTCAGATACTAATTGTTCAGCTGCATAAGGTTTTAACAAACCTGCCATATCTTTAATAGCAAGCATGTGCACTCCTTCATCTTCAAGTTGACGAGCTAAATCTAAGTAATACTGTAAGTTATATTTTTGATTATTTGGATTAAGAATATCATTTGTATAACAAATAACACCTTCGGCCAAACCACCAGTACGTTCTTTAACAGCTCGGATACTAGTTTTCATACCTTCCATCCAGTTTAATGAATCGAAAATACGGAAGATATCAATACCATTTTCCCATGATTTTTCAATGAATGCTTCCACTAAATTATCTGGGTATGCTTTATAACCAATCGCATTTGCTCCACGAATTAACATTTGGAACAAGATATTTGGAACAGCTTTTCTTAATAACTGTAATCTTGTCCATGGGTCTTCGTGTAAAAATCTCATTGAAACATCAAAAGTTGCACCACCCCACATTTCTAACGAGAAAATATTTGGGTGATTTTTAGCAACTGCTTCCGCAACTTTAAGCATATCAGTAGTACGCATACGAGTTGCTAATAAGCACTGATGTGCATCACGGAAAGTTGTATCAGTATATTGAATTTCTTTAGTTTCTTTTAACCATTTTACAAAACCTTCTCTTCCAAGTTGATTTAATTTATCTTTTGTACCTTCTTGATAAGGAGCATAATGGTCAAAATCAGGCACTACTGGTTTGCCAAACGTACGATTTGGGTCAGGATTTTTAACATCATGATGACCATTCGTAATTACATCTGCCAAATACAATAGTGTTTTTGTACCTCTATCTTGACGACGAGGAATTTTTAATAATTCTGGGTTATCTTCAATGAATTTAACTGTAACTTCACCTTTTTGGAACTGAGGATGACGAATTACGTTTTCAAGGAAACCAATATTAGTTTTTACACCTCTAATTCTATACTCTGTAAGTGTACGATACATTCTATCGCAAGCACCTTTTAAAGTACGACCAGAAGCAGTAATTTTCACTAAAAGTGAATCAAAATATGGTGAAATTTTTACACCAGGATAAGTACTACCTTCATCTAAACGAATTCCGTAACCACCTGCATTTCTGTATGCTATAATAGTTCCGTAATCCGGTTTGAAACCATTTGTAGGGTCTTCTGTAGTTACACGGCACTGAATTGCAAAGCCATTAACTTTTACATCTTCTTGTTTTGTGATGTAAATACATGGGTCAGATAATTTATGTCCTTTTGCAATTAAAATTTGCGAACGAACAATATCAATACCTGTAATTTGCTCAGTAATAGTATGCTCAACTTGTACACGTGGGTTTACCTCAATAAAGAAAATGTTTTCATCTTTATCAACCAAAAACTCAACTGTACCAGCACAACTATAATCAACAGCTTTACAAATATCTAAAGCATATTTGTAAATTTTATCTTTTGTTTCTTGTGATAAAGTTGGACAAGGAGCAACCTCTACTACTTTTTGGAAACGACGTTGTACCGAACAATCACGTTCGTACAAGTGAACTATGTTTCCATAATTATCTCCAAGAATTTGAATTTCAATATGTTTTGGACTAGCAATAAATTTCTCTAAGAAAACAGTATCATCTCCGAAAGCTTTGCCAGCTTCACTTTTTGCTTCAAAATAGTTTTTTTCTAATTCTGTTTCATTTAAGCAAACACGCATACCACGTCCACCACCACCAGCAGCAGCCTTAATCATTACAGGATAACCTATAAAATTAGCTTCTTGCTTAGCAATTTCAACTGTTGTTAATGGCTCTCTTGAATCAAGAATTAATGGTAATCCAGCCTTTAAAGCAATTAATTTAGCTTGAACCTTATCACCTAAAGCATCCATAGCCTCGGCAGTAGGTCCGATAAAAATAATACCCTCTTCTCTACAACGACGAACAAAATGAACGTTTTCAGACAATAAACCATAACCTGGGTGAATTGCATCAACATCATTTTCTTTAGCAACCTTAATTATAGCCTCAATATCCAGATATGGCTTTAAAGATTCTCCATCTTTACCAATCATGTAGGCTTCATCAGCCTTATAACGGTGAAGCGAATAACGATCTTCGTCGCTATACATAGCCACTGTACGAAGCTTAAGCTCCGAAGCAGCTCTAAGAATTCTTATAGCAATTTCTCCCCTGTTGGCAACTAAAATTTTGTCAAGTTTTTTGAGAGTGTTTTCCATTATCTGAATATGGTATATCTAAGGTGGCTTATTAATTAAACTATTTAATAAATACTCCGAAACGTTAGTTTGGAATACAATCTCGTAAATCTAGTTGTTTTTATGGAAAAATGAAATAAAACACATAGGAATCCTTAAAAAAATAGAGAATTTAATAAGGTTTTAATGATTTTTTTTTAAGTTTTTAATGTAAAATGAATTTTGTGTAATTTTCAAAAACAATATTTCAACTTTTAAGTTAGATTAAATTCGATTCATTTTGATGGAAAAAAATAGAAAAACAAAATTATCAAAAATTGTAACTCTTTAAGTAGATTATCATAAAAACCATCATCGGAGAATGTAAATCTACTTTTCATTTTTAGAAAACAACTTATCATCCACAATTGCACCTTCTTTCAAAGCATATCTAATATTTACTAAACTACCAATTTGATAGATATCAATTAAGTAATTAATTAAAATACAAGCAACTACAATCATATCCACTCTCAAGGGTATCATGCCTGGCAAAGCCAATCTTTCTGTTCTATTAAGATAACGTAGTTGTTGATGTAATTTTTTAAAATCAGAAATATCAATTTGAAAAGCTGCAGCATTTGTAAGTGGCAATCCATATTGTGCATAAACCATTTCAAGTATTGTATCATAAGCTCCTGATGCTCCAACCATTATCGTTGGCTTATGTTGATTAACTGCTAATTGTAATGGTTGTAATTTATCAGTTAAATAGTCAATCAATTTCTGAGTATCTTCAATTGAAATTGGGTCAGATTTTTGAAATAATTCAAGCATTCGTAAGCCACCTATTTCAAAGCTTTGTTTAAAATGAATTGTTGTTTCATTACAAATTACAAACTCCACACTTCCACCTCCAATATCAACTATTAATGCATTGTTATTTAATGGAGTATAAGCTAACATTACTCCTTTATGAATTAATAAAGCTTCTTTTTCTCCATCAATAATTTGAATTTTTATTCCTGATTCTTTGTAAAGAATTTCAGCAACTTCCAATCCGTTATTAGCACATCTAAATGCTGAAGTAGCTATTGCAACTACATCATTCACAGCATATTGCTCAATAATTTGTTTGTATTCTTTAAAAGTAACAATAGCTCTTTGAATTGCTTCATCAGTTATAAAACCTTGATTTATACCTCCAGCACCAATTTTTACTGCTCGTTTTTCATCAACTAAAATGGATTGAATTTGACAATTTTCTACTTCTGCAATTAACAAATGAAAGGTATTTGTTCCTAAATCTAAAGTTGCTCTACGTTCCATAATTATTTATCAAACCAATATGAAATGAATGGATAGTGTTTGTACTTCTCTAAAAATGAAAAACTAAAATTGATATTCGCTCCACAAAGCAACAAATACACCATAATAGGCTGATAAGCAATTTTGTATCTAGCTAAAGTACCTAAATTTGGCGTTGTAAAAGGAAGTAAAACTGCTAATAAAACTATAAATAAAATTGAAATGAGTAACAGACCAGTAACTTGTATTTTCTTCAAGATGAGCCTATTAATCGACATCAAAAACAATATCAACATGGTAAAATTTCCAAAGCCAACTATGTAATAAAATATATTATTTCCTTCGGGTAATAACGGTCTGAACAAACCTGCAAACAATGATTTTGGTAAATTCAGAAGTAATGAATATGCATTGCCAACTAAGTGTTTAAAGAATATAATTCCTTGTCCGTCGATATTACCACCACTCGCAGCCTCAAAACAAAAGGAGTAATTTATATTATGATTTTTTACCATAACCGATAAAACTTTATCGATATTTAAATTTGGATGTATATATTTCAATGCTGGAATTGAAATTATAAATACCAACAATAAACTCAATAATACCCAAACTGATATGTTATATTTTTTGAGTATTACCCAAGCAATTGCCAAAATTAAAACAGGTATTAATATCACAAAATAATAATATTTAAGCATCAATAAACTGTAAGCACTAATAATCAATAGAATAATTTGCCACCAATTGGGTAAAGATAATTTGCGATAATTTTCTAAAAAAACATACCAAATCAATGCTATTGCACTCATAGTTAAGGATTCACGCATTAAACCTGAACTCCAAAAAACAATGGATGGAAAAAATAAAAATGCTACACTTGCTTGCATTTTTGTTGAAGGAAATAATTTAATTAAACTATTAGCTACCAACCACATAGTAAATCCAGAACAGAATGATAAATAGGTGCAAGTAAGCCAATAATTACTTCCGCATAGCCAATGAATAGGCACTAATATCTTTAAAAAAAAGAATATTCCAGGGAAACGATAATAATAAGTTGCCACTCTTGGAATTAAGTCATAATCTAGAAAATAGTAGCATTTAATGGCTTTTACCAAACCATACTGATGCACAAAACCAATCAATTTTTGTGTATCATCAACATAACCCAAGGTATCGCCATAACCATAAAAATATTTATACAATACTCCCAATGAAATACCAGCCAGTATTTTCAAACCAACCGATGGTAATAATATTTTACCTAATGGTTGAGAGACATACTTTTTGTGTAAAAATAGTAATAACCAGAAAATGAATACAATATGAACCAAGTACAGTGCTACTTGCATTATCTTTTATTTATAATTGAATGTCCGATAACGCAATGTAAGCATTTTTTTGCTGAACAAAACTGTGTAAACTGCTCAATTAATGCTTGAGAATCATAAGCCGATTTAGTTTCAAATTTAAATTCCTTCCATTCTCTTGTAACTACATTGTCTTCAAAAGATAGCGTTTGGAGTAACTCCATAGCAAATTGACGTTGTTCGTAATCCTCATTTTGAGTACCAATGGCAAACAATAGAGGTACAAAAGCATTAATTTGCAAACCTCTAATAAACTCATCTCCAAAACCTTTGTTTGTTTTTGAAAATGGTTTTGCTAAATCATAATGAGCTTCCCAATACGGAGATAATTGTAAGTTTGCAAAATAATGTTCTAGTGGCTGTTGATACGAATGTATAAAATTAAAAAAGCCAATATGTTGATGTAAAATGGAAGCTAATTGAGCCAAACGATAAGTCGGAAATGCAGTTGGTCGAAGTCGGAAAAACTTCCAAGCCGAAGCATTCATTGTGTTTAAATTATACTTATGTTGCAGAAAAGCAAACTCTTTTCTCAACTCCGTAACATAATTATCAACCTCTTTATTTTGGTGTAAAAAACCGGCACAACCAAGTAACAATGCCTCTAATTGCATTAAACTATTTCTGTGTTTGAGTAAATATTTTAATGGCAAAATGGTTGATAATTGTAAAAATGCATCATTATTAATTTTAGAACCAAGCGCCTGACAAAAACTCATATATGCCACTTGTTCCCAATTTTGGTATTGCGCATACAAAGCCAAAGCCATTTCACTTTTGCGTTCTAGGCGTTGTACGATAGCAGTTTCAAGTTGGGCTGTCCATTTTATAGACTCAATTTTATCTTTAAATGGAGCACAAGGAATATTCTGCGTTGATTTAATTATTTGTTCATAATTCAAAATCAATGCTTTATCAATTCTCGATTTAAATTCTAAACAAGGAATTTCATCTCCATTAATATGTTTAATTACTTTATCTTGTTCCCAAACAACATGTAAAATTACTTTATTATATGCTTCATCAATTTGGTGATTATGTTTATTCCAATCTGATGATTTATAATGTATTTCAACATCACCAACCCATTTTATTGCCCCAAACTGAATATGTGATTGTGAAAAATCTGGACCTGAATCTTTATTTAAAACTCCTGGCTTAACAATATTAATTGTATGACCATCTGTAGTTTGAAGTGCATTTTTATCAAAATATTGAAATTGCCAAACGTATTGTAGAAAATCTTCTTTAAAAGTGGACATTTTTTTTAGTTGAGAGTTAAGAGTTGAGAGTTAAGAGTTTTGGGTTTTCAGTTGTCAGTAAAATTAATAATTATTTTTAAAAAGTTAACAGTTGTCGGTTTTCAGTTGTTGGTAATCGGTTATCGGTTTTCAGTGATTAGGAATCAGTTATTTGTATTTAAAGATTTAAGTCTTAAGTCTTAAGTCTTGAATCTTAAGTCTTAAATCTAAAATCTAATATCTATAAACGCAAAAAAGGACTCCTTTCGAAGTCCTTCTTTACTTTTATATTTAGTAGATAAAGGAAAAAAACTCTAAACTCTTAACCCTTAACCCTAAAAGATATTATCTAATGAATAACATCTCTCTGTATTTAACTAATGGCCAATCTTCGTCATCAACGATAAGCTCTAATTTATCAACAGCGTAACGGATGTGCTCGAAGTGTGCTCTTACTTTATCGCAGTAAAGGATAGCTCTTTCACGTGCATCTTCTACGTTATTAGCCTCTTTTCTATCTTCAACCATTGCATCAACATGTGTGTTGATTGAATCAATGTAAGTAGTGATTTGGTTAATTAAATCAGTTACAGTTCCAGAAGCTTTTAAACCAATATCATTTAATCCTTTCACATTAGTTATCAATTTGTTTTGATAAGCAATTGCAGTTGGGATGATGTGGTTTAATGCTAAGTCACCCATAATACGAGATTCGATTTGGATTTTCTTAGTGTAATCTTCTAACATGATTTCGTGACGAGCATGAACCTCTCTTGGAGTCATGATGCCATTATCATCAAATAATTTAACTGTTTTGTCAGTAGTATAGAAATCTAAAGCATGTGGAGTAGTTTTCACGTTAGATAAACCACGTTTAGCTGCTTCAACAACCCACTCTTCAGAGTAACCATTACCTTCGAAACGGATTGATTTAGATTCTTTAATATATTGACGTAAAATATTAACGATTGCTACTTCTTTTTTCACACCGTTGTTGATTTCAGCATCAACATCTTTTTTGAATTTGTTTAACTGCTCAGTCATGATTGCGTTAAGCGCAGTCATTGCATTTGCAGAGTTAGCTGAAGAACCTACTGCACGGAACTCAAATTTGTTTCCAGTGAAAGCAAAAGGAGAAGTACGGTTACGGTCAGTGTTATCAAGTAAGATTGAAGGAATTTTGTTCAATCCTAATTTCATATACATATTATCGCCTTTGTTGATAGCGATAGTTGCTGACTCTTCAATTTCGTCAAGAACTCTAGTCAATTCTTGTCCGATAAATACAGACATAATTGCTGGAGGAGCCTCGTTAGCACCTAAACGGTGATCGTTTGAAGCAGTAGCGATAGAAGCTCTTAATAAGTCAGCGTGCTCATAAACACCTCTTACAACGTTAACGAAGAAAGTTAAGAATTGTAAGTTTTCTTTTGGTTTAGAGCTTGGTCCTAATAAGTTAACACCAGTGTTAGTACATAGAGACCAGTTATTGTGTTTACCAGAACCGTTAACACCTGCAAATGGTTTCTCATGGAATAATACTTTTAAGCCGTGTTTCTCAGCTACCTTATCCATAATATCCATTAACAATTGGTTGTGGTCAACTGCTAAGTTAATTTCCTCGAATGATGGAGCACACTCAAATTGAGATGGAGCAACCTCATTGTGACGAGTACGAACTGGGATACCTAATTTGAAAGCTTCAATTTCGAAATCCACCATGAAGCTGTGTACACGTGGAGGAATTGAACCGAAATAGTGATCTTCTAATTGTTGACCACGAGCAGGGATGTGTCCAAAAACAGCTCTACCAGACATAACTAAGTCAGGACGTGCGTCATATAATGCTCTATCAACTAAGAAATACTCTTGCTCAGCACCTAGAGTAGCGTGTACTTTAGTTACATTTGGATCAAAATATTGAGCTACAGCAGTAGCAGCTTTATCTAATTGACCAAGAGATTTTAATAAAGGTGTTTTGTAGTCAAGAGACTCACCTGTATATGAAACGAAGATAGTTGGAATACAAAGAGTTTTTGTTAAACCGCTATCAATAATAAATGCAGGAGAAGAAGGGTCCCAAGCAGTATAACCTCTAGCCTCAAAAGTGTTACGGATACCACCATTTGGGAAAGAAGAAGCATCTGGCTCTTGTTGGATCAACGCTGAACCTCTAAATTTTTCTAAAGCACGACCGTCTTCAGTTGGCTCAAAGAAACTATCATGCTTTTCAGCAGTAGCTCCTGTAAGTGGCTGAAACCAGTGAGTATAATGAGTTACTCCCTTAGACATAGCCCAAGATTTCATACCTGCTGCAACTGCATCAGCTAATTGAGTATCAATTTTTTCACCTTTTTCAATTGCAGAAATTACTTTCTTTACGTTCTCAGCAGAGATAGATGCTTTCATTGCATCAATGCCAAAAACATTAGAGCCATAATAATCTGAAATTTTTTCAGAAGGCGCTACTACATTCATTACTTTTCTTGAGTGAACTCTCTCAAGCGCTTTAAATCTAAGATTTGCCATTATTTTATGAAGATTATCTATATTTAGTGGTTAGCTAAAGGCAAATTTATAAAAAATTTACTCTTTTCTACACATTACCCCTTAATTTTTAATCTATTTCTAAAAAAAATATATCTTTTTATCTCAAACTGGTTTAATTTTATGTTAAATATCAGTTTTTGTAGTGGTTGGGTAAATTTTGGGTGAATTAAGATTTGAAGATTTTAGGATGAAAATATAAAATCCAAAAATCCTTAAATCCAATAAATCCTAATTCAGACAAAAAATCCTATTTCAGACAATTATTATAAAAAACCACCCCAAAAATTTGAAAAAAAAAAAAAAAAAAAAATAGAATCATATTTGAATATAACTAAATAATTTATCATGAAAAAACTTTTACTTAACCTTACAATTGTACTTTGTACAACAATTACTGCATTTGCGCAAAATGTAAACATACCTGATGCTACCTTTAAAGCTTATTTGTTAGGAAGAACAGATTCTATTAACACAAATAAAGATGGCGAAATTTCTGTACAAGAAGCTGAGTTGTTTACAGGGAGAATTGATTTAAGAAACAAATCAAATATTAATTTAACTGGAATTGAAACATTTAAGAATATTACTTTCTTAAGAGTTGGATATTCTGCTTCAAAAATTAATGTTACTCAAAATACTAAATTAAAATATTTGGATATAAGTGCAAATAATGATTATACATTTACATATTTAGATGTATCTAATAACACAGAATTAGAATTTTTGAATATTGATTCTACAAAAATAAATCAACTAGATGTCAGTAAAAATTTAAAACTAAAAAAATTATGGACAGAAAATACTTATTTAACAAAACTAGATTTATCAAAAAATATTGGTTTAGAAGAACTTATTACAGCTAGAACAAGTATTCGATATTTAAACTTAAAAAATAACATTAATATAAATAAAATAAATGTCAAATATGGGTATACTATATTAATTTGTGTTCCAAATTTGGCAAATGCACTATCAAATCCTAACATTATTTATGATAATAGTACTAAAATTACAGAAAATTGCCCAATACAAGGTAATTTTGCAGAAAACCCAATAGATATTAATAATGTAGGCTATAGCTTAAACTTAAATACACTATATAAGGGAAGAACATCTTTTACTGCATGTAAAACTTCAGCAACAGATGGTAACACAGTTGAAATTTATTCAACTTTTAATGCAAAGGCTGTAGATACTAAAATTCAAATTGAATTAAGTAATCCTAATTTAGTAACTTCACTAGAATTAATTGATACAATAAAATTAGGTGGAATTTCTAGTCAATGTTTAAATTACACAACAGTTGGAAATTCAAGAATATACACTATTCCTAACTTAAACATTGGACAAAAATATATTTTTAGACTAGAAATTGGTGGTACTAGTCAATTAGGTTACTCTAGAACTGAAGCTGTTGCAAATACAGTTAATGTTCAATTAGAACCAACTCTTACAAGTATTGATTCAGAAGAGCTTTTACATCAAAACAAAACATTACAAAGTATTTACAATTTACAAGGTATTGAAGTGGATAAAAACTACAATGGTTTGGTAATTTACAGATATACAGACGGTAGTACGCAAAAAGTGATGCAGTAAGTTTTGTAAAATAAATAAAACCACCCCTATCCCCTCCTTGAAAAAAGGAGGGGAACCAACGAATAAAATTAATTTCTGAATTAGAATTTAAAGATTTTAGGATTAAAAGATAAAATCCTAAAATCTTTAAATCCTAAAAATCTTAATTCAGACACCAACCCATTCATTTTCCCACATCTCCCCTATTTAGCCAAATAAATACACTATCTTTGTGGTAACTAACAAAATAGAAAATTACATTGGCAACATTTGCAACATTAGGCGTATCAGAGGCGCTGATTAAAGGTATTAATGAGTGTGGTATTATTGAACCTACTCCTATTCAAGAACAAGCAATTCCATTTTTACTTCAAAATAGTAGCGATTTAATTGGTCAGGCACAAACAGGTACAGGTAAAACTGCTGCTTTTGGCTTACCTATTCTTCAAAAAATCAATCCAAAATCTACGCATATTCAGGCTTTAATTCTCTCTCCTACTCGTGAGTTAGGGCAGCAAATTGCAAAGCAACTTTTTAAATTCACAAAATATACCGACAAAATATTTGTTGAAGGTGTATTTGGTGGTTCTAATCTAGACCAACAAATAGCTCAACTTCGTCGCCCAACGCACATTGTAGTGGCTACACCTGGTAGATTAATTGATTTACTTGAACGTAAAGCAATTAATTTAGAACATGTTAGAACTTTGGTGCTTGACGAAGCCGACGAAATGCTGAGTATGGGTTTCCAACCTGATATTGACAAAATTTTGACGCATATTCATGGTACAAGTAATATTTGGTTGTTCTCTGCCACTATTCCTAAAAACCTAAAAAATATCATTTCTACTTACATGGCTCACGATGCTTTGACAATTAATATTGACAAAGCTACGCTGATAAACAAAAATATTGAGCATCAATTTTTGGAGTGTAGAGAGGACGATAAGCTAGATATTTTATTGTTATTCCTTAAATCGCAAGGAAAAAGTAGAGGAATTATTTTCTGTAGAACCAAGGTAAATGCACAAACTTTAGCCAAACAATTACAAGCTAAAAATTATGTTTGCGATTCACTACATGGTGATTTGATGCAAACTAAGCGTGAAAAAGTAATGAGAGCTTTCAAAAATACTAAGCTTCAAATTTTGATTGCTACAGACATGGCTGCTCGTGGTATTGATGTGGACGATTTGGCGTATGTAGTTCATTATCATTTACCTGAACAAATTGAAAACTTTACACACAGAAGTGGTAGAACTGCTCGTGCAGGTAAAAAAGGTATTTCACTTTGCTTGATTGAAAATAGAGATTTAAAACGTATTCATGAAATTGAAAGAACTTTGAAGGTTTCAATCAAGAAGATTAGGTGGTAAATTGAGACGTAAGAATTAAGACGTAAGACTTAAGATAAATTTAATTATAGACATAAAAAAAATATTTTCAGGATTTACAATTAAGATGTAAATCCTGAAAACCTTAAATCATTTTTAAAATAAAAACGAATAATACCCTCTTTGTCCACCTGCCGATAAGCCTTCAATAACTACTCTACCTTTTACTTTTTCAAGAATATTATTGAGTTCTTCGGGTTTTGTGATAGCATAATTATTAATTGAAGTGATGATGAATCCTTCTGAAATACCCATTCTTCGGATAAGTCCGTTACCTTTGATTTTGGCAATTCTTACTCCACTTTCTATACCTAATTTTTGCTTTTCAACTTTTGAAACTAATTCTAAATCAGCACCTAAAGCTTGAGAAGTATAAACTTCTTTTTTTAGTAAAGAGGTTGTTCCTTCTCTGTTTGTTAACATTAATGTTGTTTCGGCTGGTTTGTCTTCTCGTCTGTATTTAACTGAAATTTTATTACCCGGACGGTAATAACTTATCTGTTCATCAAATTCAGCTTTTGAATCCACTTTTACATCGTCGATACTTGTAATGATATCTCCTTTTTGTAATCCTGCTTTTTGTGCAGCTCCATCAGGTGCTAAAAAAGTGATTGCTACGCCTTGTAAATCGGAAGTATGTAATTTATTACCTAATTGAGTATTCAAGTTACTTACCTCTGCACCAAAAAATCCTTTTTGTACTTCACCAAGTTCTAAAATATCTTTTACCACTTTCATGGCTATATCAATAGGAACTGCAAAGCCATACCCAGCATAAGAACCTGTATGCGAAAGAATTGCAGTGTTAATTCCAATTAATTCCCCACTACTATTTACCAAAGCACCACCTGAATTTCCTGGGTTAATTGCAGCATCTGTTTGAATAAACGACTCCAATGGAAATCTACCAGAAACCACATTAATGTCTCTTCCTTTTGCACTTACAATACCTGCTGTAACAGTTGAATTTAAATTAAACGGATTACCAACAGCCAACACCCACTCGCCCACTTGCACTTGTTTTGAATTACCTACTTTGATTGCAGGCAAATTATCAGCATCAATTTTTAGTACCGCCAAATCTGTAGATGGGTCAGTACCAACAACTTTAGCAATGTATGATTTCTTTTCATGAATTACCTCAATCTGTTCAGATTGGTCGATAACGTGGTTATTGGTTAAAATATATCCGTTTTTATTGATAATTACACCTGAACCAGTACTTACTTGGGTTTGAGAACCGCCTCCACCAAAAAACCAGCTAAACATATCGTTGGTTTCTTGTTGAGATGTGTTTTTGATAAACACAACACTTGGTGTACTTAATTTGGATGCATCAACAAAATTAGGACTATTGCTAATGTTATGATGTGAGGCATTACTCACATTATCAAAAGGTTGTGTATTTTGTACCCAAACTTGGTCACGATTAAAATTCGGAGAAAAGAATTGAAATGCACTAGCTCCAATTACACCTCCAACTATACCTAAAGCAACTATTTTGATTGAATTATTCATGGCAATAATAATTTTAGGAGTTTAAAATTGTTATTTCATTACATCTGTTGAGTCGTTATCATCAATGGTATCTTGCGGTTGAATTGCATCTTTTGGTTTAAGTTTTTGCAATCTATCTTCAACCACTTTATCAAAAATAACCTTACCTTTTATGTCCCATTCTTTTAATAAAACAGGTGGCGTAGTTTTATCTAAGTATGAATGTGGGTACTTAATTTCTTTTTTCTTTTTATAGGCAGCATCGTGATACTCAAACCACAAACCTATTTTTACTCCATTTTTGTATTTACCTTGCATTTTAATATTTCCACTTGGGTAATATGCAAAATATTCTCCTTCAAGTACTTCTCCAACTTTGGGGATTACTTCATTTACTTTTTTTCTATCTGAATCAAAATAAGTTATTTCCGCTTCTTTTGCCCAACCTTTGTTGTATTTTACTTTGTCGATAAGTATAAAATCTTTGTCGTATTTTTCCCAACGAGCATGTTTGGTTCCTACATAAAAAACACCTTCTTCTATTACTTGTCCACCAATCATTTTTTTGTAAGGCCCATGTAAAATTTGGGCATAAGGCAATTCCTTTTCTGTGATTCTAGTGCTTACAATACGTTGTTTGGTCATATCGTACCAGTAAACATCTTTTACATAAGGGTTTGGTGTTTCATAAGTTTTGAGCACAAAAAATATTTCAATGGTTTCTCTATTTCCTTCACCTGTACGGGTAAATAGTTTTCTACATTTTTTACCGTAGAAAACATTTTTTTTCATTTTTTTCTGTTTTTTAACCTCTTCTTCTTTGCGTTGCTCAACAGTTAATTTCAAAGTAGGAACAGTATCTGTTTTTAGTTTATCAGGTTTTTCTACCTGAGCAAAAGTGCAAAAAGTAATAAATGAAAGTATAGTTATTAATAGGTATTTCATTGTGTCATTTTTATTTTCAATAACGAAAAGTATTAAATATTAAGTATAATAACAAGCTATATTTCCTTAATTAATAATGAATAATTAGTAATTAAGAAATTGTTGAAAATAAAAAATACCCATGATAAGTTTCTTCACTTATCATGGGTAAAAAAGAATTAGTTTTTAGAAATCAATTCTAAACTTCTGTTGATGAATGAAGTTAAATCAGCACCAGTAAGCATATTTTGAGATAACAATGCTAAATCATACGCTTGTTTAGCTAATTTTTCTTTTTCTTCGTCAGATGCTTTGATGATGCTTTGCACCAAACTATGGTTTGCATTAATTACCACTTGATGCATAGTTGGGAACATTCCGCCCATACCACCAGCTCTGTTCATTTCCTGCATTCTGCGAATAAACTCAGGTTGAGTTACAGTAACAGGTAAATCCAACGTACTTAATGGTTGCACAGAAACATTCATTTTGGTATCATTAATTACTTTTTCAAATAATGATTTTACTGAAGTTTCTTCATCTGCACTTAAAACCGAAATTTCAGCTTCGTCTTTTTCAATTAATTTGTTAGATGTATCAGCATCAACACGTTTGATAGATGTTTTTTCGAGTTTTTGCTCTAACATTCCAACAAAATGCGAATCAATTACAGTATCTAACAATAAAACATCGTAGCCTTTGTTAGTTGCAGCTTTGATGAAAGTATCTTGTCTTTCTGGTTCGTTTGTATAAATCCATACGTTTGAACCATTTTTATCAGTTTGTAAATCAGCCGTTTTGGTTTTATATTCTTCTAGATTAAAATATTGGTTCTCAATATTTTTCACTAAACAGAAATCTTTAGCTCTGTCATAAAACTTCTCATCGCTCAACATACCATATTTTACAAAGATTGAAATATCATTCCATTTGTCTTGGAAAGCATTTCTATCAGCTTTGTACAATTCTGATAATTTATCTGCCACTTTTTTAGTGATATGCGCATTGATTTTTTTCACATTTCCATCAGCTTGTAAGAAACTTCTAGAAACATTCAAAGGAATATCTGGTGAATCAAGTACACCATGTAGCAACATTAAAAACTCAGGAACAACATCTTTAACTTCATCAGTAATAAATACTTGACGAGAATAAAGTTGAATTTTGTTTCTTTGAATTTCTAATTCTTTTTTGATTTTTGGGAAATATAAAATTCCAGTTAAAGTAAATGGATAATCTACATTTAAGTGAATCCAGAAAAGTGGCGCTTCTGCCATTGGATATAACTTTTTGTAGAAATCTAAATAATCTTGCTCAGATAATTCAGAAGGATTTTTTGTCCAAAGAGGCTGCGTTTCGTTAATTACTTCGCCTTCAAATTCAATAGTTACTGGTAAAAATTTGCAATATTTTTCAAGAATACCTTGTAATTTGAAATTTTCTAAGAAATCTAAAGAATCCTCAGCAACATGAAGAATAATATCAGTTCCTCTTTCAGTTTTATCAGCTACATCAATAGTAAATGAGGTTGAACCATCGCACTCCCAACGAGCCGCTTTATCTTCCTCTCTAAATGATTTTGTGATAATTTCAACATTTTCAGCAACCATAAATGCTGAGTAAAAACCAAGTCCAAAGTGACCAATGATTTGTTTTTCATCACCTTTGTCTTTGTATTTTTCAATAAACTCAGTTGCCCCAGAGAATGCAATTTGATTAATATATTTTTTAATTTCTTCAGCATTCATACCAATACCATTATCTGAAATGGTAATAGTTTTTGCATCTTTGTTTACTGAAACTTTAACTTTAAGTTCACCAAGTTCACCATTAAACTCGCCAATTGATGATAACTTTTGAAGTTTTTGTGTAGCATCAACAGCATTTGAAACGAGTTCCCTTAAAAATATCTCGTGATCAGAATAAAGGAACTTCTTGATAATAGGGAAAATATTCTCGGTGTGGATTGAAATATTACCTTTTTCCTGCATAATTTTATTAAGATAAGTTTTTTATGTAACTTGGCTCTTTCAAAATATGTTCCATTATATACTACACTGACAAGCTGACAGTGTAATACTTGCTAAAATTTGATGACTAATTTATATCCATTATTTTTTGAACCAATATTTAAAGATAAGATTTGGGGAGGTAATACGCTTCATTATAAGCTAGATAAGCCAGTTTCACCAGATAGAAAATGTGGCGAAAGTTGGGAAATTTCTGGCGTAAAAGGTGATGAAAGTGTAGTTGCAAATGGTGAATTAAAAGGCAAAAATTTGTCAGAGTTGCTTAATGAATTTAAAAGTAAGCTAGTTGGCGAGCATGTATTTGCACAAAGCAGTAGTGAATTTCCTATTTTGATTAAATTTTTAGATGCAGCCGATGATTTGTCCATTCAAGTACATCCTTCAGATGAAATAGCACTAGAACGCCATAATTCTCTAGGTAAAACAGAAATGTGGTATGTGTTGGATGCCGAAAAAGATGCCAAATTAAATGTAGGATTTAATAAAAATGTTGAAAAAGATGAGTATTTAAAATTGCTTGAAGCTAAAAAGTTAGACACTATACTTAACTATGAACGAGTAAAAGCAGGTGATGTTTTTTGTTTGCCAGCGGGTAGGGTTCATTATATAGGGAAAGGAATTTGTATTGCTGAAATTCAAGAAACATCTGATATTACTTATCGAATTTATGATTTTGATAGAGTAGATACAGAAGGTAATAAAAGAGAATTACACACCGATTTAGCACTTGATTGTATTGATTTTGGTTTTCATGAAGAATATAAAACCATTTATCAAGATGAACTAAACAAACAAATAAATTTAGCTAACAATCAATATTTCAAAACTAATAAACTTATTTTAGATAAAGATTATCATGTACCTACTAAGGCAAAAGATAGCTTTGTAATTTATATGTGTTTAGGTGGAAATGCTTCCATTTCATTCAATAATCAAACATATTCTATTTCTTTGGGTAAATCTGTTTTAATACCCGCTGAATGTGACAACTGTATTATTGAACCTGATAATGAAGTTACTTTACTTGAAGTATATTTGTAAGATTTGAATAAAAATTTTCTAAAAAAAGTTTTTTAAAAAAATATTTAATCAAAATTGACAACGATTAGAATGGAAAGTAAGTATACCCAACTTATATTCTAACCTTTGCCAATATTCATGATTAAAAATATAATCACATTTCTATTTGTTTGTATTTCAACTTCACTTTTTGCTACAACATTTACTGCAAGTACCGGAACATGGAGTTTATTAACTTGGTCGCCTGCTGGCCCTCCAGGAGCAAGTGATGATATAATAATTCCAACAGGTGTTACCGTAACTATGGATGCTGATTATACAACATCTGCAACATTAACTTTACAAGGTACAGGAACTATTGAAATGGCTGGTTATAATTTAACTGTTGGAAGTTTAACTGCTGCTGGTGCTGCTGTAATTAATAATGGTGGAGCTTTGGCAACAATATCTATTGGAAGTGCAAATACTAGTACCTCTTATACAGGAATATTTACTGGGCCTATTTCAATTACTAAATCAGGAAGTGGCACTTTAACCCTTTCTGGTTCAAATACTTTTACAGGAAATAACACAATTACAAACAACGGCACAAATACATTTACTATTTCTGGCACAAATAGTTTTGGAGGAAATGTTACAATTGCAAATAGTAACACTGGATCATTAACTATTTCTGGGACAAATACATATTCTGGAACAGCCTCAATAACTAATAGCTCATCAGGTTCTTTTACTTTTTCAGGGGCAAATACTATTTCTGGAGCTGTAACTGTAACAAATGATGGTACTGGAAGTATTTCGTTTAATATAGGTAATACATTTTCTAATGATGTTAATATAACAATTAGCAATACAGGAAGTGTCATTTTTGGGAATACTAGTGGAACAACATTGTTTAATGGAAATATTGTTTTAAATAGAACATACAATGCCTCATCTTCAAATTATGCAATGTTATACCTCGGAAATAGTGGCTCTGCATCTCTAGCCGATGGTAAGACGATTACTTGCAATACATCGGCATATATACGTTTTAAGAATTTTACACAAATAGGTACTACTGCTCAGGTGATAAATGCTGGAAGTGCTAGTGGTTCTACCAATGGAACTCTTTATTTTGACAGTGGTACAACTTTTAATGGTGATCTTACTGCAAGTGGACGTTGGTTGTTTTTAAGTGGAGGTACATTTAATGGCACTACAACTTTAAATAAAACGGGTGGTAATGATAATGGATCTACAGGAAATTTAATTTTTAATGGCCCAACAACCATCAGCAACTCAAATGGTGGAGGTGCGAAAATACAAATCAATTCAGGTTCTACAATTACAATGAATAATACTTTAACTTTTGCTGGTTCAAGTACAATTCAGATTTCTTGTGCAATTGCTAATGGAGGATATTTAATTACTAACAGCAATACAGGATCTGTTTCTTTCGAAGGTATAGTAAGTGGATCGGGAGGCATAACTAATTCTGGTTCTGGAACACTTGCTTTGTCTGCTGCCAATACTTATTCTGGTACTACCACAATTTCTGCGGGCTCAATTTCATTATCGAACGCTACAGCATTAGGAGATGTATCTGCAGGTACTGTAGTAGAGTCAGGAGGTTCTCTTAATTTAAATGGCATAACATATTCCTCAGCAGAATCTGTCACCATTAGCGGTACAGGAACATCGTCCGTTGGTGCTATCCGAAATGGAAGTTCAACCACAGCTACATTTCCAGGATTAATTACCCTTGCAGCAAATAGCTCCATATTAGGAAGTACTGGTTCTATAACTTTATCAAATACTGGTACAATTACAGGGTCTGGTTATACTCTTACTCTTAGTGGTAATACCGGTGGTACAGTAAATAGTATTATAGGCACCGATGCTGGCGGAATTACAAAATCAGGTACAGGAACTTGGACACTTGCGGGGGCCAATACATACACTGGTGCAGCATCAATTAGTGCTGGTATATTAAAACTTGGTAGTGTATCCGCATTAGGTACAAATGCTTCTGGAACTACGATAACATCAGGTGCTGCATTAGATTTAAACGGTTATGTATTGTCATCAGCTGAGGCATTAACAATAAGTGGAACAGGAGTTTCATCTGGTGGAGCTTTGATAAATACAGGCGCTGCAACTTCTTATTCAGGTTCTGTAACTTTAGGAGCTGCAACTACAATTACTACAGCAAATGATATTACTTTATCTGGTACCATTTCTCCAAGTACTTATACATTAAGTAAAGCAGGTACTGCTTCATTAATTTTAGATAACAATACTGTTACAATTAGTGGTTTAACTATATCAGCCGGAACTGTAAATGCTAGCACTGCCACATTAAATTTAAGTGGTGCATTTACAAATAGTGGTACATTTACATGTGGGACAGGTACTGTTAACTTTGTGGGTTCGGCTGCCCAATCAATTCCTGCTTTAACTTATTATAATTTAACCTTAAATAATACCACTTCGCCAGCAACTTCAGCAGCAACTTTAGCAGGCAATATTTCTGTTGGCGGAACATTAACACTAACAACTGGAGTGTTAAACACAAGTACATATACTATTGATTTAGGAGCAAATGGTTCAATATCAGAATCAAATCCATCTGTATTAGCTCCAACCTCTTATGTAACAGGTTATGTATCTGCCACTCGAAACATAGGTTCAACAAGTGGAACTGTTACTTTCGGTGGACTTGGTGTAGAAATTACTGAAACAACCCAAACAGATAATTCAACAGTAGTAACTCGAAGAACAGGAACTGCAAGTTCAGGTAATAGTAAATCAAGTATTTTAAGATATTTTGATATTACTCCAACAATAGATGCTGGGTTAAATGGTACTTTGGTTTTTCACTATACCACTGCTGAAATTGCTTCTCATACTGAGGGTAATTTAAAAATGTATAAAGCTAATTCACCTTATACAACATGGACAAAACAATCTTCATCATCTGTTGATGAAACTAGTAATACAGTTACATTAACAGGAATAACAGATTTCTCACGTTGGACAGCTTCAGATCAAGTAACTCAGCCACTTCCAGTTAACTTTTTAAGTTTTAGCGTGAAATCAGAATCAGGTATCAATAAATTAACTTGGTCAACAGCAAGTGAATTAAATAATGATTATTTTGAAATTGAACTTTCAAATAATGGAATTGATTTTACTATGATTGATAAAATTAAAGGCGCAGGAACAGTTAATACTATTTCGGAATATGTTTATTTTGACTCAAAATCAAATCAAAATAACAGTTCATATTATAGATTAAAACAAGTTGATTTTGATAAAAATCATAGCTATTCTTCAATTATAAATTCCAAATTAACTGATAAATTTCAACAATTTAGCATTTATCCAAATCCATTAAAATATGGAGATATTTTACAAGCTAGATTGAATAATATCTCAACTGAATCAGAATCAATTGTAGTTAAAATATTCGATTTATCAGGAAAATTGATACTGCAAAATGATTTTCAAAATATTAATAATCAATTTACTACTGAATTGATTGAACAAAACTATTCACTTAAAAGAGGGATTTATTTAGTCGAAATTAAAACTTTGAATAATAAATTTGTTGAAAGATTAGAAGTTGAGTAAATCGTAAAAAACTAAAAGCAGATATTGAAAAGAATCTGCTTTTTTTTATGAATATAAAGTTTTAAACGCCACTCCTAAATTTTCAATTACATCTGTAATAAGCATACTTTCAGTACTTTGTTCATTTTTTAAACAAATGTCTGCAGCTAATCCATGAATATACACACCTAGTTGAGCTGCTTCAAATGGTGAGTAGTTTTGAGCTAATAATGCTGTAATAATTCCTGTAAGTGCATCGCCAGAACCACCTTTGGCTAAACCAGCATTACCTGTGGTGTTAATAAATGTTCCATTTCCAGAGGTTACAATAGATTTAGCATCTTTTAAAACAATGATTATATTATGATGCTTTGCTTTTTCTATGGCAGTTTTAATTCGATTTTCATGTGAGGAATGTGTTCCAAAAATTCTGTCAAATTCCTTGGGATGAGGAGTAAGAATCGTGTTTTGTGGTAAAATTTCTAAAAGTGATTTATTATTTGCCAACATATTTAAAGCATCGGCATCTATAACTAAATTACATTTTGTCTTTTTACAAACCTGTATCAATAATTGCTCATTATCAATACCTAAAGCCGGACCAATACCTATTGCATTGTATTTTTCAAAATCTATATTTGAATTTTCTCTATTCCAAAGTATTGCTTCTGGAATAGAAATTTGCAAAATAAAACGTTCATCTTCAGGAATATTTACACTAAGCAAACCTGTTCCAGCTCTTAAACAAGCCTTCGATGCAATCACCGCTCCACCCATCATCATTTTTTGCCCTGCAATTAATAACGAATGACCATTAGTGCCTTTGTGTGAATTAGTATCCCTTGGTTTGAAAATTGATTTAATGTATTGTTCTGTAAGTGGTTTCATTTGGTAATCGTTATGCTTTGGTTTTAAGTATCATTTTCGGATTTTTTATAAATTATCATACCAATCATCATAATTAGTGCTGTTAAAATTATAACTTGAATAATTAATGATTTATTAATTATAAAAATTTGTTGTTCTGAAGGGATTGATAGAAATAGTAGAATGGTTATTAATCCTCTTGGTGCTATATACACCAAAGGATCAGCATTTAAACTAAATGTTTTAATAGTAATAAATCTAACTAAATATATGAAAACAGTAATAGATAAAGATAATAGGATAGTATTTGTATTTAACACATCAGTTATTTCAATTAAAAAACCAAAAAGCATAAAAAATAATGCTCTTATTAAAAATGCAATTTCTGCTGTAATTTCTTTAAATTTTATTACTTCTTTACTGAAATTTATTGGATGGAATTGTTGGATAAATTTATAATTTCTTAATTCATCAATATTTCCCATAAATAAGCCAAATATTAAAATAAATAATAATGCAGGCAAATGAAATATTTTAGATACTGAATACACCATTAACACCATCAGAATCATTGGTATAAATTTAATATGATGTTTTACTTTATTTAAAAATCCTGCTAATAATAGTGTGGCAACAAAAGAAATTACCAACATTAAAATTAATTCTAAGCTAAATATTGTAATTGATTGTGTACCAATATTATCATTTAAACTTATGAAATTAAACATAATAACTCCAAAAATATCAGACAAACTACTTTCATAAGTAATGAATTCTTTTTGATTTTTGGGTAAATTAATAGCACTTGGGATAGAAATGGCACTACTAATAATTGCTATAGGAATACAGTTAGTTAATGCTATTTTTAAAGGAATATTGAAATAAATGTGTACAAAATATGCTACACCTAAACTTGTGATTAATAAAGGTAAAAATGCAATAATTGAAGATTTTAAAATAAGAGGTAATTTTGTTTTATTGATATCAAGTTCTAATGAACCTTCTAAAACAATTAATATTAAACCAACTGTTCCAAGAATAGGTAGTATAAGATTTAAATCTGGAATATTTAAATTAAAATTGCTTGTGATAAGTTTTACAGTGAAACCTAAAAGTAATAATAAAATCACTGATGGTATCTTAGTTTTTGAAGTAGTAATATCAAAAATATAAGCTATTAAAACCAGAATTGAGAGGGTTATAATTATAGTTACTGTCATAAATTAATTTGTAAAATATGGTAGTAAAATATCTTCAAAATTATAAAAGCCAGGTTTTTTATTAGTTAAATTTTGAGCAACAAATAAAGCACCATTACCAAAAGCTTCTCTTGAGATACTTTCATGAATTAATCTTACTGTCTGAAATGGGAAACCAAAAATTACTTCATGTTTACCAACAATGCCACCTACTCTTACAGAATTTATTTCTGATTTATTAACATCTAAAGCATTCGCAATTTTCATTGCTGTTCCAGATAAACCTTTTTTACCTTTAAAGTGTTGCTCAATAATTTCTATATCAACCCAAGGTGCTATTTTTTTTAAATGTTGAGAAGCAAAAAGTAAATAGTTCACTCCAAGTGTAATGTTAGGCGACCAAAATACTACACTTTGTTTTGATAAAATATTTAAAAATTCAATTTCATTTTCAGTATAATGAGATATTGCTGAAATTATTGCAATATTTTTTTCGCTTGCTATTTTACCGTATGTGTAAATACCTTCAACTGATGAAAAATCAATTATTATATCTACTGGATTATTTGTAAGCAATGTCTGAATATTAATACTTGACATTGAATAAATAAAACCTGAATCAGTTGAATCTACACCTAAGAAGTCAGCAGCTGTTCTTTGTTCTAAAATAGAACTTTGTCTTAAAACCCACTCTAATGAAAATTCAGTGTTTTGTAAAATTACACTTGCTACTGCTTTTCCTGTTTTACCAAACCCAATTAGACCAATTTTGATTTTCATATTTTTTCCATTTTAATACAAATAAAATTTAATGATAAATGAATATACTATTTTATATGCCGCTAAACAAGTAAATATTAATAATATTGTAAATTACTGTATTGTGAAAAAGTTAATTTTAAACATTTAACATTCTTATTATAATACATTTTTAAAATTAACTTCATCTAAATAAACTTCCTTCTGATGGTCATAAAATGATTTTTTTGAAACAAAGTTTGCAATAACATTTGCTATTATTGCCCCTATAAATAGGAAAAATATAATACTATGCCTATCAGTCATTTCAAAAATAATTATGGAAGAAGTGAATGGTGCTCTAGTAACCCCTGTTAAAAAAGCTGTCATTCCAATAAGAATTAACAGATTTGCATTTGAACCTGTCAGTTGTAATATTTGTGCTATTAAAGCTCCTAAACTTGCACCAGTACTAAGCGAAGGTGCAAAAATACCTCCAGCTCCACCAAATCCGAACGAAAAAAACAAACCAAACATCCTTAGAAATGGTAAATACCATTCTACGTTTTTGTTTTCAGTAAATAAAGTTCTATCCATGATTTCTTTCCCAGAGCCCATTGCTTCAGTACCGAATAAAAATATTGAACCTGCAATTATCAAAGAACAAAAAAGTACCATTGTTAATTGTTTAGTTTTACTTGATATTGAATTAATGAAACTAATAAATTGAATTAGTAATGAACATAATTTACTACCAAAATACCCTGCAAATATACTAACAATCAAAACTCCAAGAAAAACAATCAAACCATCAAATTTTGTATTAGGATAACCAAGATATAGATATGAACCTCCTAAACCTTGGGCAGTTAAACCAGCAATGATAACTGCCATAAATAGGGTAGATTTATAATGGTTTATGTGGAATTTTGATAATTCTTCCATAGCAAAAATAATTCCCCCCAAAGGAGTATTAAATGCCGCAGCTAAGCCAGAGGCTGCGCCAGCTATTAATATATTTTGATGTGAAATTGTTGTCCAGTTTTTGGGTAAATACTTATAAACTTGATTAAATATTGAACTTGAAATTTGAATTGTTGGCCCTTCTCTACCTAAAATACCACCACCTATTACTTTAATAGCACTTGATATGATTTTTATTACGATAATTTTAAAACTTAAAAAGTGGATTATCATAAAATTACTTTTAGGTTTTGCTAATTCAATTGATGCCATAACTTGTGGAATTCCACTTCCTTTTGCGTATGGTGCATAATTGCGAACTAACCACCAAGATGTTACAAAACAGATTGGAGTTGTTATAAATATGTAAAGATTATTTAGGTTAAAAATTAAATGGGATAGTTTTTCAGAAAAAAAGAATAGTTGGCTATAGAAATAAGATACTAAACCTGTTAATGTTGAAGCAATAATAAATGGTAAATACTCTAAAAATTGTTTTTTTAATTTTGCATTTGTTTCAATAGTAGTACTGTAAACTTTATAGCTATATGTATTTATTAATTTTAGAATTAATTTATTCATGAATATTACTTTAAATTTGATACTTAATCCCATAAATATAGATATGTTTTTATAGTAAACTATATTGTATAGTTAGTTTTCTAAAAAAGAAAATAAAAAAAAAGATAAAATACAACTTATTTCAAACGAGTTTTTTTGGAATTTAAAATTTGTTTGATGGATAATAAAGCATATAAATAGATTATGAACATAAATGCCTGAAAAATATAAATAAAATTTCATTGGGTAAAAATATAAGGAATGAATTGTTTATTTACAAATTTAATTCTTTAATACTAAAAACATTTATTAAATAAATAAGGTTATCAAGAAAGAGTTTATATATTTATACATTCAATTTAATGTAATTTATATATCAAAGAATACCAAGCAATTATGATAAATGGAATTCAGTTTGATTTAGCAAAGGGATATATTTTTAGTAAACATATTCCTAAGGAAATTCCTCCATTTGATAGGGTTTTCGATATTTTTAAGGAATTACTCACGCATACATCTGGCGATGTTGAAGAAGCATTTAGGTGGCTTGGTTTGCTAGATAAAGAATATTCAATTTTTACTGATTCTTACACCCTTGCAAATTTTGAAGAAGATCTGAAAAAACGTGGTTATATCAAGGAAGAAATAAAACCAGATGATGGTGAGGCGGGTAATAAAGGCAAAGGTAAAAACTTGCTTACTGCCAAAATGGAAACCGCTTTACGTGAGTTTGCACTTGACCAAATTTTTGGCAAACTCAAAAAAAGTGGTGTGGGAAATCATAGAACATCAAAACTTGGTTTGGGCGACGAACGTGATGGCGAACAAAGAAATTTTCAGTTTGGCGATGAATTGTCGGCAATAAGCATGACTGAAAGTTTGAAAAATGCTCAAGTAAATCATGGTATTTCGGATTTAAAAATGACTGAAAATGATTTGATTGTGGAAGAAACCAAACACAAAGCCCAGATGAGTACGGTATTGATGATTGATATTAGTCACTCCATGATTTTGTATGGCGAAGATAGAATTACGCCAGCCAAAAAGGTTGCCATGGCTTTGGTTGAATTGATTCATAGAAAATATCCTAAAGATACCATTGATATTATTGTTTTTGGAAATGAAGCCTGGCCTATAAAAGTAAAAGATTTACCTTACTTACAAGTCGGTCCATATCACACAAACACAGTTGCTGGTTTGGAGTTAGCAATGGATATTTTGAGGCGAAAACGAAATACCAACAAACAAATATTTATGATTACCGACGGCAAACCAAGTTGTATTCAATTGCCTAATGGTGAATTTTATAAAAATAGTTTTGGTTTAGATGAAATGATTGTAAGTAAGTGTTTGAACAAAGCCAGTGAAGCTAGAAAATTGAAAATACCAATCACCACTTTTATGATTGCGCAAGACCCATATTTAAGGGAATTTGTTGAACTCTTCACTGCACAAAACAAAGGAAAAGCATTTTTGACTGGCTTAAAAGGTTTAGGAGAAATGATTTTTGAGGATTACGAGAAAAATAGAATTAAAAAGATATAAATCAAGATATTAGAACTGATGAAACAAGATATAACGTTCAAAGAATTAAAAGCAAGCGGTTACATTGATCGTACTATTAACGAAGAAATGAAAGCGAATCTTATTAAAAAGATTGCTTCTAAAACGCCTGTATTTGAGGGCTTATGGGGTTACGAAGATTCAGTTGTGCCTCAACTAAAAAAGGCTATCTTGGCCGGACATCATATTAATTTATTGGGTTTACGTGGACAAGCAAAAACCAGAATTGCACGAAATATGGTTGAATTGCTGGATGAGTACATGCCTATTGTGAAAGGGTCAGAAATAAACGACAGTCCTTTTCATCCCATTTCAAAATATAGTAAAGATTTATTGGCCGAATTGGGCGATGAAACTCCTATTTCTTGGGTACATCGTTCGGAACGCTTTTTTGAAAAATTAGCCACTCCCGATGTAAATGTGTCGGATTTGATTGGAGATATTGACCCAATAAAAGCCGCAACTTTAAAACTGCCTTATTCCGATGAAAGAGTATTACATTATGGAATGATTCCAAGAGCGAATCGTTGTATTTTTGTAATCAATGAATTACCTGATTTACAGGCTAGAATTCAGGTTTCATTGTTTAATATTTTACAAGAAGGCGATATTCAAATACGTGGTTTTCAGTTGAGATTGCCATTGGATATACAGTTTATTTTTACTGCTAATCCTGAAGATTATACCAACCGTGGAAGTATAGTTACTCCTTTGAAAGATAGAATTGGCTCGCAAATTTTTACCCATTATCCAAAATCAATTGAGTTGGCTCGCAAAATTACAGAACAAGAAGCCAAGTTTACGGATGCAGATAAAGAACAAATTTTTGTATCTGAAATTGCAAGAAACTTATTAGAGCAAGTGGCATTTCAGGCAAGAAACAGCGAATATGTGGATGCTAAAAGCGGTGTTTCGGCTCGTTTAACCATCAGTGCTATGGAAAACTTAGTGGCAGCCGCCAAACTTAGATTAGTCGAAACTGGAGCTCAAAAAACGAGTATTCGTTTGGTTGATTTTGCTTCAATTATACCATCAATTACTGGTAAAATAGAATTGGTTTACGAAGGTGAGCAAGAAGGCGCAGAGGAAGTTGCTCAATTGTTAATTGACCAAGCTGTGTTGGCAGAATTTGAAAAGCGTTTCCCTAAAATTTCAAAACTAGAAAAGGAGGGCGTTAAAACACCTTATACCGATATAATCAAATGGTTTGAAACCAACGATTTAGAGTTGAATTACACCGATGTAGATGCTGATTTTAACCATACTCTAACACAAATTGAACCATTACAAAAATTGATTCAAGAATATTGTGGTAAACTACCTAAAGAAGAACAACTATTTTACTGTGAAATAGTAATTTGGACACTTTCAGTTAAAAATAAAGTTGATAAACTTAAAAGTGATAGTGCTTTTGGGTTTAATTAGGATTGAGACGGAAGACTTAAGACTTAAGACGGAAGACTTGATATCCAAAGAAATCTTTTATTTAGCAAAAATACGGCATCCATCTAAGGGGTGCCGTTTTTTTGTAAATGTTTTAACTTATATGAAATTTATTTTAATTTTGGTTATTTTCTTTTTACTCTTTCAAGATTTATTGTTTCAAAGGATTTTTCCATTCTTTGAATGAATCCTTTTGGATTTTTTATTCTACAATCAGCTGTGAAAACAATTAAATTACTATCAATAACGGTTATGGCTTTTATATAATGAGTCCAATAACCATTAGTAAAATCATGTGTTATTCGATTATCTTCTTTTAATTTGTAAGCATAAATACTGAATTTTTGATGATTTATAATTTTGTTTTTGGAAAAAATGGTATCAATATTTACTATTGGATTATCCATTTTAGAGAATTCGTAAATTCTTTGTAAACAAACACTTGCATCTAACATTCTTTCATGATCCATCCCGTTTTTACAAGCAAATTTTTCAACATGTTTCAATGTAATTCTATAAGTTGAATCTACATATGAAGACCAGTAAAATCCTGTTTCTTTTTGAGGTGGAAAATTTCTTTTTGAGAACCTGTATTTATGTTCATCTGAACAACCATTATCATCTATATCAAACCAATGATAAAATGTATCTAATTCTATTGGTTTGTCAAAAGTAATTTTATACAATGAATCTTGTGTATAAAATGTAGTTGATATAGAGTTTTCTAGTTTTTCTTTGTGCTTGAAGTTTGTTAGCAAAAACAAAATTATTGTAAATAGATAAATTTGGGGCATTTTGAATTTAATTCATTAATTAAAAATAGTATTTATTCAATTTAAAACCAATTAAAACAGTTCATATTTCATTCAAACCAAATCTAACAGGATTTCAAAACCTGTTAAATTTGAAATAAACATGATTTTTACCCACAATTAAACTCCAATTCTTTAAAATAGGAATATATTTAAATGATTTTATTATATTTGAAAGTTAAATTGAATTGGTTCAGTTTAATTCTCGCTGGAAAGAACTTTATTAAAATTTAGTAATATGACGCAAAAATCAAAAATCATCTATACTATTACAGATGAAGCACCTATGTTAGCAACATATTCGTTGTTACCTATTGTTGAAGCATTTACATCAAGTGCAGGAGTAGCTGTTGAAACAAGAGATATTTCTCTTGCAGGTCGTATCTTAGCTAACTTCCCTGATTTTTTAAAAGAAGATCAAAAAATAGGTGACGCATTAGCTGAATTAGGTCAATTAGCAAATACACCAGAAGCGAATATTATTAAATTACCAAATATCTCAGCATCAGTTCCTCAATTAAAAGCTGCTATTGCTGAATTACAAAGCCAAGGTTATGCGGTTCCTAACTTCCCTGAAGATCCACAAACTGACGCTGAAAAAGAAATTAAAGCTCGTTATGCTAAAGTTTTAGGTTCGGCTGTGAACCCTGTGTTACGTGAAGGTAACTCTGACCGTAGAGCGCCTAAAGCGGTTAAAAACTACGCAAAAGCGAATCCTCACTCTATGGGTGCTTGGTCGGCTGATTCAAAAACTTCGGTTGCACACATGAGTACTGGTGATTTTTATGGTTCTGAAAAATCAGTAACTGTAGCACAAGAAGGTACATTTACTATTGAATTTTTCGGTAAAGATGGTTCTCACAAAGTATTAAAAGCAAGTTCAAAATTAAAAGCTGGCGAAATTATCGATAGCTCTGTAATGAACTTAAAAGCATTAAAAAGCTTCGTAGCTGAGTCAATTGAAAAGGCAAAAGCACAAGGTGTATTACTTTCGGCTCACTTAAAAGCAACGATGATGAAGGTTTCTGACCCAATCATTTTTGGTGCTATTGTAGAAGTTTACTTCAAAGATGTTTTCACTAAATATGCTGATTTATTCAAATCACTAAACGTTGATACAAGAAATGGTTTAGGAGATGTTTATGCAAAAATTGCTGGTCATGCACAACAAGCTGAGGTAGAAGCTGCAATTGCTGCTGCTATTGCTAATGGTCCTGCTATTGCAATGGTAAATTCAGACAAAGGTATTACAAACTTACACGTTCCTTCAGATGTTATCGTTGATGCTTCTATGCCAGCAATGATTCGTACTTCTGGTCAAATGTGGAACAAAGATGGTAAACCTCAAGATACTTTAGCTTTAATTCCAGACAGATGTTATGCTGGTGTTTACACTGCAACAATTGATTTCTGTAAGAAAAACGGTGCTTTTGATCCAAAAACAATGGGTTCGGTACCTAACGTTGGTTTAATGGCTCAAAAAGCTGAGGAGTATGGTTCGCACGACAAAACTTTCCAAATTACAAGTGAAGGTGTTGTAAAAACTATTGATGGTAACGGTAATGTGTTACTTGAGCAAGCTGTTGAAGAAGGTGATATTTTCAGAATGTGTCAAGTGAAAGATGCACCAATTCAAGACTGGGTTAAATTGGCTGTAAACAGAGCTCGTTTATCAAATACGCCAGCTATTTTTTGGTTAGATGAAAACCGTGCACACGACCGTGAAGTAATTAATAAAGTAAATACTTATCTTAAAAACCACGATACTACTGGTTTAGATATCCAAATTTTGAACCCAGTTGCAGCTACAAATGCTACATTGGCTCGTTTAATTGAAGGTAAAGATACTATTTCGGTAACTGGTAACGTATTACGTGACTACTTAACTGACTTATTCCCAATTCTTGAGCTTGGTACTTCTGCTAAAATGCTTTCTATTGTTCCATTAATGAACGGTGGTGGTTTATTTGAAACAGGTGCTGGTGGATCTGCTCCAAAACACGTTGAGCAATTCGTAGAAGAAGGTTATTTAAGATGGGATTCTCTTGGAGAGTTCTTGGCTTTAGCTGTTTCATTAGAGCACTTAGGTCAAACTCAAAACAACCCTAAAGCATTAGTTTTAGCTGAAACTTTAGATGCTGCTACTGAGAAATTCTTAGCTGAGGATAAATCTCCAGCTCGTAAAGTAGGACAAATCGATAACCGTGGTTCACACTTCTATTTAGCATTATATTGGGCTCAAAACTTAGCTGCACAAACTAAAGATGCTGATTTACAGGCTACCTTTAAAACTATTGCTGCTGAATTAACTGCTAACGAAGCTAAAATTGCTGCTGAATTAATTGCTGCACAAGGTTCACACCAAGAAATTGGCGGTTATTATCATCCATCATTTGAATTAGCTAGTAAAGCTTTACGTCCAAGTGAAACTTTCAACAATATTTTATCTGAATTAGTGGCTGTTAAAGCTTAATTCATAATGATATAATTAAACCTATAAGGTTTTTAAAACCTTATAGGTTTATAACAAAAATGGCTACTGATGAGGTAGCCATTTTTGTTTAATCTATTTTTAATTTATTGCCCTTGACCTAGTGAATAAGCTGCTTTTCCATCAAACTTATATAAGTTTTCAGTTTTAATTACATCTATTCCTAGCTCTGAAGCTTTTGTTAAGATATTAATAATCTGTGTTTTTTCAAGTAAAGTGCCTTCTTCAACTTTGAATCGACATCTCCAGTGGTCTGTTAAGAATGTTTCTTTAAATCCTTCAGGATATACTTTGATACCTCTGTTTGAAATCATATTTAAAGAAACTTTGTCTGTGTTTAATTTTTCAATTAAAGCACCCAACTCATTGGCGTCTGTTCCTGCCCAATGTACGAATACATCCACACCAATTAGTTCTTTGTTTTTTGGAGATTTTCTTACATAAGGTTTTAAGTTCAATTCTTGGGTATTACTATAGTTTACTTCTTTTAAAGTACTTGGTTTTTGTCCTAAACGAGCTATTACAGCTTTAGCAAAATCACTTGTACTTACTTTTTCAGTACTCACTCCTTCTTTGTAAATGTCGTATGTATGAACTCCATCTTCAAGTGTTTTTAGCCAAGCATTTTGAACTTTTTCAGCTACATCACTCTGACCAATATGGTTTAACATCAATATCGCTCCTTGTAATAATCCTGAAGGATTCGCTACGTTTTGACCTGCTCTTCTTGGTGCAGAACCATGTATTGCTTCAAACATCGCACATTCTTCACCTATGTTTGATGATCCTGCAATTCCCACTGAACCAGCTATTTGTGCTGCTACATCCGAAAGAACATCTCCATATAAGTTTAATGTTACTATTACATCAAATACCTCAGGAGTGTCGGCCATTTTTGCAGCTCCGATGTCAATAATCCAGTGTTCTTTTTCAATTTCAGGGTACTCTGCCCCTATTTCATCAAAAACTTGGTGAAACAAACCATCTGTTTGCTTCATGATATTGTCTTTAGTGAAACAAGTTACTTTTTTTCTACCGTATTGTTTTGCATACTCAAATGCATATCTTACAATTTTCTCACATCCTGGACGGCTGATTAATTTTAAGCATTGAACTACTTCGTCTGTTTGTTGATGCTCAATACCTGCGTATAAATCTTCCTCATTTTCACGGATGATAACAATATCCATTTGTGGATGTTTTGTTTTTACAAATGGATGTAAACTTTGACAAGGACGCACGTTAGCATATAAACCTAACATTTTTCTTGTTGTAACATTTAAGCTTTTGTAACCACCACCTTGGGGAGTTGTAATTGGTGCTTTTAAAAAAACTTTATTTCGTCTAATACTATCCCATGATTCCTTAGCAATACCTGAAGTATTACCAGAAAGGTACACTTTCTCTCCAACTTCAATTTCTTCAATTTCTATTTTAGCTCCAGCGGCTAAAATGATTTCTAGGGTTGCATCCATAATTTCTGGACCAATTCCGTCTCCTTTTGCTACAGTTATCTTTCTCATAGTTTTTGTTTTTTTATTTTGATGTTACAAATTTAATGGAGCATATTTATATATTTTTATTTATATTTGTTATGTTATATATTAAATATATTTATGAATTACACATTAAATCAATTACAGATTTTTATCAAAGTAGTACAACTTGAAAGTGTAACTAAGGCTTCAGAAGATTTATTTATGACTCAACCTGCGGTTTCTATTCAACTAAAAAACTTTCAAGACCAATTTGATATTCCTCTAACTGAATCAGTTGGTAGAAATATCAGAATTACTGAATTTGGTAGAGAAGTGTACGAAATGGCTTTAAAAATAATGGATGAGGTTGCTGCTATAAATCAAAAAACAACTGTATATAAAGGTTTATTAGCTGGAAAATTACGATTATCAATTGCCTCAACTGGTAAATATATTATGCCATATTTTTTATCGCAATTTTACAGCCTACATTCTGAGATTGAACTAATTATGGATGTAACTAATAAAACAGCAGTAATTGAAAGTTTAGAAAAAAATGCAATAGATTTTGCTTTAGTATCTGTACTTCCTGACGATTTAAAAATCGATGAAGAGATTTTAATGGATAGTCATTTATATTTAATAGGTAATGAACATTTCTTTGAAAAAAGTAGAGAAAATACTACAAGTGATGCTAATTCAATATTTGAAAATGCGCCATTAATTTTTAGAGAAAAAGGTTCAGCAACAAGGATAAGTATGGAAAAATTTTTAGCGAAAAATGATTTAGTAGTGAGAAAAAAAATTGAATTAACCTCCAATGAAGCTGTAAAACAATCAGTTTTGGCTGGATTAGGTGTATCAATAATGCCTTTGATAGGGATTAAAAACGAATTATTAACTGGTCAATTAAAAATTATTCCAATTGCAGGTTTACCCATTAAAAGTCAATGGCGATTGGTTTGGTTGAAAAATAAAAAGTTTTCTCCGGTAGCTCAGGAGTTTTTAAATTTTATTCGCAATAATAAAACTCAAATTTGGAATGATAATTTTTCTTGGAAAACTCAGTTTACAAATAAACCTTATAACTTGTAAAGCTCCTTAAATCTTCACTTGCAAAGTCAAGTACAAACTTCTACCATCAGAAGGTAAAATACCTGGACCAGGATAGCCAGTAGCTCTACGAGTGAAGTACATTGTGTTGCCTAAATTGTTAATACTTCCTTCTATTTTATATCTTTTAAATTCATAAGAAGTACTAAAATCCATTACAGTATAGGATGGAATTAAACCTAAAACAGCTGAAAATCCACCATCGATGGTATTAGTAGCATCTGAATATTGATACGACATGTAATTGAACTGAAAGGATGCTTTTAACTTTTTATAACCTCCACGCACACCAAATTTTGTATTTACATTTGGTACAAATTCCACTTTTTTGCCTTTTACACCAACAATTTGGCTTTCAGTATATTCAGATTGTATAAATGCCATGTTAGCAAAAACAGTTGCCGACCAGTTTTCCTTTTTTGGATAAATAAGTTTGTAAATATCACTTTCAATATATGACTCCACACCAAAAATTACTGCTTTACCAATATTCCCTCTTTTGCGGAGTACTCTATCTTTACTATCGTAAGTTAATACTTCACCAATGCGGTTTGCATAATTTAAATAAAATAAACTTATATCGTAAATTACTTTTTTGGTTTCTTCACTTCTAATTCCCAAATCAATTGAATATCCTTTTTCATCTTGCATATCAGGGTCAATAACCTGCGAAGGGTTTGAAATACGCATATCACTAAATGTAATTGAACGGTAATTCTGAGAGATATTTCCGTAAATATTTACTTTATTAATTGGTTTGTAACTTAATCCAACACCAGCAATTACAAAATCTCTACTGTTATTTCTTACCTCGTCTGATGTTTTTACAAATGTTTTGTTATTTGCTAAATCAATTGAAAATGTACCATAAAACCCTTGTGCAGTGGTGTTTATGTTTTCGTATCTTACGCCAGGTGTTATAGATAAATTTTCTTTTAAATAGAATATATTTTCAATAAATAACGAAAAGTTTTTATTTGGATAGGTGTAATTATATATAGTGTATTTACTTGGGTCAACAAAACTAAAATTTGCATCTTTTCCGGAAGTACCATCACCTTGAACACTATGGTTGTACCCGTGGTAATACCTACCACCCACTAAAAATACAGCTTGTTTGTCTTTGATATTGTACCATTTTAAAAATCTAGCTTCTACACCATAATTTTCAAAATCTCCTTTTATTAAATCTCTATTTCCATTGTCATCAGGAGTATTTACTCTATTATTTCTGTAACCAACTGAATATCTGTATGCAGCTAAACCAAATGCTCTAATATTAAACTCAGTTTTCACATTGAATTTATGATTAAAATGCAATGCAAACAAATTCCAATTTACCTTAAACCAATTTCTTTCTCTATTTGATTGAAGAGGATTTTGGGCAAACATAGCATCAGTTAAACCACCTGGCTGTTGAGCAAGGTAATTCATGTGGGTATAATCAAAACCTATGGTTGTTTTTTCTGCAAGTTTATAATTTACATTTGCATAATAATTATAGTTTTCAAACTGAGAGTTTGGTCTCCAACCATCACCTCTTTTGTATTGAAAAAATGTATAATAGCTCAATTTTTTAAATGTACCACTAGCACTTGTGAATGTATTATAAAAACCAAAAGAACCTCCTGACTGGCGAGCAACTAGTTCAATTTTTTTATCGGCAATTGGTTTGCGTAATACAAAATTCAATAAACCACCGAATTGAGTTCCGTATTGCAATGAAGCTGCTCCACGAACAATTTGAATTTTATCAATTGCTTCAATTGGAGGAGTATAATAACTTTCTGGGTAGCCAAGTGCATCAGCACTAATATCATAACCATTTTGACGAACATTAAAATTTGAAGTACGGTTTGGGTCTAAACCACGAGCACCAACACTTAATTGTAAACCTGCGCCATCATTTTCAAAAATATTTAAACCAGCAACTCTAGAATAAACTTGACGAGCATTGTTTGTAGATAGGTTTGCTACTAACTTATCTGGCTGAATTACCTCTGTTTTTTTTCCTTCATAAATACCCATATTTTCAACAGGTTTAAGATGGCCATCACTAGCTTTTGCAACAATTGTAACAGTTTCGGTAATTTTATGATTATGGTGAATTTCAAGTTTTACTACTTCATTTTTCCCATTTATATGTACTGATTTCCTGCTATTTTTAAAGTTTAAATCAGAAGTATGAAGTATATAATGTCCATTTGGCAAATTCTCAAAACTAAAATGACCTAAGGAATCAGTGTATGTGAAATTTGTTTTTTTATTTAAGTAAATTTTACATTTTGGTACAAATACAGAATCACTTGTTGAATATACTCTACCTGAAATTGAATATTGAGCCATTACACTGCTCAGTATTAAACTTAGTAAAGTAGTAATTAATATTTTAAATATAGTCATTATAGTTTTCAATATTCAGTTTTCGGTGGTCAGTATTCAGTTATCAGTCAATTATTTAAACTTAATACTTTGTACTCAGTACCTTGTACTCTTTACTTAGTACAGCAAAATCCACTTTTTATGTTTGAATGATTCTTGTTCTTTTGCTAAATCAACCTTTGGGTCAATTAAAGGTTTTCCAGTTTCGCCATTAAGTGCAACATAAGAATCTACAAAAACTTTAGGTTCAGTAAATCCATTTTTACTATAATAATCTCTCAGGATATGTGCATATTGTAAAATCATGTCTGGTTGTGTTGACATCATTTTCTCTTGAAACGGAGTTAGAAATTCAGAATTATCAACAACAATTCTTTTTTCTGTTTTGCTATCTTTAATTGTAAATTGAGCATAACCAGCCTTTTCAATAAGCATTACTCTCCACGAAAATCGAAAGCCTTCTTCTGTCCAAAATAATTTACCAGGATAAAGCAAATATCTGAATGGAACCAATAATTGAAATGTAAAAAACAACAATAAGAAGTATTGAATTGCTTTTTCTTTCACAAAAGAACCTACAAATATACCATCTTTTGAGAGTATTTCTGTTTTAAAATTAAAAACTCTGGCAATAATTTGTAAAATTTTAAAATGAAAATCAGAAGAAAAAAATACCAAAGCTGTTACAATCATAATGTAAGGAAACATACCAATTGGAAACAACATAGAAGTTAAAGCATGAAAAATTATTACTGCAAAATATGCATAAATCCTTGTAAATCTGTTCCATAATAAAAATGGAATCAAAATATCGTATATACATCCAATCCAACTAAAAGCAAATGCTGTTTCTTGGTAATTGAATAAAAAACCAATAATTGGCATATCGTTACGTGCAGGAAGCCATATTTTTAATGGTAATGCGTGCAATAACCAATCTTCATTAATTTTTGCAATACCTGCATAGAAATACAAAATACAAACTAAAAACTTTAATGCATCAAGATACCATGATGGAATTGTAAAACATTTTTTAACTTTTTTGAAGTAAGAATCCAAAGAAAAATAAGCATTTGCCGGTAAAAAAATCATTAATAAACACACCATACTCACAAAGTAATAGTGGTTTAAGTAAGTAGTTTTGTCGATTAATTCGATGTAGGTAAAACTTAAAAATAGCGATATAATTGCAATTCTGTAATAATAACCTATTGACACTAAAATTGCACTTATAGCACAGATAACGAATAACATATAAGTGTAATTTCCAAGAGGTTTAACAAATTCAAAGCCATAAAAATTGAAAAAATATTTAGGTTTAATGTAAAGAGATTCAATCCAGCCATTTGCCCAAAATCGAACGGTACTTAAAAATAACATAATTCCAAAAGCAATTCTAAAAACCACTAAAGGTGTAATAGAACTTAACTTATGGAAATATGAATTATTTGAAAATATCAATTTTAATAGAGAGTTTTCAGTTGTCGAATGTCGGTTGTCAGTATTTAGTAATAATAAAATGCTCACATTTCAGTTTTAACATATCACCATCTTACCACAAATCAATCACCATCTCCATCCGCATAATTTATAATAATACTCATAGCAGAGGTCATATCAACTTTTAACATTCGAACTGCTACTTGAAATTGGTCATGCGTATCAATTAATTTTTGGTTATCATTAGTTACTATATCCGAAAAATTATCACTAAGTCCATTTAATTTTGAATTTACAATATTGAATTGTTCGTTTAATGTTTCGGTTAAAAGTTTCCCTGTTTTACTATCTTTTGCATCAATTCCGTTTAAGTATGATTTTATTGAAAAACCTTCAATTCCAGTTTTTACACTTTTCCCATTAAAAAAATCTACAGAAGCTTGATGAGCTGTTAAAGCAAGTTTTTTAGAAATATCTTTTTTATAAAAAGCCTCAACTAATAGAGGATTTTTTGTTCCCATTAAAGCGGCCGAAGGGATACCAATTTTGCCACTTCGAATGTATCTTTCATAATTTAAAATAAAACCATTGATCATTTGAGAAGTAGACCCATCTATTGAAATACTCGAATTTGATATAAAATTATTTCTATAAGAAGATGTCCATGTAGTATAAGTTTGATTAAACTTATTAGTCATTTGAGCTGCAATTTTTTTAAGATAGGCTATTCTTTTTGGTGCAATAGTATCAGAATTTGAAGCGTAAAGCGTTACTATTTCTGCATCAGTATTAGCATATCCATTAATTAAATAATCAAATGCAGGGAAACCTTGGGCAGTTTCGTTTGAGGAGAATTCAAGATTTGCATCTTTATTAAGAATATTTTCTCTAATTGTAGTTGGGTTTGCAGGGTAAATATTTATAAATCTTCTTAAAGATATGCTATTGGCGGGACCAAAATCGAATAATTCTACCTTTTGCCATTCATTATAAGTATGAATCCATGAATTTCTTAGCGCAATTAAATTTGATTCATTAGGAGAATCAGCAAAAGTATTAATTTGAATATTGAAAGAATCTAGTTTAGTTTTAAATTTTGCATAACTTGGAATTACAATTTCATCGGCTAAATGAGTAAGCATTAATTTTCGATTTGAAGCTTGATTATCACCATTTGGTTCTGTATCACTAGTTGGGTTTTTACAAAACGATGTAATTAAAGTCACCAATGTAATAATTGCAATCTTAAATAAGCTTTTCATTTTAATTATATTTTTAAAATCTACAACATATTATAAATTACAATATGTTGTAGATAATTGTTTGAAGTGATTTACAAAAATACAAAGTATATTTATAATCTAGGATTACAGATTAAACTTTGTTTTTATTTTTGTTGCAGCATCGTCAAGCTGTTTATCAGTTAATTTGTAAAATCCAGTATTAATGAAATCGTTAAAAATATCGTCTGCAAATGTTGCATCAGCTCCACTTAATTTGCAAAATCTAAGTGAATAAATAAAACCTAAACCTTCACCAAATGCATGAATTCTTGCGCCAACTGAAGTTGTTTTATCTTTTGTTTTTACAATATAGCCTAAAGCTGATTTAGCTAAAGTTTTTTCATAAGTTAATCTAATAATATCAGCTTGTGTTTTAGCTGCATTTAAATCATTATTTTGAACAGCAATTCTACCTTTTACAAATGCCGAATGAATATCATCCAATGCTTTTTTAGTACTTGGGTTATATGGATTGTACTCCCAAGCATAAGCGCCTAGCTGCGATTCACCATGTATAGTTGATGATGCAGAAGAACCATATATGTTTTTGGTTGTTAAAAGTCCATAAGCTCTATCCCAATTTTGAGCCAATTGTGTTTGTTTTGTTCCTGATAATATAGTTGTATTATCTACATTTGTGTTTGCAAGTAATACATTTCCAATATAATCAAGTTGAAATGCTCCAATTAACCCTTTTTGTATCACTTGAATCCATTCAATACCCTTAGCATCACAAAGATATTTTGAAGTAACATTGTAAGCAATACCGGCTTTTCCTTCTTTAGCACTATCAGCAAAAGAAGTACTGATATTTGCTAAACTATCAAAATAACTTTCAAATTTTGCTCTAATTTTATCAGCATCAGCACTTGGAAAAGAACTTGCTACGTTTGCTTTAATTTGTAAACCTGATTGATTTAAAGTTACATCTGAAAATCCACTTCCAGCAAACATGTTTTTCATATCAGAACTATTTATTGCCTGACTTGTACTTTTTCTCATGTAAGTTACAAGTTCGCCTGCAAACATTTTATTAAGTTTTCTTCCTGCTGTTCTGTCGGTGGTTGTATCGCCAGCAGCATTTTTAATAAAATTTGAATATGAAGTTGTGTAATCAACTGTTACTACTGTCTCATCTTTATCTTCTCTTTTACATGCAGAAAATAAAACTGTTGTTGCTAATGCACAAATGGTAAATACTTTTTTCATTTTATAGTTAAGTTTATTTAGATTAATTACAAATAACACTGCAAGATTAATGCTTATTTGTAATAATTCCAAATAAACTAAATTAAATTATTAATAATAATTCTAAATAACTTTAGTTTTTTACAAAAATACACTGTTTAAGTTATGTAAAAAATGATATATGTCAGTTAGTACTGGGTACAGGGTATTAGGTATTAGGTAAAGAGTACTGGGTATGAAGTAAAGGGTATGAAGTAAACAATATTTTGACAATATAAATTTTAAGTCTTATGTCTTAAGTCTTATGTCTAAAATCTAATATCTAAAGTCTAAAATCTAACCCCTAAAAACTAATATCTCACTACTTTTTTATACCTTTGAATCAGAAAAGTTTTTAACCTTGGATATACAGAAAAAACACATTGCAATACTTGGCTCAACTGGGTCAATTGGTACACAAGCTTTAGATGTTGTAAAGCAACATTCAGATAAATTTGAAATAGAAGTACTTACTGCTCAACATAATGCTGATTTATTGATTCAACAAGCAATTGAATTTAACCCAAATACTGTGGTTATTGGCAATGAAAGTTTGTACGATAAAGTTTTTGAGGCACTAAACCCACATGATATTAAAGTTTATTGTGGAGACAAAGCCTTGGCTGATGTAGTGCAAATGGAGAAAATAGATATTGTTTTAACTGCATTGGTTGGTTATGCAGGTTTGATACCAACAGTAAAAGCCATTGAAGCAGGAAAACATATTGCATTAGCAAATAAAGAAACGTTAGTTGTTGCAGGCGAAATAATTACCAAACTTGCCGAAGAAAAAGGTGTTAATATTTATCCTGTTGATTCAGAGCACTCAGCAATTTTTCAATGTTTGGTTGGAGAGTTTCATAATCCAATAGAGAAAATAATACTTACAGCTTCTGGCGGACCGTTCCGTGGTTTTACAAAAGAAAAATTACAAACTGTAACCAAAGCCCAAGCCTTAAAACACCCAAATTGGGAAATGGGTGCCAAAATTACTATCGACTCAGCTTCGTTAATGAACAAAGGTTTAGAAGTAATTGAAGCCAAATGGTTGTTTGCACTTAAGCCCGAACAAATTGAAGTAATTGTTCATCCTCAATCAATTATACATTCTTTGGTTCAGTTTCAAGATGGTTCAATGAAGGCTCAAATGGGTTTGCCAGATATGAAATTACCAATTCAGTTTGCATTAAGTTACCCTAATCGTTTACAAAGCGATTTTCCGAGATTTAATTTTATGCAATATCCAAATTTGACATTTGAACAACCTGATATTAAAACCTTTAGAAATCTACAATTGGCTTATGATGCCATGAATAAAGGTGGAAATATGGCTTGCATTTTAAATGCGGCAAATGAAATTGCAGTGAAAGCCTTTTTAGAAGAAAAAATTGGATTCCTACAAATGTCAGATTTAATAGAGAATGCAATGCAAAATGTAGGTTTTATTGAAAAACCAAGCTTAAACGATTATATTGAAACTGACACACAAACACGTCAGTATGCACTTCAAAATATTACTAAATTTTCATAACTATTTATGATTCAGTTATTCTTAATGCTTTTAAGCTTAGCAATATTAGTTGCTTTGCACGAACTAGGTCACTTTGTGGCCGCACGAATGTTTAAAATTAGAGTTGAAAGGTTTTATTTGTTTTTCGACTTTTTATTTCCATTACCAAACGTAATGAAGTTTGCCCTTTTCAAAAAGAAAATTGGTGATACAGAGTACGGTTTAGGATGGTTTCCATTAGGTGGTTATGTGCAAATTTCGGGAATGGTAGATGAGTCAATGGACTTAGAAACATTGAAAGAAGAACCAAAACCATGGGAATTTCGCTCGAAACCAGCTTGGCAACGCCTTATTGTTATGATGGGCGGAATTATTGTAAATGTAATTTTGGGAATTGTAATTTTTACATGTCTAACTTATTTTCATGGCACTAGATTTACTCCTATGTCAGAAATTAATAAATACGGTATAGTATCTTATGAATTAGGTAAATATGTTGGTTTAGAAACAGGAGATAAAATCTTGAAATTCAATGGAGAGCCTGTAAAGGAATTTACAGATGTATTAAATATGGATAAGCTTTTACAAGACAATTCATATTATACAGTTGAAAGAAATGGTAAAGTTATTCAAGTTTCAATACCTGATGATTTTGCAAATGTGTTAGCTAAAAATCAAAAATCTAAAGAACCAAAGCAGTTTATTACACAAAAAATACCATTTGAAGTTGGTAAATTAGTTGATACAATGGCAGCTGCAAAAGCTGGGATTAAAGTTGGAGATAAAATTATAGATGTTGCTGCTAACAGAATTGTCTATTTTAATGATTTACAAGATGTTTTAAAACTAAATAAAAATAAGGTAGTACCTGTAAAAGTAGATAGAGAAGGTACTATTGTTGATTTGCAAGTTAAGGTTAACAAAGAAGGTAAAATTGGTTTTGCACCTAAAATTTTACTTAAAGATTCAATTTTACATTATACTTTTTCTGAATCAATTGTTGCTGGTTCTAAACAAGCATTTGGTATAATAACCGGACAATTAAATGGTTTTGCTAAACTATTTACTGGTAAACTTAATCCACGTTATGCATTGGGTGGAGTAGTTTCTATGTATGATGTATTTCCTTCAGATTTTGATTGGGTTTGGTTTTGGGGTTTAACAGGCGCAATTTCTATGTCATTAGCATTTATGAATTTTTTACCAATTCCTGCACTTGATGGTGGACATGTAATTATATTAATGTACGAGATAATTAGTGGTAAAAAACCTTCTGACAAATTCTTAGAAACAACACAAAGAATTGGAACTGTTATATTATTAACACTGATGGTTACAGTATTATTTATTGATCTATTGAATAAATTTTCAATGTAAATCTTAAGATTTTTTTAAAGTAAAAAGGCTTGATTTTCAATTGAAAATCAAGCCTTTTTACTTTTACATTAATTAAAATTCAACTTAAAATACTATATAAAAAGGCTCACACGATTTTTCTGGGGACTAAGCAAAAGCTTGTATAATCTAAATAGGAAGAATGTTGTGTCAGTTACACCTCTTTGGTTTGCTCTAAATAGCTTTATTTTTGAGTTAAAAGATTCAGCATTTGCGTTTGTATTTCTATTGTTAAAGAAGTTTCGCCCCTGCAATTTGTTCGTTCTTCCACTACAGCCCGCCGTGCAAGTGTGTTTACACCTTGCACCCACAATATTTCATTCATTGTAATGTGTAATAAAACTCCATTCTGTTTTATTATAATAGTAAAATGATGCGCTTGAAAACCTATATTTTTCTGCGAATTCCACTAGTTTCCAATGCTCTTGAATTGGATTATTATGTATATAATCAAGTTTTTGCAATAACACATCTCTTGTCCATAAATCTATTGATAATGGTCTGTGTTTCCAAATTTGGTACATTCTATCTTTTTTATCTACTTTGAAAAGTTCCAAAACTTTTGGATGATTACTAATCAAATCTGATTTAATTCTTTGAGAGGTATATTTTAAAAAATCACGTTTTACATCTTCCGGACGAACATTTTCTCCCATCTGCCAAATGATATGTACATGATTTGGCATAATTACAAATCCAAAAACAATTACTCTATTGTTTTCAACCAAAAACTGTAAGCTATCTGTAATAATCTTCTTATACTTATCAGGTTTTAATAGTTTTTTCCAATTTAATACTGTTGCAGTAAAAAATTGAGGATGATATAATTTCACTTTTTTTTATTTAAAATGTAATTTTTTTGTAGTTAAAATTACAAATAGCGGTCGCAAGGTGTAAACACACTTGCGAGGCGGGCTTTTGTGCTAGTATTTTAGGAACACCTTGCAGGGCTAAAATTTTTTCTATAATTAGTTTATATCTTTAAATGTTATATTTAGTATTTTATCTTTATGCTTTTCTATTGTAATTTGGGAATTTTCATAAATTTCTCCAATTGAAATTTTCAAACCGTTAAAATCGTCAAAAAAACCGTCTACGAAATTTTCTCCAATATGCCAAAGGTAATGCACTCCAATTTTTTTCCACTCTAAATCAAAATCCTCAATTAATTGACGTTCAAAAACTGAATCGGAGAATGTCTGATTAAATTCTATTCTCATCTGATATGATTTGATTCCTAAAATCGGATTTGAAACTTTAATGATTTTTACATCCATGATTATCTCCATTGATACGATATTGCTCGAACAATATTAGCAATAGACTCGTCTGTTAAATTATAATGTTTTGCAATAAATGTTTGGCTTGCTTTATATCCTAAAATTAAGTCACAATTATTCCATAATTCAAAGTCGCCTGCTTTTTTCCAAATTTCGTTGAATAAATTTATTTCAGTATCAGTTAATATTTTGTCGCTAGTTACAAATTCGTAAAAATTCCACGGTTGTGTCCAGTTGGCAAAGCTTAATATTTTGTCTTCAAGTGTTTTCATAAATTGACGCTACAACAATTGTGCTTATCCAAGTTAACCTAAATTTGCGTAAACCTTCAACTTGATTCAAACCAAATATTGAAGATAATTCACAATTGTAAGTGAAAATATTAATAAATCCAATTAATCAATCGTAGAAATAATTGGGGTAAAAACACATTAATGCAGAAAGTGAAAAGTGTAAATCCTTTTAATTCTAAAATCCATCAAATTCTAATTCTGACAATAAACTTTTATGCTATAAAAATTTAAGGCACAATACTTTTGATTGCATTATGCCTTAAAAAAAACTCCAAAAAAATAACCCACCTTATTGCTTGATAATCATCGAATTAAATTCTTTTAAGTTAGAGCTAGTTTTTAAAATATAGATACCAGCTGGTATATTTTCAAGGTTTAATTGATTTGAATTTCCTGTTTGTTGAAGTACTATTTTCCCTTCGAGCGACAATAATGTAATTGATTTAATATCAGATATTGTATTTACCCAAATACTACCTGATGTTGGATTTGGGTAAACCGAAAAATGATTAAATTTTTCATTTTCAACGTCTGTCAAAATGGTTGAAGTACAAAAGTCTACTTTGTATGGACTCACATAAGTACTGTATTTTACATCAGCAACTATTTTGTTTTCAGCTACATTAGTCAGTGTAAAATTGTCGTTAACATTTACAACTGGACATGGTCCAACCAAAGTGTACCAAGCAGAAGTTGGGTCAACGGTCCATATATCCGATTTCGCTTTATATACATTTCCCTGATAAATAACAATATCACCTGCTTTATATTGTGTTGTTGAATTCCATGCAGGATATTTAGCACAAGTATTTTCTTTAAATGCTTTGGTTAATTCAAAAGAAAAACATTTGTCTGGCACCAAACAAAAGCCTGTAACTTCTTTATCACCCGACACAACAGCGATATTTTTAGTATTATCAGTAATTACAGTTGAGCCACTGGTAATTTTCCACGATAGTGTTTTTTCTTTTGAAAGTGTTGAAATTGAAAACTGAAATAAACCACCATCACCAATTTTAAATACTTTGGTCAATTCATTGTTTACAGGTATTTCATCTGCATTTCCTGGGGGATTTGAAACTACAATTCTTATAGTTTTTGTACCAAAATTTGTAATTGATATAGGGTTTAAATCAAAAGTTTTCTTCACTCCCGAAACAATATTTGTTATTATAGTTTGTTTACTTGTTGAAATTCCATCAATAAAAACTTCAACGTCAAATGAAGTTAATACCAATTTACCACTATTAATAACCTGAATTTGAGGAGTAATATTATTTCCACAATTCATTTCATAAATATTATCAATAGCTTCAATACCTAAATCATAATTTTTTTGTTCAATACCTACAATAGTTCCACTGATTGCATATTGCCCCATAGAATTATAATCACTCCATCCTGTAGTTGGGTCACCACTACCTACCCCATCAATTTGTAAATAATAATCTCCTTTAGGCAATGATTTAGAAATTGTGAAACCATTAATTACTGATGTTGGTACAGTTGACGAACCAGCTGAGTGAGTTGTATTATATTGTTGAATTTTGTTTCCGTTTTTATCAAAAATAATCGCCTGAATATCAAGGTTAGTACGTGGAGTGCCAGTAGGTTTAATTAATAAATTAATTTGTCCGCCGCTTAGGTAAAAGTGAAAAACATCCACATCAGTATTTCTTTCAATAATACCAGCATTTTCATTTGCTAACACAGAAGCAACACCATCGCTACCAAGCGTATATTTTAGTTCTGTGGCACTAGCATTTGAATTTCCGTGGTCATCAATTTTATAAGGTATATACCCAGTTATTGATACCAAATCATCTTGTTTATTATTTGCACCTGTATATTCGCCTTTACTCCATTGTGTTACAAATGAAGTATATGAATTACCCATAATAGGTGCCCAGCCATTGTGTCCTTCATAATAGTCAGGTGTTGAAGGAGCTCCGTCATGTTTTAAGCCAAGCGTATGTCCAGCTTCGTGAGAAACGCATTCAGCAACGCTCAAAATACTCTCTCTCAATTTATTAGGATAAGCCCAACAACATTTAGTTGCTTCATTTCCAAAACTATTAATAATTGCAACGCCTCCGCCTGGAGTAATTTCATCTCTTGTAACAACTACTTTCATTCTTTTTTTAGGATCAGCAGCAAGATAAACAGCTTCGCTTGTTGTTATATTTACTTGAAATGGAGAATAATCTTCTTTAACGTTGTTCCAAATTCTTTCTTCGTCCACATCTGAATAATTAACTCCGTTAATAGTTCGTGCAGCGCCATTATTCCAAGGCGTACCAGCAGGCAAATTAAATCCATCAAAATCAATCATTATTACATAAGGGCAGCCAGGCAAACTTTGTAAAGTACCTTTTGGAGTGGCTGTAAGCTTTAAGTTTTGGGTAAAATTTTCATTTTCATTACTAACTGAATGATTTCCATAAGAAACACACAAAACCTCATCAATTGAAACTTTTGTAAGAACTAAATCTCCTCTTGAATCGGTTTCATATTTATAGGCAATGCTATCTTTTTCAGATAAAACCAATTGTCCACTTACTTGATTATTATTTTTAGTTAGTAATAAAAAAGAACATTTGGACTCTAAAATACCAACAATATTTTCGGCATTACTTTGTTTAAAATCAATTCTATAATCCTTATTGTCAATAGAAATAGTTTTTTGATTACCAAATCTATTATGCTGTTTAATAAGATTATTAAAATACTGTACAGCATTGCCTAATTTAGTACTACTATTTTGAGCAAACAATTGACTAGTAATTAGTATTACAACTAATGAGGTTAATAAACTTTTTTTCATAATTTATTCAGTTTAGGGGAGATGATTGGATGATATTTTAATTGGTGCTTATTGTATTTATTAAATAGTTAGCGAAAACTTACACTTCAGCTACGCTCAGTGACCGTTTTCGAGTATCAATTACTCGGAAAATCATCTTTACTAATGAATCGACAGGCTCAGCATTAGTAAAGATGATTTTTCGCTAAATTATTTTTTGGACTAAATTCAACTTATATCTGTTTTAAAATTGATTTTTATTGCATATCCTGTAATCCACTAATTTTTAATAAACCTTTCGAATTGACATGCTCCATTATTAAATAATAATTTCAACAGATACATTCCATTTGTAAAACCATCTAAATCAAGTTCATTATTAATTACTTGTTGATAAATTTCACCTTGTGAATTAATAATTTCTATGGAAGATAAGTTTGAAAAGTTGGGATGTACTATATGTAATTTACCCTGTGTAGGATTGGGATAAATACCTGATTTAATTTCATTTACATTGTCAAAACCTGTTAAAACTGCATTTGCAAGTAATGAGGCTCGTGTATAATTGGGAATACCATAACCGATGTTATTATTAGGTTTATTAGCTATGCTACCAGATTTTTTTACAATTGCCACAATTTGATTGGCTGTAAGATTTGGAAATGCTTGCCAAAAACAAGCAACCCAACCGGCAATTAACGGACAAGAATACGAAGTTCCATTCCCAGAATTTGGTTTACCTAAAGTGCTAAGATTTGGGTCGGCATACCAAGTTTTTACACCTCTAGTACAAACGTCGGGTTTAATTCTGTTGTCGGATGTTGGTCCGAATGATGAAAAAGCACCTCTATTTCCTAATGAATCAACAGCCCCAATAGCTAAAATTGAGTCAGCATCGGCTGGGGAAGAAATATATTTCCAAGGAAGTTGGGCTTCGTTACCGGCACTACAAACCACTACTATTCCTTTTTTTTGTGCATACGTTGCCGCACGAGAAATATAAGTAGTTTTTCCATTCATTTGAGCATAGGTATAACTTAAAGCCGTATTATCAAAATCATAATACCCAAGAGATGAACTGATTATATCAACCCCTGCACTATCTGCAAATTCAGCAGCACAAGTCCAGTTTATTTCCTCTAGTCGAGATTCTAAAAGTTCGTTCTCTGTTCTTATTAACCAGTATGATGCATCTGGTGCTGCACCTTTTAATTTATAGGGTGAATTGGCAGCTAAAATTGTTAAACAATTAGCTCCGTGGTCATTTTCTTTATAAACGGCAGCATGGTTTTTATTTACAAAATCAATTGTACCTAAAATATTATTTTTCTTTCTTAACGAATCTAATGAAGGATTTTTATCAGCATTTAAATATCCGGCATCAATAACAGCAATATGTAAACCTTTACCTGTAAAACCAAAAGAATGCATTTTGTCATTTTCAGTCATGGATAATTGTTGATTACTGTATCCATTTATTGAAATAGCATCCATTTCACTTACTTCATTAACAGATTTTATTGCATTTAAATTATCCGATAAGTCAGTGTTTTCTAATCGAGTAATTGCACTTGAATTAGCAACACATGAAAGTGCTTTTACTTTATTCAATGTAGTTGTATTACATTGAATAACAACAGCATTAAGCCATTTTGATTTCAACCAAATGGATGCTCCTGCTCCTTTTATTTGAGTTAAATATGAAGGCGTTAAAGGTAAATCCTGAGCTGTGATTGAAATACCTTGTTTGGCTCTACGATTAATAGCTCTTCCACTCAAAAAAGCACTTGGATTAGAAATAGAATAACCATTATTATTTTTATCCTTTAGTGTAATTAAGTAATAATTGTTTTGTGCAAACACCTCTAAACTACTCAATATCAATACAATTAAAATATACTTCTTCATAATTACTTTTTAATAAGCGTTATATAACCTTTTTTAATACTCAACCCATTTCTTACTTCTATAATGTAGTAATAAGTGCCTTCTTCCATAGTTTCTCCTTTGGAATTATTTCCATCCCAAGCATTACTTGGATTTATGTTACTTGGTGTATATTTCACAATTTGTCCCCAACGATTAAATATTGTTAATGAAGCTGTTGGTTCATTTTCAATACCTTTAATTATCCAAATATCATTATCACCATCAGCATTTGGTGTAAAAGTATTTGTAGTAACAATTGAACAATCTTTTGCCTTCACACTTACTAGCGTATCAGTTACCTTACAACCCAAATTATATAACTGAATTGCTAAAGGGAAACTACCTACGGTAGGAACTTTAATAGTAAATTCGTGCGTACCTGTGGTATTCTTTGTATTTCCTGCTTCATTTAAAAATTGCCAATCTAAGAAATCAGATTTAGGATTTGCCAATACATTAATTGGTGTAAAATAATTACTACACGAATCAAGTTGAAGTATACTAATCAATTCTTTAGCTCTGTAAGATATTAGTACAGGATATTTATTCGAGTTTTTACAAACATCAATTGTTGTTAAATTAATTAACTCTTCACCGTTTGATTTAAAACTTAATGAACTTTTGTTCGACAATAAACTTGCATTTGCCTCCCAACTAAATTTAATAATTTGATTAGGTGTTTTTGCATTTATTTTAATACTATCACCTTTACAAATTGGACCTAGTTGCTTTGGTAAATTGGGTAAATATATAGGTAAGAGTTTTAGTATTTTGCTTGTTAGTGGGCCTATACAATTGTCTTTTTTAGCTTGAAAATTGTAATTTATTACTTGAACTGATTCGGCTAAATTTTGAAATTCTTGGTTCAATAGATATTGATTTGAACCTTGCAATTCTCCAGCACTTGTTCCTGTTACTTTATTACTAGCATTACTCCACCATTTTAAACTTGTTGAAGGGGCTGTAATAGTTGTTAAAATATCAAACTGCGTTTTATTACAAACTGTATCAGGAGATGTAACTTTAACTACCGGAATTGCATTAACTATAAATTCATTAATTAAATTAGAATATGCATTTGCACATTGTTTATCCTTAATGCTCGAAAACAATATTTGCCCGGATTCATTTGGGAAATAATTTATTTCTAAAGTACCTTTTGTTGATTCAACATACATTGATTGATTGTTGTAAATGTATGTAATTCCAAAAGGAGCCAATCCTGTTAAAGTTAACTTAATAGTTAATTGTTCTCCCTGACAAATTACACTTGGCATAACTACATCAATAGAAGGATTTTCAATAACATGAATTTCTTGTTTCACTCTATTGCTAACACATCCATTACTCCTATTTTCTGCCCAATATGTTTGAACCCCTAACACATTTGTTGATGGTGTAAAATTTAATAATTCATTATTATCAAATTCTGTTTTAAACCAATGATATGAATTATCTAACGCAGTTGAAACTACATTTCTACAATAAAGCATGGTTGGATTTATAACTGGTGCAATACTCTCATTAATTGTTACTTTTAATTCGGCTCTTTCACTTTCGCAACCACCTAATACTTGTGAAACATAGTAGCTAAACTGACCTACTGTTTTTGTAGAAGGAATTGGAACGGAACTTAATTCAGTACCTCCATTTTGGGTATTGTACCATTTAAGAATTCCTGTTTCATTTGTATATCCTACTCTCGATTGTGAAAAAGGAATTGCGGTTAAAGCATTGGCATTAGTGCCTTTGCAAAAAGTAACATCAGTTACAGTTGGCTTAGGCGATTCTCCAATTTTAACTTTCACTTCAGCTCTTTCACTTTCGCAATTATTAATGGTTTGTGATACAAAATAGGATGTATTACCAACAACAGCTGTATTTGGAATTGGTGTGGTATTTAAAGCATTACCACCTGTTTGAGTAGAGTACCATTTTAAGTTTGTACCTGTTGCAGTTAGTGAAGTGGCAATATTACCTTTGCAGTAACCAATATCTTGTGTAATAGGAATTGGAGTTTCTAACACAGTGCTTTTTATTGCTACCCTCGGACTTTCGCAGTTATTTATAGTTTGACTAACATAATAAATAGTAGTTCCCGTAATTGTTGTGGTAATTATTGGTGCTGAACCAAGTGCCGAACCTCCTATTTCAGTTGCATACCATTTTATTGCATTCCCTGTAACTTGCCAAGTTGTTGGTGTTTCATTTTTACAAAATGTTACATCAAAAACCGTTGGTGATACAGTTTCATTTGTAATTACTTTTAACTCTGTTTTTTCACTTTCACAACCATCAATTGTTTGCGATACAAAATAACTTACACTTCCTGCATTGCTAGTTAATGGAATTGGCGTTGTATTTAATGCTACTCCACCATTGGCAGTGTACCATTGTAAATTAGTTCCAGTTGCAGTTAATGCAATAGCAATGTCGTTTTTACAGTAAGTTACATTGTTGGCAGTTGGTTTTGGAGCTTCGCCAACAGTAACTTTAAGTTCAGCTTTTTCACTTTCACAATTATTAATTGTTTGCGTTACAAAATATGAATTTGTGCCAACATTACTTGTAATTGGTGTTGGTGCTAATGTTAAAGCTGAACTTCCTGTTAAAGCAGTGTACCATTTTAAATTTGAACCAATTGCGGTTAATTGACTTGCCGATTGATTTTTACAGTAATTTAAATCTGATACTTGAGGTTGTTGTGGGTCAGTTACTGTAATTGTAATTTCAGCTGTAGCTTCTGGGCAAGTCCCTTGATTGCCTTTTACAGTATATTTTGTTGTTTGATTTAAAGTAATATTTGGTGACGAACTAGTAGTATTATCAACTCCTGTAGATGGCAACCATTCATATTTATCAGCACCAGCCACAATTACTTGTACAGTTTCGCCTTTACAAATATCTGTTTTACTTGCTGTAACACTCAGTATTATTTTATCTTGAACATCAATTGTGATGGTATCTGAGTTTTTACACCCATTGGCATCTGTACCTATTAATGTATATAAAGTTTTACTTGTAGCATTTGTTATTGGGTTTGAGATAGCATTATTTGACAAATTTGCCCCTATCCAATTATAACTTACTCCACCTGTTGCAGTAAGTTGCCCTGTACTTCCGTTGCAAATAGTAAATTTAGTTCCAGCATCAATTTTAGGTAAAAGATTCACAGTAACAATTGCATAATCAATATTTTTACACCCTTTACTATCTGTTCCAGTAACATAATATTTTGTAGTTGCTATTGGATTTGCATCAACTTTATCACCCGAAATTGTATTTAAATTGGTATTTGGCGACCAAGTATATGTAATTGCACCTGTTGCTTGTAAAGTGGTTTTATCTCCAATACAAATAGACTTATCATCCACTTTTACTGTAGGTAAGGTATTTACAGTTATAATTACTTCGGCAGTATCTTTTTGTCCAGTAGCATCGCTTACTTCAACTTTATAAGTGGTAGTTTGAGTAGGACAAACTGTTTGTTTTGCATTGCCAGGAGTTGGAACATTGGTTAACCATTTGTAGGAATATGGTAATGTTCCACCGCTTGCACTGGCAGTTATATCAGCACAATTTCCTTTACAAATTTCTTTGGCTGTATCTAATTTAGCTGTAATACCACAATTCTGAATTGTTAAGTTAAAAGTGTCTTTTGCCGAACAACCATCTGCATTAGAAGCCTCAACTATATACTTGGTTGTTGCATTTGGAGTTGGAATAACCAAAGGATTTCCTGTTTTACTTAATCCTGCAGGAATAGATGTCCATTTATACACAAGTGACGAGTCATCAACAGAACTGATTGCAAACAAGGTGTAATTAGGATTGTTTTTAGCACAAACACTTGCATCTGTATTTGCAGTAACAGTTAAACCTTTAATTTCTTGGGTTAATACAATTGGGCAACCAGTATATGTAGTTACTGCTACAGTAAATTTATCACCAACAACAGGGTTTTTAATTATAACACATTGAGCATCTAAACTAGTAGAAATTTTAGTATTTGGTCCCCATTTGTAGGTTTTATACCCTTTGGGTGCACACATTTCAACATCACCAACAGTACCACAAATTGGTTTAGATAAGTTAAACTCAGGTTTTTCGCATTTAACATCAATATATGCATAAGCACTATGAGCACCAAAAGCACAATCTTGCACCCTAAATTCCACATTGATTGTTTGCCCAATATAAGCTGAAAGGTCAATACTAACATCTGTCCAAGGTGTGTACCACCAAGGTCCATTGCCATCATCTCTACCTTTAATCATACCCACATGAGTATGTGCATCAAAATTATATTTACCACAAGCTACTTCTTTCCCTGTTTTATCATAAATTAAAACCTGAAAACCAGCAGCATTTGTACCTTGATGCGAACTTCCTCCTTGATTATCTTCTTGTACAAAAGCTGAATACATGTAAATAAATTTTGCATTTTCTTTTGTTACTAAAAGTGGATAAGTAATTGCAGTGGCGTGCTTCCACCCAAAAATTGAAGGATTACTTGATACTCCTCCTACTCTATCTTCAGCAGAAAAACCTTTAGCATCACCAATTCTAACAGAATATCTTCCACCTGTTGGGCACACTACAGGAATATTTCCATTCGAATTTGGGTCTGTAGCAGGTCCAGTTGTAATTACATGCAAATCCTCAACGTAAAAATTACCTACTGGCATTAAAGGGGCATTTATACCTCTTGGGTTTCGACAATCTAACCAAGGGAAACTCCAAGCTCCATCTTTAAACCCGCCTGATTTACAAATCCAACTGGCTTTTGTTCCATCTTCTAAATTAAAATTTGCTGGGCATGGCTCTCCTATTACATACGGATTAATAGTTATAACTTGTGTAGTAGTAGCTGATGAAAATCCATCACTAGCAGCTACATCAATTTTTATGGTTACAGTACCTTCTTTGGTAAGAGTTAAGTTATTACCATTTAAAACAGCTGTACCTGTTCCATTGGTAAGTGAAATTATTGGGTTGGCACCACAACTAGGTGTAATTTCGTATTTTAATGTAATATTATCTCCAACCAAACCTATATCTACGGAAGTGATTTTGATACTTCTTTTACCTGTGGCTATATCATAAAAAGATTTTCTTTCATTGGCTAAAGTAGCCCACATTCTATCTACCTGACCTTTAGAGAAAAATTTCATACATTGGTCATAAGAGTAATCCATAAAATTTTCTGTCATATCCCAGTTTTGACAAGTACTTTGGTTTGCAGGACAACCAGTACTTGGGCCAGTTTGCATAGGAGTATCAGCTACCAAATCATCGTCATTAGCATTACATCCATCCACATTCATTCCCCATAAATGCCTCAATCCTAACCAATGCCCAACCTCATGAGTAGCAGTCCTTCCTAAATTATAATTAGGTACTGAACCATAACCTACATTTACATAAGTAATTATTACACCATCAGTTTTGGGGTCACCACCCGGGAATTGACCAACTCCTGCAATTCCTGTATTTGTATTTGTTCCTAAATCAATGCGTGGTACTACCCAAATATTTAAGTATTGATTTGATGGCCAAGCATCTAAACCTCCCAAACTAGCAAACTTTGCTTCATTGATTTGGTGGTCAACATAACTTTTATTAATCTTTTTTCTTTCAATACCTGCAACAGGCATTGTTACACAATTTGGATCTTTGGTTGCAAGCACAAATTCAATTTGAGCATCCGTTGCTAAACCAATATGAAATGGATTTATCGTATTAATTCCAGTATTTTTCTTTCTATAGTCTTCGTTTAGTATTTTTATTTGCTCTAAAATTTTTGAATCAGGAATGTTTTCAGCTGCAGTATTATATAAGATATGAAAAATTACAGGAATAGTTAAAACGCCATTATTTGGACCAGGGGCTTGAATACGGGCTTGCCTGTTTTTATTATTTTGAAAAGTGTAATTGTCAACATCTACATCACGACGAGCATTTTCATTTTCATGGTTTTCATCAGAATAACATCTATGATGCTTTATTTCCTGACTAGTAGCTGTAAAAGCAGATAGAAATATGAATAGAAATAGATAAATCTTTTTCATAATATGTTCATCATTTTTGGGGAGTAAATAATACCCTCTTTTTATTCAATCATAAAAAGAGGGATAATACAGTTTTGTTTTTTATTCAATAATCAATTTCATAGTTTGTGTTTTGTTTTTAGATATTATTTGAGCAATGTAAATACCTGATGAAATATGACTTGCAAAATCAATATGATCCGTATTTTCGTTTACTTGTAAAACTTCTCCATTTAAATTGAGTATTGAAATTTTATCAACTGGTGCAGATAAATGAATATGCTTGTCATTCACAGGATTTGGTGAAATTGTAATGTTGGATTCAATCACATCGTCAACCCCAGTTAGCACAGGCAAAAAAGTAGGTAAATATGTCTCTAATACATATTTCATTCGAGCAGCTTGCCCTAAAGTGAAAAGTGCATAGCAATTATCTGATGCATAATTCATAAAATTCTGAACCATCATTAATTTACCACCACAAGCAGTTTGAGTTAACAAACAATTACTAGCAGTAGGACCTTGGTAAGCTTTATCTTGTATTGGAGTATCACTTATTCCATCATCATTTGCAACAGAACATGAATTATTATTTGCTCCTGAACCCCAAAGATGTTTTAATCCTAAACAATGTCCAATTTCATGAGTGGCTGTTCTACCATACTCATAACCTGGATCCACAGGAGCAAGATTCCCCCACATTTTATATTTTACCACAAATCCATAAGTTGCCATACCTTTAGGGTCGTCAGGAAACTGACCAGTACCAATCAATCCAACATCCTGACCTTGGTAAAGTAAAAGAGGAACAACCCAAACATTTAAATACCTTTTCTGATCCCAAGGATCTGCACCACCACCTGCTTTAGTTTTAGCTCCATCAGGATATTCAAAACCTGTTTTTGTAGTTTTTACACGATTAATTCCAGTTGTTGGATTACCTTGAGGGTCAACTGTTGCAAGCTTGAATCTTATTTTGGTATCTGCTGCTAAATTTTTAAATGCAGCAACTACATTTGCAGCATTATATCCAATTTTTCCGAAATCAGCATTTAAGATATCTATTTGTGATTTAACTTTAGCATCACTAATATTGGTTCCTGTTCCAACAGCTTCACCTTTATGAATTACATGAACAACAATAGGTATTTCTGCAATTATTCCTGAGGCATCAGTCCTTAAAAACTCTTCTCTTAATAAAAATTCGTTGAATTTTATGGAATCTTGGAGTTGATGTGCTTGAAAATGTTCATGTTCGTTAATGTGTGAATATTCCGTACCACACCAATTATGATTATTTACTTGAGCAAATGAACAGATAGTTATTAATATTGCTATACAAGTAAAGCTAAGCTTTTGAGTAAAGTTTTTATTCATAGTTTTGACTTTTAAGTGAGTATTTAAGTTACCTCTGTCAAAACTAATTATGATTCAAACTTTTATTGAATAAAAAAGTCTCAAAAAAGGTGTATTTAAGTCTCATGAGACATACATACACCTTTTTTGAGACTTGAATAATATCTTTTTGTGATACTGAATGAGTCAAACTAAAAATTTAAGAAAAGAATTAAACAAAAAAATATAATCTCAAAAGGGAAAAAACAAAAAAAACAGATCAATCAACCTGCTTTTTTTGTATTTATCTTATCATTCCAGCCTCATTCAATTTATGAATTTTACCATCTTTGGTCAAAACTCTATAACCATCTTTGGTGTCTAAATAAGTATCAAATTCAGGTTTACGAAACCACTTACCTGTTTTATCGATTATTCCCCATTTGCCATTTTCTTTCACACAAGCATAATCTTTGTAAAAAATACCTGCTTCTTCAAATATTGGTTGAATAGCAAACTTACCACCTAATGCTATAAACCCCCATTTGCCATCTTTTTGAACTGGTGCTAATTTTTCAGAATAAATTCCTAAGTTCTGATATTCAGCTTCAATTAAAATATTCCCATCTGGTTTTATAATTCCCCAAAGTTTCTTTTTCTGAAAAGCATATAAGTTTTCTCCTAAATATTTTATATGTTCATATGAAGGTTTAATCAATTCATTTCCTTTATCATTAACTAATCCATATTTTTTTCCATCTAAAACTATGGCAGGAAACTCAGGAACAGTTACAGAATCTTTTCCCGAACTAATGTAATCATATTTAAAATCCATGGTTACCTGACCATTAGATTTCAATAAACCAAACTTATTACCTTTTTTAACTTTAAATAAACCTTTATCTGAACTCAATATTAATTCATATTCAATTGGAATTATAATTTTACCCTCTTGAGACAGTAATCCTACTTTTCCTTTATCTTTTACAAAAAATATATATTTCCCATTATTAAATTCATAATCAACATTTTCGTAATTGGTTGGTATCAATAATATACCTTTATCATTAACTACCCCCCATTTGTCATTAATTTTAACCAAAGCAAATCCATTTGAAAATGGTTTAGCTTCTTGATAACTATTGCCAAAAGTAAAATTTGCTTTTTGTAAATTGAAATATTGGTATTTTTCATTATTGACAACTCGCATAAATGCAGAGGAATCAGTAATAAATATTTTATCAAAAGATTCAGGAGCAATTTTTTCAAAAATCAAAGAATAAAAACTCCATTTATTTTCTTTTTGAGCAGCATAATAAGGTTGAGAATAATTTCTTATTATATTTTGATATTCAATTTTAGCTATTTGTTTATTATTTACATCAATAATCCCAAATTTCCCGTCTTGCTTAACAATTGCAACTCCATTTTTATAATCGTGTGCTGAATCGTAAGCGATTGGGATAATCACTTTTCCGTGTTGATTAACAAAACCAACTTTATCTTTGTGTTTGACTTTAGCCAAACCATTACTAAATAATCCAACTTCATCATATTTAATAGGTAAAACTTCCTTTTCTTTGAAATCAATAATTCCCCATAGATTATTCTTTTTAACATTTAATAATTTTGAAGTTGATACAAAAATAGTATCGTAAGTTGGTTGCATCCAAATAGCTCCTTCATCATCAAAAACGCCCCATTTTCCTGCTTGTTTAAATGCAAAAGCAGTTTTATTTATTTTTATAATATTTTGAATACTTGGTTTAATAAAATACGTTCCATCTTCATGTGAAATTACCCCTAAAGAATCTCCTAATTTTACAATACTTGCAGCTTCTGAAAGTGTTTGAAACATATCAAACTGAGGTTTCGCAATGAATTTGAAGGAACGTTCAGAAAAAATACCCCAAAGTTTATCCTTTTTTACCCAAATAAAATCATACTCAGCTTGAATGGTATGTACATCATTCATTTCTTCATTAATCAGCTTTTGACCTTTATCATTAATTAATGACCAAGTTCCAGCTTTTTTTGCCCAAGTTTTATCAACATTAAAAATGGTAAAATCATCATATTCAGCAGGAATAACCAAATAACCCTCACAGTTAATTACCCCTAACTTAGTACCCAACATTACAACAGCTTTATTTCCAATAAAAGGATAAACTTTCACGTAATGCGCAGGAATAATCCATTGTCCGGCTAAGTTGCAATAGCCATACAACTTCTTATTTTCCTGACGAGGTATTAAATCTTCAGGGCAATTCTGACCTAATTGTGCATTTGCGACAGAAAAAGTAGCAAAAATGCCCCAAAAAAGCAGAAGAGTTTTAATTGAATAATATTTTAAAAGTCTATTTTTCAAGTGTTTGTTATGTATTACTTTATCAACAATTGTTTTAGCAAATTATACAATAATTATGGCTTTTACATACATTTATAAAAAAAAGTTACTTACTCCATCGTAAAAGCATTTTTAAGCTTGTTTTTACTACATCACCCATGCCTTTGCAATTCATAAAATCATTGTATTTATAATGTTTTGCAAGTTCAGTTTTAAGCGATTCAACTTGTTCTAATGTAGAGATTTGGTCTTTATTTACGGCATCTCCAAGCTCTTTAATTCTGTAACGTGACACTTGCATACGGGCAGCCATCATTGTTCTTTCCTCTTTTTGGTACTGCAATCTACTTTCTGGAGTCATTACCTCCATACCTAGTTTTATTATTGGATTATTTTGTTTGTAATACTGAGGCATATATACTTTTTTACGACCATCATAACTCTGTTGGTCAAAATCTATTGCCCTAAATCTATAACTAACATCCTCGAAATCAGGAATAATCTCAACAACATAATTATTGCTATGCATATCACCAAGTAAACGAGCAAAACAACGTTCATTAAATTTAACAAACTCTTTAGCTAACCTAATTTTATTTAAACTAGCATCATTTAAATGTTCTTTAATAAATTGTTCTCCAGGAATACCAATAATATGTTCCTCTACCAAAGTATCTTCAAAAGTAAAAAATGAAATTTGATTTGGAGATAAAATATGTTCCAATTCTAAACCATAAATACGACTCGCATCGGCTTTTTTAATATAAAAATAGTCAAAGTTGTCGTTTCTTGAATTTACAATCCTCACTCTAAATGGCTGTGTATTACCATACAAACATAAATCTATCCTATCAATAGTTAAGTGTTTAATTACGGTCATATCACCATTTGATTTTAAAATGGCATACATTTTTTTCAAACAATCATATACATGATCCATATCGGATTGGGCATAAAAAACTGTTACCCACAAAGTATTTTTACCATGCTTATCGTAAAGGGGAATTGAATGTTCGTACCTTGTTAAATCATAATAGGTAATAGGCATATTTATTTCTCTGCCATATTCCATTAAATAATATCTTAATGGTTTTTGTATAGGATATAATATTTTTTTTTGTGTAATCATTATAAATAATATTCGAAACGCTAAATTAATTAATAGATTTGCACTTGTGCTACAATTATTAAAATATAGTGAGATAAACAAAAAGAAATGGGACGCTTGTGTGCAAAAAACAAGTGGACCTTCTATTTATGCTATGTCGTGGTATTTAGATGTAGTTCATCCTCAATGGAATGCAGTTATCTATGGTGATTACCTTGCAGTAATGCCCATTACGAATAAAAAAAAGTATAGTTTGAGTTATGTTATTACTCCAGCTTTCACACAGCAATTGGGCGTACTGGGAGACAATAAATTAATCACTAACGAACTTATAAATCAGTTTATTAACTTTATAAAACCATATTTTTTACAAATAATTTTTAATTTTAATGAATCAAACATTTTTGTTCATAAAAATACAATAGAATGCCCAAATTATTGTTTAAACTTAAAAGCTAATTACCTTATTATCAAAGAGAATTATTCTGAAAATACACTAAGAAACATTAAAAAAGCCAACAAAAACAAATTAGATTTTGAAATTTCTCAACAATATGAAGTTACTCTAGCATTTTTAAATTTTTATTCTGAAAATTTACCCAAATCAGCAAAAAATATTAATCAAAATATTTTAAAAAAGCTTGTAATTAAAGCCAACGAAAATCATTCTATATTTTTCGGAGTGTTGAAATTTGAAAATATAATATGTGCGATGGGGGCATTTTTGGTATCTGAAAATAGAATTATTTTCCTAGCAGGCACTTCAAATGAAGTTGGAAAAGGAAAAGGAGCAATGCATTTTCTTTTTGATAAAATAATAGCCTCCTTTGCAGGGAAACCGCTTATCCTTGATTTTGAAGGAGGAAAAGGCGAAGGTATGAGAAAGTTTTATGCTGGTTTTGGCTCTGAATCAAAACCTTATTTACAGTTAAATTGTAAAAATTATTGGTCGGTGTTGAATTTATTTAAAAAGTTATGAATTCAATAGTAAAGCCCTGAAAGGGCGAAATATGGAAGTGATGGATGTAAACCCAACTTTAAAAACAATATTGCGAATCAAAATCAAAATTAATTTAGAATTTCAGACCTTTTAGTATATTTTTGTAGCAAACAAACATTTTATAAATGAAAAAAATAAAGCTTAGTTTATTGTTGCTTTGTGCTTTTAGTTTTTTAGCAAATGCACAAGTAATTGAAATTAAAAAGAATTGGAAACTTCAAGCACAAGATAAAATTAAAGTTTCCGGCAAAGAACTTAGTTCCCAATCAGATGTAAGTACTTGGTATAATGCTACTGTTCCACAAACTGTTATGGCTGCTTTGGTTGAAAACGGTGTGTATATAGACCCATATTTTTCGGATAATATTAGTAAAATTCCAACAGCACAATTTGAACAAGCTTGGTGGTATGTAAACACATTTACAGTTGATAATTTTGACACGACTAATGCTGCTACTTTGTTTTTAGATGGTATTAATTACAAAGCAAATATTTGGCTTAACGGTAAATTAATTGCTGATTCATCCAAAACTAAAGGTGTATTCTCAACTTTTGATTATGTTGTAACTGAACATATTACCAAAGGAAAAAACACAATTGCAGTACAAATTTTTCCTCCAAAAGCTGGAGATTTTACTATGGGTTTTGTTGACTGGGCTCCTATCCCACCTGATAAAAACATGGGTATATGGAGAGAAGTTAAACTTGAAATAAACAAAAAAATAGGTATTCATCATTCATTTGTAAATCCAACTTTTAAAAAATCGTCACTTGATGCTAGTTCATTAGTAATATCAACAGAAATTACTAATTTTTCAAATAAACCACAAGATGCTGTAATTAAAGGTGAAATTGATAAAATAACTTTTTCAAAAAAATTCCATCTAGCTGCAAATGAAACTAGAAAAATATTTTTCAATTCGTCAGAGTTCCCTCAACTTGTAATCAATAAACCAAAGCTTTGGTGGCCAAACGGTTTAGGGGAGCCAAATATGTACAAACTTAAACTAACTGCAGAAATAGGTAATCAAAAATCAGACGAACAAATAGTTGATTTTGGTATAAGAAAACTTGAGCAGTATTTTAATGACAAAGGACATAGAGGTTATAAAGTAAATAATCAGCCTATATTAATTAAAGGTGGTGGCTGGGTTGATGCTTTATTTTTAGAAAACACAACTGCTTATAATACAGCGCAAGTACAATACACCAAGGATATGGGGTTAAATTGTATTCGATTTGAAGGTTTTTGGGGTACTAGTCCAGAAATATATTCACTTTGCGATAAATATGGTTTGTTAGCAATGGTAGGTTTTAGCTGTCAATGGGAATGGCACGACTACATTGGTGGTAAAACATTTAACGAAGAAGAAGATGGTTTTGGAGCAGTGTTAGAAAAACATGAAATGGATTTAGTGGCTGATTACTTTTTAGATATGACCAAATGGTTACGTAATCACCCAAGTGTTTTTGCATGGCTTGGCGGTTCTGACCGTTTACACAAACCTGAACTTGAAAAACGCTATTTAGAGATCATTAAAAATGAAAATCCCGATGCATTATATTGTGGTGCTGCAAAATCAAAAGTTAGTGTAGTAACTGGTCCGACGGGTGTAAAAATGGAAGGTCCGTACGATTATGTACCTCCAATGTATTGGTACACTGACACTTTGCGTGGTGGTGCATTTGGATTTAATACTGAAACTGGTCCTGGTCCACAGCCACCTGTAATTGAATCGATGAAGAAAATGTTGCCAAGAAGTAGTTGGTGGCCAATTGATACTACATTATGGAATTTCCATTCTGGTCGTCATGCATTTAAAGATATGGAACGATTCAACAAACCCTTGTTTGAACGTTATGGAAATATGTATTCGTTGGAAGATTATTGCACATGGTCACAAGTACAAAGTTATGAGTTGATGCGACCAATGTTTGAGGCTTTTGTAATTAATCAACCAAAAACAACAGGTATAGTACAATGGATGTTGAACTCTGCTTGGCCAGAAACATTTTGGCAATTGTACGACTATTACCTATACCCAACAGGTGCTTTTTATGGTTGTAAAAAAGCAAATCAAAATATATTGGTTGCTTACAATTATGGAAACCAAAAAATATACTTGGCAAATGAAAGTTTGATAACTTATAAAAATCTAAAAACTGACATAACCATTTATAATTCAGAATCTAAAGTAATATTCACAAAATCAATTACTTCAAATTCTGATGCACATTCTGTTCAAGAATTATTACAGATTACAGAGCAAAAAGATCCACATGGAATCTATTTTATTAGCCTTAAAGTTACCAATGAGTTAAAACAAACGTTGAGTGAAAACTTTTATTGGATATCGAATAAAAAAGACAAAATGGATCCAAATCCTAAAAACGCAAGTTGGATTTATACCCCAACTATCGAAAATGGAGATTTAAAATACCTGAGAAATTTACCAAAATCAAAGGTTAACTACACTTTTGAAGAAGTAAAACAAGTTTCAGGAACAAGAAAAAAATATAAAGTAATACTTGAAAATACTACTTCAAATATTTCTTTCTTCAACCAAATTACTTTAAAAAACAAAAGTAACAACGAATGGATTTTACCTGTTTCATGGTCAGATAATTACATAAGTTTGTTACCAAATGAAAAGAAAGAAATTACAGTAGAAGTTGATGCTGAACAAGTTCAAAATAAAGAAGTATTTATTGAACTTAAAGGTACAAACTTGGAGTAAGTTAAGTTAAAATATAGTTTTTCTAAAAATCCTTAACGAGCAATTGTTAAGGATTTTTTCTTTATATACATTACCCAAGAATCATAATTCAGCATTAATATTATCAAACCTATTTCTCTTCAATTAGGCAATCAATAAATACATCACCATTTAAATCTGAATTAAATAAAATAAACACTTTATTACTATTATTCAAACTATCAAGGTATAAATTTTTGAGTTTTATATTTTCAAACTGTTTAGAAATTTTCTTCGTTTTGATCCAGTTATCACTATATAAATCAATCCAATTTAGATTATTATAAGTTAGTGTACCGAATTTTGAATTAAATAATTTACCAGGTAATTTTCTACTTAATAAACCATCATTTATTATATCCATCCACATTATTCTTTGAGAATTATTGTAAATAGAAACATTATAGCCCCCAGTTGTGGCAAAATTATCGTCTGATTTGCTTAAATTCCACTCGTTTTTAAGGTTATTTAAAGTTTCTTTATTTTCTAAAACGTATTGTACTGTGTCATCAGCATAACCCTTGACTATAAACCAATTACCTTTATTAAAATTATAATTTTCTAAAATATTTACCTTTTCCTTTATTCTAACATAATAGAAAAGGCCTAATCCCAAAATCAAAACAATAAAAAAATAATATTTATAATTTCTCTGATTTCCAAGCACCATATAATTTTTCAAATTTTGAATCTTTTACTTTATCATTATTTTTTTCTATTGATTTTGCCAATTTGTTTATTAGGATTTTTTTTAAATTTTTAATCAAACCTTCAATCATTTGTAAATAACTATCAATTATATGTTTATCAGTAAATGATGTCATGATTTTAATAATTTTTATCAAAAATAATACTTTAAATGAATTAATTAAAAACTTTCCAAAACTTAAAATTCCAACAAAATAAATTCCTCAAAAACATAATTTTGATTAACTTTATAATTATTCCAAACTCAATGAACAAGCCATTTTATATAGACAAAAAGAAAATTAAATCTGAACGTACTAGCACTGCTACTCCTTTAAAGGAAGCTTTTGAAAATATGTTTCGCCGATTTAAACTTGATTCTAAATTTAATGAAATTGCAGTTATTGAAGCTTGGCCTGATTTAATGGGTCAATTGACTGCTAGTTATACCCAAAAACTTTTCATTAAAGACAAAAAATTATTTGTCCAATTAAGTTCAGCTCCGCTAAAACAACAACTTTTTTTACAAAGAACTAAAATTATTGAGCTTATTTCCGAAAAAGTAAGCGAAGGAATTGTAAATGAGATTGTATTTATCTAAATCAATATTATCAATACATTTCACTCAAAATCAATTTTATAAATATTTTAAAACATACGCTTAAAACTGCTTAGTTTTTTATAAATTTGCTACGCTATGACAGATCAAATATTAATTCTAGATTTTGGTTCGCAATTTACACAGCTCATTGCTAGACGTGTACGTGAACTTAATGTATACTGTGAAATTCATCCTTTTAACAAAGTTCCTGAAATTGGTGCAAATGTTAAAGGTATTATCCTTAGCGGTAGCCCATGTTCGGTTCGTGAGGAAAATGCACCTGATGTAAATCTTGATGCTTTCCCTGCTGGAATTCCAGTATTAGGGGTTTGTTATGGTGCTCAATTACTTGCACACAAAAATGGAGGTACTGTTCAAGCTAGTAACACCCGTGAATATGGTAGAGCTATCTTGGAAACAAGCGTATTTAATGCACTTACCACAGGTTTGAGTGATAAATCTCAAGTTTGGATGTCGCATGGAGATACAATTACTGACATACCTACAAATTTTGAATTAATTGCTAGTACTGAATCAGTTAAAGTTGCAGCTTTCAAAGTTAAAGATAAAGAAACTTACGGAATTCAGTTTCACCCAGAGGTAACACACAGTACAGAAGGTAAAGTTTTAATTAAAAACTTTGTAGTTGGTATTTGTGGTTGCGACCAAAGCTGGACAGCTGGAATTTTCGTTGAAAATACAATCAAAGACTTACAAACTAAATTAGGTAACGACAAAGTTGTTCTTGGTTTATCAGGTGGAGTTGATTCGTCGGTAGCGGCAATGTTAATTCACAGAGCTATTGGCAAAAATTTATACTGTGTTTTTGTTGATAATGGTTTGCTTCGTAAAAATGAGTACGAAGAAGTGTTAGAATCCTACAAACACATGGGCTTGAATGTTATTGGTGTAAATGCTAAAAATGAGTTTTACTCAGCTTTAGAAAACCTTACAGACCCAGAAGCAAAACGTAAAGCAATTGGTAGAACATTTATTGAAATTTTCGATAGAGAAGCTAAAAAAATTGAAGACGTTAAATGGTTAGGTCAAGGTACAATTTACCCAGATGTTATTGAATCTGTATCAGTTAAAGGTCCATCAGCTACAATTAAATCACATCATAATGTTGGAGGTTTACCTGCACACATGAATTTAAAAGTAGTTGAGCCATTAAATACACTTTTTAAAGACGAGGTTAGAGCAGTTGGAAGAAGTTTAGATATTCCATTAAACATCATCAACCGTCACCCATTCCCTGGTCCAGGATTAGCAATCAGAATTTTAGGTGATATTACCGCAGAGAAAGTAGCTACTTTACAAGAAGTTGACTATATTTTCATTAATGGATTAAAAGAATCAGGATTATACAATCAAGTTTGGCAAGCAGGCGCAATATTATTACCAATCAATTCAGTTGGTGTAATGGGCGATGAACGTACTTATGAAAAAGTAGTAGCTTTACGTGCAGTATCAAGTGTTGATGGTATGACTGCCGATTGGATTCACTTACCTTATGATTTCTTGGCAAATATCTCAAATGAAATCATAAACAAAGTTCGTGGTGTAAATAGAGTAGTGTACGATATTTCATCAAAACCACCAGCTACTATTGAGTGGGAATAATGTTGGTTTAGAGTTTAGAGTTTTAAAAATCCCTGTAAGTGAGAGCTTGCAGGGATTTTTTTATTTCTACAAAAATACTAATCCTCTGAAAAATTGATACTAAAATACATTTTATGTATCTTTATGGCTTTGAAATTATCTAATCTCAGCAATTAATGTTACACATTATAAGCCTATTTACTAAGAAAAATACAAAATTGTACTTTGCAGTACTTTGTTTTATGTGTTTACTTGGGCTAAATCTTCATTCTCAGGCACAATCAAGCAAAGAAATAGAAAAAAGATTTAACACCGCTGTAGAACTTATTGATAATAAAAACTTTAATGAAGCTGAAAAATTACTTCAACCGCTTACCCAAGCCCTAAAAAATAACACACAACAAGCTGAAGCTACTTATTTAATGGCATTTTCGGCTACTAAATTACAAGAATGGGCTAAAGCGAGTTATTATTGTCAATTATTTGTAAATCAGTTTAATAATCACGCATTTATTGAACAAGCTTACCTCCTTTTTGCAGAGGCTGAATTAAACCAAAATCATTTTAACAAAGCATTATCTTTTGATATAAAAATTAATTCTACCAAAAATAAAACGCAGTATAATAATTTATTAAGCAATTTTTTAAATCAAAACACCAATAAAGATAGTATTGGAGTTTTCAATAAATTATACCCAGAAATTGATTTAGTTTCAAAAATTAAAAAGATTCAAGACAAAAAAAATAGTAAAACAGTTGATACAAAAAGTAAAAAAAGAATTGCTGTAATTTTACCTTTAAGTGCTTCAACTATCCCATTAAATCCATTAACAAATAATGATAATCAATACATTATTGATTTATACAATGGTTTGAAATTAGGTTTTGAAGATGCTTTATCAAAAGACTTGAATATTGAATGGTGTTTATACTATTGCGATAAAGACACATTTAATCTTAAAAAACTACTTGCAACGGAAGATTTATTAAATGTTGATGCTTTGATTGGACCAATTTTTAATGCACAATCAAACATTGCTTCTAAATTTGCTCAAAAACAAAACATTTTATATATCAACCCATTAACCGATAATTTAAAACTTGCAAAAGGCAATAACACTTTATTGTTTAAATCGAGTGTGCAAACTATTGGCGAAAAAGTAGCTGATTACTGCTTTAATAATCACAACGAAAATAAACAAGTTTTACTACTTTACAGCAAAAACCCCAAAGACACTACATTGGCTGGTATTTTCAAAAGAAGTTATACTAAATTAGGTGGTAAAATTAGATTTAGTACAAAAACAGACAAGTTTCAGTCCTTACAATTAACAAAATTATATGGCAAAGATACACTTGCAACAAGTGATTGGGTAGTGGCTTTTCACGATGAGCAAATGGTTGCAACTAATTTAATTACAGCACTTGCAGTGAGAAATACGAATACACCTGTAATGGCTCCTAAACAATGGTTAAACTTTACAGCTATTGATTATGAGCAATTTGCAAAATATAATTTTCATTTTATTTATCCTGATTTTATAGATATTCAAAATCAAGAGGTGATAAAATTCAAGGCTGATTATTTAAAAAATATCAATATTTATCCAACAGAATTTGCTTATTTGGGTTATGATTTAGCATTGTTTGCTAGTCAAAAAGTTACTCAATCAAGCCTAACATTTAATTATTTATTAGGAAATAGAAACTTAGCTCCTGATAATAAAAATGTACAAATAACCACTTTTGATGGAGGAAATAAACTTATCAACAAAAGTGAAATAAGTACTGAATCAAAACAATAACCAAAACTGGTTCAAAATATTATGACTAGAAAAAATAGCGAATCATTATTTGAAAAAGCTAAAAATTTAATGCCTGGTGGAGTAAATTCACCAGTGAGAGCATTTAAAGCTGTAGGTGGAAACCCAGTTTTTATGCAATCGGCAAAGGGGGCATATTTAACTGATGCTGACGGAAATAAATATATTGATTTAATCAATTCATGGGGACCAATGATTTTGGGTCATGCCAATGAAAAAATAGAATCAGCTGTAAGAGAGGCTATTACTGGTTCTCTTTCATTTGGTACACCAGGTTTTAGAGAAGTTGAAATGGCTGAATTGATTATTTCAATGGTGCCTTCAATTGAAAAAGTAAGAATGGTAAACTCTGGCACTGAAGCTACTATGGCTGCCATTAGGGTTGCTAGAGGTTTTACCAAAAGAGAAAAAATAATAAAATTTGAAGGTTGCTACCACGGACATGGAGATTCATTTTTAATTGCAGCAGGAAGTGGTGCAGTTACTATGGGTTATCCTGATTCGTTAGGTGTCACGCAAGGTGTTGCAAATGATACATTAACAGCTATTTACAATGATTTAGATAGCGTTAAAGCTTTAATTGAAGCAAATAAAGGCAATGTAGCGGCAATTATTATTGAGCCAGTTGTTGGAAATATGGGTTGCGTAGCACCACAAGCTAATTTTTTACAAGCTTTACGTAAAATCTGCGATGAAAATGGCATTGTATTTATCTTTGATGAGGTAATGACAGGCTTCCGTTTGTCGGCAGGTGGAGCGCAACAATTATTTGGCATCACCCCAGATTTAACTACTTTAGGTAAAATAATTGGTGGTGGTATGCCAGTTGGTGCTTACGGTGGCAAAAAAGAAATTATGGATATCATTGCCCCTGTTGGTCCTGTATATCAAGCAGGTACACTTTCAGGTAATCCGATAGCTATGGCTGCTGGTTTGGCAATGTTAAACCATTTAAAAGCTGATGCTGATTTATATACTCGATTAAATGCAAAAGCTTCAGCAATTGTTAATGGTTTAAAAGCTGTGAATGCTGAATTTGGAAAATCATATACTATTAACCAAGTTGGATCGATGTACACTATGTTTTTCACGGAAAAAGAAGTAACAAATTTTGAATCTGCAAAAACAAGTGATACAGCATTATTTGGAAAATATTTCAATGAAATGCTTAACCGAGGTGTTTATTTAGCACCTTCTCAATACGAAAGTTTATTCGTTTCTGATGCTATTACGCAAACAGAAATTGACCACATAATTACCTCTCACAGAGAAAGTTTAACCCAAATATTAGAATAAGGAAATGATACTAAGCGACAAACAAATACTTGAAGAAATCACAAAAGGTACTATTAAAGTTGAACCATTTCGTAGAGAATGCTTAGGTACAAACTCTTATGATGTGCATTTGGGAAAATACTTGGCTACATACAGAAATCGTATTTTAGATGCCAAAAAACATAATGAAATTGACCATTTTGAAATTCCAGAAGATGGTTTTATTTTACAACCAAACACTTTGTATTTAGGTGTAACAGAGGAATATACTGAAACATTAGCGCACGTTCCATTCCTTGAGGGTAAATCAAGTATTGGTCGTTTAGGTATTGATATTCACGCAACTGCTGGTAAAGGTGATGTAGGTTTCTGTAATCACTGGACATTGGAAATCTCGGTTTCACAACCAGTTAGAGTTTATGCTGGGATGCCAGTTGGACAGTTAATTTACTTTGATGTAAGAGGTGGAATTGAAAATATGTACAATGCAAAACAAAATGCAAAGTACAACGAAAGAACCATCTATCCTGTTGAATCAATGATGTTTAAAAATAAGTTTTAAAAAATAATCCAAGATTTACATTAAAATGTAAATCTTGGATTATTACTTTTTACATTTTCATATACATAATTCTTATAAAATTAACTACAACATGTTATTAGCCATTCCATTCATATTATTGCTAGCATTAATTGTAATTGCACCCTTAACTATGCCCAAATTATGGCATCATTATTACAAACATACTGCAATTACACTTGGTGCAGGCGTTGGTTTGTATTACATATTATATGAAGCTCATGGAGGTACAACAACTTTTCATACATTCTGGGAATATTTATCTTTTGTACTGTTTCTCAGTGCATTATTTATTGCATCAGGTGGAATTTATATTCATGCTGATATACAAAATACCGCAAAAAACAATGTAATTTTCCTTTTAGCAGGAGCAGTAATTTCAAATATAATTGGTACTACTGGAGCAGCCATGTTACTAGTTCGTCCATTTATTAGGTTAAATAAATATAGAATAAAACCTTATCACTTGGTATTTTTTATATTTATTGTCTGTAATTTAGGCGGTTCACTAACTCCAATTGGTGACCCTCCCCTATTTCTTGGCTTTTTAAAAGGTGTACCTTTCTTTTTTACACTCAATAAATTGTTTGGTTACTGGGTGTTGGCTATTGCTTTATTATTAGGTATATTTTATTTAAAAGATAAAAAAGACGAAAATACAGTTGATGGTGACGAAGTAAAAGCAAGTAACAAATTCATTATCAATGGAAAAAGAAATATCATTTGGTTAGCAGTAATTATTGGAGCAATATTTATTGACCCAAATTTATTTCCATCACTACCAACATTGCATATTGAAGGACATCATTATTCATTTATTAGAGAAGTAATTCAATTAACTGCGGCAGTATTGTGTTTTAAATTTGCAAAACAAAGTGCATTAACAGGCAATGGTTTTGATTTTGAGCCAATTAAAGAAATTGCATTTATCTTTTTTGGTTTATTTTTAACCATGATGCCAGCTTTACAAATTGTAGCTGATTTTGCAAAAACACCTGAAGGACAAGCCATGTTTACACCAAATACAATGTATTGGGCATCAGGAGTTTTCTCTGCATTTTTAGATAATGCACCAACTTATTTAAATTTCTTAACAGCAGGATTGGCTAAATTTGGATTGTCAATTGATAATTCGCAAGATGTGATTCAATTTGCTAACTCAGAAAATGCGATTTATGTAATTGCGATTTCGCTTGGTTCAGTGTTTTTTGGAGCTATGACTTACATTGGTAATGGACCTAATTTTATGGTAAAATCAGTAGCTGAGCATCTTGAAATTAAAATGCCTTCTTTTATTGACTATATCTTTAAATTTTCAATTATCTATTTATTACCTGTATTAACTATTACTTTTGGGGTTATGTGGGTGATGAATTAAAAAATTAAAGCAATTATAAATATCAAAACATTTAACTTGAAAACGAACTTTACATTGTATTAAAGTTCGTTTTCAAATTTAGATTAATCAATTTACATTACCATGCTGCACCTTTACTTTTTTGTTCAGCAATAATTTTATAAATAACTTTTTTCTTAACTAATTTAGCAGTTACAGTCATTCTAATATCAGTTAAAGGTCTGTCTCTATTATCTTTAGGTGCAACAGAAATTGCATCAACCACATCCATACCAGTAATAACTTTTCCAAAAACTGTATAATTTTTATCTAAAAAGTGCGTACCATTTTTAGCTTGCACAATATAAAACTGACTTCCACTTGATGCTTTCGCAGGATTATTTGTTCGAGCTGCAGCAACTACACCTCGGTTATGTGTCAATGAATCAACAAATTCGGCAGGAATAGTGTAGCCAATATCGCCCATTCCGTCATTATTTTTATCTTCATCTTGCGAAAGTGAATCTCCACCTTGAATCATAAATTCATTGATTACTCTATGAAAAGTTGTTCCATTATAAAAACCTCTTTGCGCTAACTTGATAAAATTTTCTTTGTGTTTTGGTGTTGCATCAAACAAAATCATTTGAATATCACCGTAACTTGTATGTATTGAAATTAAATAATCCTTTTTAGGATTAGTATTTTGTTGTGCAAATAAGTGTATTCCAAATGATAAAACGAATACAATGAATGTGAATATAGATTTGATTTTCATAGTGTTAATTCAAGCTTATTATAATTTGTAATTAAATATAATTCCTAACCTAACATTGCAACAAAATCATCTTCTGATATAATTTTAACGCCGAGTTTGGTTGCTTTTTCGAGTTTGCTCGGCCCCATATTTTCACCAGCAACCACATAATTTGTTTTTGCTGAAATAGACGAAACTATTTTTCCGCCATTGGCTTCAATTTTGGCTTTTATCTCATCTCTACTGAAATTTGTAAACACGCCAGAAACAACAAATGAATTACCTTCAAGTGCATTACTTTCTACAATTACCTCTTTTTCAACTATTTCAAATTGTAAACCAGCTTGTTTTAGTTGCTCAATAAGTTTTTTATTTTCTTCTTCTGAGAAATATAAAATCACGGATTCTGCAATGCGCTCGCCAATTTCTGGCACTTCAATCAACTGTTCTTTGCTTGCAATACTCAAAGCATCAATATTTTTAAAATACGAAGCTAATTTCTCTGCAACTGTTGCACCTACAAACCTGATTCCCAATGCAAAAAGTACTCTTTCAAATGGAATTTCTTTTGATTTTTGGATAGAATCAATTACGTTTTGAGCCCATTTTGAAGAACTTTTCTTTAAGGATTGTACTTGCTCAAATTGTAGTGTATATAAATCGGCAAATGTTTTTATAAACTCTTTTTCAAAAAATAAATCTATTGTTTCTGGTCCTAAACCATCAATATTCATAGCTTTTCTATGAATAAAGTGCTCAAACTTTGCCTTTATTTGCGGCGGACATGCTTTTTCATTGGGGCAATAATGGTTTGCCTCGCCTTCTTTTCGAACCAATGGCGTTTGACAAGCTGGACATTCTGTGATATAAACAATTGGTTCTGCATCGGTTGGACGTAAACTCAAATCTACCCCAACAACTTGTGGAATAATTTCGCCACCTTTTTCAACTTTTACAGTATCATTTATCTGTAAACCAAGTCGTTCTATTTCGTTTGCATTATGTAATGATGCTCTTTTAACCACTGTTCCTGCCAACAAAACAGGTTTTAAATTAGCCACAGGAGTGATTGCTCCTGTTCTTCCAACTTGGTATGAAATACTTTCAAGTATTGTACTTGCTTGTTGCGCTGCATATTTAAATGAAATTGCCCAACGTGGAGATTTGGCTGTAAAACCTAACTCTTCTTGCTGACGATAATTGTTTACTTTAATCACAATTCCGTCAGTATCAAGTGGTAATTCAAGGCGTTTTAATTCCCAATACTGAATAAACTCCCAAACATCGTCAATAGTTTTACAAGTTCTAAAGGTATCACTTACATTAAAACCTACTGATTTTAAAAGGGTTAAAGAATCGCTATGATTTTGTGTTGGTAAATTTTCACCCAATAAATAATATAAATAACAATCAAGTTTGCGTTTAGAAACTTCGGCTGATGATTGTAATTTCAATGCTCCCGAAGCTGCATTTCTTGGATTTGCCAAAGGAGCTTCGCCAATGTCAATTTTTTCAGCATTTATCTCATCAAAAACAGATTTTGGCATAAAAACCTCACCTCTAACTTCAAATTTAGGAGGTAATTTATCTGATTTTATTTGTAATGGTATCGTCCTGATTGTCTTAGCATTGGCAGTAATATCATCACCTTTAACACCATCGCCACGAGTTACAGCTTGTACTAAAATACCGTTTTCGTAAGTCAAACTTATTGCAACACCATCAAACTTTAATTCACAAACATATTCAAAATCAAATTCAATGGTCTTTTTAATTCTTTCATCAAAATCAATTAAATCTTCTTTTGAATAAGTATTTCCCAACGAAAGCATTGGGTATTTATGCACTACAGTTTCGAAATTTTTAGAAATAGTGCCACCCACTCGCTGACTTGGAGAGGTTGGAAGTTTCAATTCAGGAAAAGTATTTTCGAGTTTAATTAACTCAGCTAAAAGTTTATCAAACTCTAAATCAGAGATTTCACTTTTACTGTTTTGATAATATTGCTCGTTATAATAATCAATTTTATCGCTTAAAACTTTGATTTGATTGGCTGCTTCTTGTTGCGAAATTTCCATATAAACTCAATTAAATAATGAAAGCAATTTAATATTAAAAACAAAAATAGACACCATTTCTAGTGTCTATTTTCTTAATTTTTAACTAATAAAACTATTAATCTCCAATAGTTTTTACTTCAGTTCTACGGTTACGAGCTTTATTTGAAGGAGTATCGTTTGGAGCTACAGGTTTTAAATCGCCATAACCTTTTGCAATTAAACGAGATGGATTAATTCCTCTTTCTTGCAAATATTTTTTAACAGCATTTGCTCTTTCTTGTGAAAGAACCAAGTTTTTAGCTGGGTCTCCTTGATTATCAGTATGTCCGGCAATTTCAACTCGTTTTCTAACATCTTCTTTTAAACCTTGTGCTAATAAATTTAAAGCCTTAAAAGATTCAGGTTTGATAGTAGCTTTTCCTGTATCAAAATACACATTATCAAGGTTATACGAATCTAAATAACGAGTTACAACTTTAATTTGTAATACTTGTTCAAAATCAACCGGACCTTCAAATTTAGGAATATCCATTTCTCCAAAATTGAAATTTTTCCCAAATTTATCAATGCTTATTTTATATTTTTTACCTGCTGGTAACAATACATTGTACCTACCTTCAACATTGGCAACAACACTAATTTTTACCTTTAAGGCTTCATTTACAATATTTATAACTGCATCTTGCTCAGGTATTTTATCAAAATCGGTAATTAAAAACCTAACCAAAGCCAATGAGTCAGTTGCAACCAAAGAATCAACTACACCAATGCTTTCACCTGCAGGCACTTCTACAACTTTAGATGTTTGAGGCAAATTTGTAGTTTTAGTAGTAGTAGTAGTTTTGGTAGTTGTAGTTTTAGTAGTTTGAGCAAAACTTGCATAGCATGCTCCCACTCCAAACATTGTGGCTAAAAGTATATTTTTCATTTTTTTCTAATTTTGGTTGAAATAATTGCTAATATTAAGCATCGAAAACAAACATACGCAATTTAATAAAAAAAGCTACATGAGAATTGGTCTAATTTCAGATACACACAGTTATTTATGTGAAAAAGTATTTTTTCACTTTAAAGATGTTGATGAAATTTGGCATGCTGGCGATGTTGGTAATGTAGAAGTTTGGGACAAATTATCAGAATTTAAACCCTCCGTTGGTGTTTATGGAAACATTGACGACCAAACAATTAGGTCTATTTTACCTGAATATCAATTTATAATTAGAAATACCGCAAGAATTTTAATAATTCACATTGCAGGTGCTCCAGAAAAATATAATACCAGAGTAAATCAATTAATTAAAGAATATCAACCTCAATACTTAATTTGTGGACACTCGCATATTATAAAAATTGTTAATGATAGAGTAAAAAAAGTGCTTTATATAAACCCTGGTGCAGCAGGTGTTCACGGTTTTCATCATATTAGAACATTGTTACGTTTTACTATTTCAGAAAACGGACAATTAACTGATATGCAAGCTATTGAGTTAGGAAAAAGAGGGAGTGTTTAGTGGTTTGAAATATAGTTTTCATTTATAAATATCACCTCTACTAATCCTAGTTACCATTAGATTCAAACAAGGACTAATTTAAGACTTTTAAACATTTTCTATTAATGAATAAAGCCAATTTTTACAATTTGAAAAAGAAATCAAATTGCTCTAATTGATATTTGGTTGATGAAAAAAGATTTTTAAATAATGAATTATATAAATTACGAACTATTTTTAAAATAAAACCATCCTTTTTTTAGCTATTATTATTATTATTATTGCAATTCAACTTAAAAAACACATTTCAATATGAAAAAAATATTACTTATCCTTTTAACTGTTTGCTTTACTGCGCAGTTTTCATTAGCACAAAATCCTAATAATTTAGGTATTGTTGCAAGCTTTAAATTAAATAATAACTCGATTGATAATTCTAAAAACAATATTAAAGCTACGGCTGTATTAGGTGAATGGACATCAGATAGGCATAATATTGAAAAAAGTTCGTTCAATAGTTTAAGTTCTAATGATTATATTTCAGTTGATGATACTTTATTTTTAAATAAACTCCTGCAAAAGGATTTTACTTTTACATGTTGGATTAAATATAATTCAAATTACAGCACTGGTACAGTTTTATATCTAAAAGGGTTATTTTCATTAAGTAATCAACAATATATTGCTGTTGGTGCAAAAGATATATCTGATTCATACAATAAGAACTTCACAATATGGAATCATTTTGCTATAACATTTTCAAAAGATACTGTAAGTGAATATTTAAATGGTGTATTTGTGAAAAAATATAAAATCACTAGGAATTCAAGTTTACCCAAATGTGAAATTGCAAAAAACTTAAATGCTCAAATTGATGATATTTTCTTTTTTGACAAAAAACTTTCATTAGTTGAAATCAATCAAATTCAAAATTCATCTAACATTAAGGATTTGGCAATAAACTCGCCATTGAATTTTGATTTAAATACTTTAATTAGAGGTCGAAACAGTTTTTCAAATTGTTCAACAACAAAAGCAGACTCAAACACAGTAGATTTATTGGTCAAATTCAAAGCAACTTCAACTTCTGCAACTTTAGATTTAAACTTAAATAATGCTTCATTAGAATCTAGACTAGGTTTAACTTCTGCACCAAATACTTGCCAAGCAATCCAATCAAACAAAAACCTAAGAACTGATACTTTTACAGGTTTAACAATTGGCAATGAATACACTGTGCGTATTGAAATTGGTGGAGATGCAGCGCTTGGTTATGCAAGAACTGCTATAGCTAACAATGCTTCTATAACTTTGGTTGGTGGCACTGTTACAGGTGTTGAAAATAATTCTAAACTTACATTTAGCATTGCTCCAAATCCATCAAATGGTAATTTTACTTATATTTCTGATGAAAATGCTGATATAGTTATTTCTGATTTGTTAGGCTCTAAAGTTGCTGATTTACAGAACGTAAGTCCTAACCAAAACATTGATTTACAATTATTAAAAGGTATTTATTTATTAAATGTTAGCAATTCAAAAGGTTCAAAAATTGAGAAATTAGTGATTGAGTAATTATTTTGTTCATGGACGGTTAAGGGTGGTTTTAATCAAATCACCCTTTCAACCAACCAGTTACACTCATTCTTCTAGTATTTGTCACTAAAACCTCATGTACCAATTCATCACTTTTAAAAAATACAGTATTCCCTTGCTTGGGTTCAATTTTGGTGTTTCCTTCGGTTTGGTGAATTAATAATTCTCCACCATCTTCGGTCTGCCAATCAGCATTTAAATAGCTAATCATTGAGTATTTTCTGTTTGAATTTTGCTGAAATTGATCCAAATGTTTGCTATAAAATGCTCCTTTTTCAAACATTGAATAATGAAATTCATAATCAGTAATTCCTGTATAACAAGTCATATTCATATACTGAACAAATTCGTCCATCAAATCTAAAAAATCATTTTGACTTTGATTTTCATGTTTTCTATCTAACCAATAAATTTCATCAGAACGCACATTTTTGTTCTGAATTAAATTTTCAGTATTCCCTACACCAGCAGATTTAAATTTCTGATTATCACACAAACTCAACAAATTACTTTTTAAATCATTTGCCAAACTATCACTTAAAAACTGATTCGAAAAACCTATTTTATTATCTAACAAACTACTAATCAACAATTCAAAATTATTTTCCAAAATCAAGTTTTAAAATTCAGGCTAAAAATATAGCTATTGGGTACAAGGTAGGGAAAATAGTTGATAGTTAAGAGTTGAGGGTTAAGAGTTATTTTGAAATATAATATTAGAAAAATAAAACACTGAACTCTAAACTCTAAACTCTTAACTTTAAATAAACATTGCATTATAGTTCAAACAAGCAAATAATTTAATATTTTAGCAGATTAATTGAATAGATAATTTGTTGGCAAATATTACTGATTGAAAACTTTTCTGTTCAACAAATTATTAATTACTAATCATTAATTACTAATTACTTACAAATTCATGAGCGACTTCTTAGACGGACTTAATCCACCTCAGCGACAAGCGGTTTTACATACCGAAGGTCCATTGATGATAATTGCAGGTGCTGGTTCGGGTAAAACTCGAGTGCTAACCCTACGAATTGCACATTTGCTTCAAAAAGGTGTTGATCCATTTAATATTTTATCGCTTACTTTTACTAACAAAGCGGCTCGAGAAATGCGTAATCGTATTGAAAAACAGGTCGGTCCTGATGCTCGAAACCTTTGGATGGGTACTTTTCACTCGGTTTTTGCACGTATTTTACGTAGCGAATCCGAAAAAATTGGCTACCCAAATAACTTCACCATTTACGATACTGACGATGCAAAATCGTTACTTAGAACTATTATCAAAGAATTAAATCTAGACGATAAAGTTTATAAAGTTTCAAATGTGTTGGGCAGAATTTCCATGTCGAAAAACAAATTGATTTCTTGGAGAGAATACCAAAACAACGCAATTATTCAAGCTGACGACAAAGCAGCTTTACGTCCTGAATTAGGTAGAATTTACCAAATGTATCAGCAACGTTGTTTCAGAGCTGGTGCTATGGATTTTGACGATTTGCTTTTTAATACAAATATACTTTTCCGTGACCATTTGGATGTGCTCAACAAATACCAAAACAAATTTAAATATGTGATGGTAGATGAGTTTCAAGATACAAATATTTCTCAATATTTGATTACCAGAAAATTAGCAGCTCAAAGTCAAAATATTTGTGTAGTTGGTGACGATGCACAAAGTATTTATGCATTCCGAGGTGCTGATATTCAAAATATTTTAAATTTCAAGAAAGATTATTCTGATTTAGTTACCGTTAAACTTGAGCAAAATTACCGTTCAACAGTTACCATTGTTGAGGCTGCCAATTCAATTATAAAAAACAACAAAGCCCAACTTCAAAAAAATGTTTGGACAAGCAACGACCATGGTTCGCCCATTACAGTATTGCGTGCGTCAAGCGATAATGAAGAAGGAAAATTGGTAGCAAATTCTATTTTTGAAGATAGAATGCAAAAAGGTTTAAAGTTCGACGATTTCGCAATTCTGTACAGAACCAACTCACAATCAAGGGCAATGGAGGAAGGTTTACGTAAATTAAACATCCCTTATCGCCTTGTAGGAGGTACTTCTTTCTATCAACGTAAAGAGATTAAAGACATCATTTCTTACCTTCGTTATGCCATGAATCATAACGACGAAGAGGCATTGAAACGAATTATCAATTACCCAAAACGAGGAATTGGAGATACAACCATTGCCAAATTAATTGTTTTTGCTGGGGAAAATAACCTTGCACTTTGGGATGTAATAAGTAATATATCAAAGTATATGTCGGGCCGTAGTGCCGATGCCATTGAGCAATTTGCTACAACTATTAAAAGTTTCAGATTAATTATTGAAACCAAAGATGCTTTTGAGGCTACGCAATATGTTTGTAAAACTTCAGGTATTTTGCAAGACTTAAGTGCAGATAAAAGTATTGAAGGCTTAAGTAGAATTGAAAACGTTAACGAGCTTTTGAATGCTGTAAAAGCTTTTGTTGATAACGACGAAAACGAAGACAAATCTTTAGCCTATTTTTTACAAGAAGTTGCACTTGTTACCGATGTTATTGACGACAAAACCGAAGAAGACGACAAAGTTACTCTGATGACAATTCACTCATCTAAAGGTTTGGAATACAAACAAGTATATATTGTTGGTTTAGAAGAAGATTTGTTCCCATCACAAATGATGATGAGTTCGAGGGAAGATTTAGAAGAGGAACGTCGATTATTTTATGTGGCAGTTACAAGAGCAGAACACAAATTAGTGTTGAGTTATGCTAATAGTAGGTATCGTTTCGGACAAATAAAATCGTGTGAACCAAGTAGATTCTTAAACGAGATTGATCCACGTTACATCAGTATGCCTCAGAAGTTCTCAGGTTTTGCTGATAGTGAAGATGGAGCCTCTTTTGCAAAAATCAAGCTTTCACAGGGAATAAAACCTCGTCCAGCCAATCCGCAAACAGCTGCAAGTCCGACAATGAATAGGCCACAAGTTGGTGGAGTTCGCCCTGCGGGAGCAAGTACAGTTGCTCGTCCATCGGCACCAACACAATCGCCGAACCAAGTAGCAAATCAAACGGCTAAAAATGTTTCGGCAACATTTTCACCAAGTCCGGTAACAGAACTCAAAAAAGACCAAAGAGTAGAACATCAAAAATTTGGTAGAGGAGTTATTTTAGATATCACCTCAACAGGCAACGATTCAAAAGCAATCATTAACTTCGATGAATTCGGACAAAAAACGATGTTACTGAGTTTTGCTAAGTTGATGATATTGTAAATTTTCCCAAAAATAATTATCCCTATTAATTTGATAGGGATAATTATTGTATTACTTTTGTGGTATTATGGATAAAGAACACAGAATATTAGAAAACGAAATTGACCCTAGCGAAAACGAAATCATAGTGGAGGATCAAAAACACCATATTTTACTTAGATTGTCTGTAAAACAGATAATTACATTAATTTTATCTATCTCATTTGTAATTGCCCTATCATTTTTAGTGTACTTTGCAGATAAAGAATCTTTCTTTGCAGCCCACCCTCTTGTTGCATCGTTAGTTGATAGTAATATACTCATATTTATAGGAATTGGATTTATTGCACAAATGGTAGATGGTGCATTGGGCATGGCTTATGGAGCTACAAGTCAATCTTTACTTGGTTCTGCAGGTGTAATTCCAGCCTTAAGTATTCAGTCTATCAAATTATCAGAAGTTTTTACCACTGCAGCTTCAGGTTACTCACATTGGAAACTAGGTAACGTTAATAGAAAATTAGTTAAAAGTTTAATTATTCCAGGTATTATTGGTTCGGCTTTAGGCTCAATTATTTTAGTATATCTATCTCATCTTGAAAAATTTAGTAAACTTTACCTTAAACCTGCTATTTCACTTTATGTACTATTATTAGGAGTATATTTAATTGTTAAAGCACTTAAAGGTGTTTCTAGAAAAAAAACTACAAAACTAGTCCCTCTTGCAACATTCGGAGGCTTTATGGATGCTATCGGTGGTGGTGGCTGGGGACCAATTGTTACAAGTACATTGTTAAGCAAAGGTAGAAATCCTAAATATACAATTGGATCGGTAAATTTATCTGAATTTTTTGTAGCATTGGTTGGAGCAATCACACTTACTTGGGCAGTTGGACTTGAAGGTTGGAAAATTACTCTAGGAATGATTTTAGGTGGTGTTGTTGCAGCTCCATTCGGTGCCATTGTAGCAGGAAAAGTAAAAGCCAAACCGTTAATGGTTTTGGTAGGTTCTTTGATAATTATTGTAAACGTTTATCAACTAAGCAAAGCCTACAAAGCTATTGAAAAAGAACATTTTAAAACGGAACAAACAAAATAAATCATAATTACATAAGGCTGTTCAATTTAGGACAGCCTTATTTGTTTTATTGGTTTAAAATTTTTCAATTTTCTTTTATTAATCAACTATAATCTATTTTTACTCCATTTTTTAAGCTAAAATATGTAATTTTGAAACTTGTGTAATTCAATCTAAATTTAAGATGATCAACGATATTTTAGCAAAAGGTATTTCGGAAGCATTAAAAGCTTTATTTAATCATGAGCTTAACCCGCAAGACATTCAACTTCAACCAACTAGGAAAGAGTTTAATGGTTCGCACACGCTTGTTGTTTTTCCTTTCACTAAAGTATCAAAACTTTCTCCTGAAGCTACAGGCGAAAAAATTGGCGAATACATAGTTGCTAATATCGCTGTTGTTGAAAGCTTTAATGTTGTTAAAGGCTTTTTAAACTTAGTAATTAAAGAATCATACTGGATTGGTGTACTTCAAAATATGATTTTAAACCAAACTTGGGGCAAAGCGCCAGCGAATGGTCAAAAAGTAATGGTTGAATATTCATCGCCAAACACAAACAAGCCTTTACATTTAGGGCATTTAAGAAATAACTTTTTAGGCTATGCTGTCGCAAATATTTTAGCTGCAAGCGGTTACGATGTTGTTAAAGCAAATTTAGTAAACGACAGAGGTATTCACATCTGTAAATCAATGTTGGCTTACCAAAAATTTGGCAACAACGAAACACCAGAATCATCTGGCTTAAAAGGCGATAAATTAGTTGGTAAGTATTATGTTGAGTTTGATAAAGCTTTAAAAGCGCAAAAAGAAGAACTTAAAACAAAAGGATTTACTGACGAACAATTAGAAAAAGAAACTCCTCTCCTACTCGAAGCTCAAGAAATGTTACTCAAATGGGAACAAGGCGACGAAGAAGTTGTAAATCTTTGGAAATTAATGAACACTTGGGTTTATGCTGGATTTGGCGAAACTTATGAAAAAATGGGCGTTAATTTCGATAAATATTACTATGAATCTGATACTTATTTACTTGGTAAAGAAGTTGTTGATGAAGGTTTGGCAAATGGTGTATTTTTCAAAAAAGATAATAACTCCGTTTGGATTGACTTAACTGCTGATGGACTTGACGAAAAACTAGTACTTCGTGGAGACGGAACATCGGTTTATATAACCCAAGATATGGGAACTGCTGATTTAAAATACAAAGATTTCAATGTTAATAAATCAGTATATGTAGTTGGTAATGAGCAAGATTACCATTTCATTGTTTTAAAGAAAATACTTCAAAAATTAGGTCGCCCTTATGCAGATGGAATTTTCCATTTATCATACGGAATGGTTGATTTACCTTCTGGTAAAATGAAATCAAGAGAAGGAACTGTTGTTGATGCCGATGATTTAATTGATGAAATGGTTGAAACGGCTGAAAAACAAACCAGAGAACTTGGTAAAATTGAAGGATTTACTGACGAACAAGCTCAATCATTATTCAAAACATTAGGTTTAGGTGCACTTAAATATTTCTTATTAAAAGTGGACCCTAAAAAACGAATGATGTTCAATCCTCAAGAATCAATTGAATTCCAAGGACATACAGGTCCGTTTATACAATATACACACGCACGTATTTGCTCATTATTACGCAAAGCTGCAACTTTAGGAATAGAAAATTATTCATCAATTAATCTTGATGTTGCAAATATTCAAGCTATTGAGCAACAACTTATTATTCAATTAGCTGATTTCCCAAGCAAAGTAAAAGAAGCTGCTGATGAATATTCTCCAGCAATTATTGCAAATTATGTATTTGAATTAGCGAAAGAATTTAATCGTTTTTATGCTGAAATTGGTATTTTCACAGAAACAAATCCTGCACAATTTCAGTTTAGAATTGCATTAAGTGGCAAAGTTGCTTCAGTAATTAAATCATCAATGCTACTTTTAGGAATTGAAGTTCCTGAAAGAATGTAATTTTATTAGTTTATAAATTGAAATAAGGCTAATTAGTTAAGGTGAAAACCTCAATTAATTAGCTTTTAATTTAATAGTCAAATCCAATGGAACTCGAAATTCTCTTTAATGACGAATATCTTATTGCAGTAAATAAACCAACGGGAATTAGCTCACAACCCGACTCTACTGCCGAACTTTCCTTATTGGAATTAACCCAAAATCACTTACAAAACATTGGAGAAAACTGCACCATTCAGGTATTACACAGAATTGACAAACCAGTATCAGGTGTAGTTCTTTTTGCAAAAACAGAGCAAAGCTTGGCAACATTTAATGAAATGTTTCGTGAACGAAAAATAAGTAAGCGTTACCTAACTGTAGTGAATAATGCACCTTCAGAAAATAAAGGTATTTTACGTAACTACATGGTTCACAACACCAAAAATAACAAAAGCTACATCACTACAGAAGATAAACCAAATGCAAAAGAAGCTGTATTGGAATATGAAGCACTTTTAAGTTCGGAAAAATACTTTTTATTACAAATCAAGCTAATCACAGGCAGACATCATCAAATAAGAGTTCAACTTGCCAATATTGGTTGCCATATAAAAGGTGATTTAAAATACGGTGCAAAACGTAGTAATTCAAATGGAGGAATATTGTTACACAGCTATTTAACTTCATTTACACACCCATTTACAAATCAAGACATTGAAATTAAAGCCCCACTTCCAAGTGATGATATTTGGTGGTTTTTTAAAGAAAAGTTACAGTAAAAAAAGCCGTTGATGAAAATAAATCCACCAACAGCTAAACAAACAAACAAACAAACAAACTACTCAGTATTAAATACTGTCTAATTCATATATCAAAAGTATAAAAAGGATAGAATCTCAAATTAAAAGCATATTAAATTTTATTAATGCTTATGACAAACATAGAAAAAGCAAATTTCTTAATCGAAAAATGGAATCAAAACACTGATAATGAATATATTTTCAAAACTTCGGGCAGTACAGGTATTCCAAAAGAAATAACTTTTTCAAAAGAAAAAGTAAAATTAAGCGCACAAAATACAATCAATTTTTTAGGTCTAAACACTACCGACAAAGCCTTAATAAATTTAAACATAGATTTTATTGCAGGCGCAATGATGCTTATCAGATGTTTAGAAGCCAACATGAATTTCAGGGTAATTGAACCATCAGGAAATCCTTTTGAAAACATAAACATTGGTGAAGAGTTTTCATTTTACTCATTTGTACCTCAACAACTTAGTAACATTATAGTAAACAAATCAAATATTGAAAAATTAAACAAAGCTAAAGCGATAATAGTTGGTGGAGCAGCAATGAGTGATGAACTAATTGCTAATTGCCAAAATATTAAGAGTCCCATTTACTCCACCTATGGAATGACGGAAACAATTTCTCACATTGCACTAAAACAAATTAATGGTACTAATAAAAGTGATTGTTTTGAATTACTTAATGGATTTGAAATTGATACAGACGAAAGAGATTGTTTGTGCATAAAATCATTTATTACAGACAACAAATGGATTACAACAAACGACATTGTAACTATTGATGAAAACAAAAAAACATTTAAATTTTTAGGTCGATATGATGATGTAATCAATTCAGGAGGAATAAAAATTTTTCCAAATGAAATCGAAAATCTTATTTCAAAATACTTTTCAGAAAACAAAATTCAGTTTAATTATTTCGTTTCAAGTTTGCAAGATGAATACTTTGGTGAAACAGTTTGTTTATTTATTGAATCAAAAATTCAAGATAAAGATTTAAAAAACAAGCTATTTACATTTTTAAAACAACACTTACATTCTTATAAAATCCCAAAAAAAATCTTCTTTATTTCTAAATTTGAATTCACTCCTACTTTAAAAATTGATAAAAAAGGAACGATTTCAAAATTCATATTGGTATAAAAACCAAAGAGGAGGTCCTTTTAAGGGAACCTCCATCTTCGGCACAAACAACACACACAAAAAATGTCTTTAAATTTCTTTATTTAATAGAAGCTTTTTGAATAGCAGCCTTTTGCTCGTCTTTTTCAGAAATTAAAACCTCTTTATGCAACGGAATGGCATTTCCATTTATTGTATTATTCAAATTATGGTTAATAATTCCATTATTAACATCAGTAATTAATTTTAAAAGAGAATGTTGATCATCAGTATCAAATGTTGGTTCCCAAACCATAACTCCACCAGCATGATTTTTTGCTAATAAAGCTTTAGCTTGTACTTGATGAGGACCATCATAGACATCACCTCTAAATTTACCTGTTGAAGGATTTGCTTTCAAGGTTTTAGCAATATTTCTATAAGATTCCCAGCTATATTTTGCATGAAAAGGAATACCAACAATTGCTTTTTCTTTAGCTAAACCTCTCAATAACCAATAATTAAGAGTATTTTTTGCATAATCCAGTGAATAGCTATCTGTATCTGGATTTTCGTAGCACATCAAGTTTAAATAATCAACAAAACCAAAAACTTCATCTTTAACATAAACACCTTGTTGAGGCGATGCAGCTACAGCAGCCGATAAAATTTTACCATTTTTATGTAACGACTCACTAAGTTGTTGCATTAAAAGTGAATAATTGTTAGCAGAAGCATCACCGATTGGATAAGCCCAATAAATATCAACTCCATCTAAATTATAATCTAAAACTAATTTAGTTATTTCCTTTACAAAAGTTTTACGTGCTTTAGGATTAGCACTTAAACCCTGCCATAAAGCATCATCCTTCATTTCTGTACCTACATTCCATCCTGAAACCGAAATAAGTACTTTAACACTATTTTTATGCGCTTTTTGAACCAATTCTTTTAGTGTTTCAGATTCAAAATCATCATAATTAATTTTACCTTCAATACTAGGGATAGCAAAAGCAAAATTTATATGTGTTAACTTATTAAATTGAATTTGAGATAGGTCACTAGACCAAGAAGTAACATAGCCTACCACCTTTGACTCTGCAAACAGATTGTTTACAGTTAACAAAGTAATTAAAAGAAGAAGGGATATAGATTTCCTCATGGTAGTCTACTTTTTGGGTTCGATACAAATATATGAATTTTTAAATAAACAATTTCATTTTATCAATAATTTTATAAAAATAATTTAAAATATTGTTACAAAAATACAATATATAGTATTAAGAGAAATAAAAAAGGAGTTGGACATTAGCCCAACTCCTTATAAAATATAAACTATATCAATTATGATTATTGATTTGGACCTTTGAAAGTATCTACATCTAAGTAAAAATGTAAAGATTTTAACTTAGCTCTATCCATATTTCCTTTTAATTTTGTAGCCTCATCAGTAAATGCTTTGCCTTCAAACTTATCATAATCGTTAGCAATCAAACCTTGAGCTTCAACTAAAGCTTTATCAGGTTGATCTAAATAATTAAGATAAATAATTGCTTTATTATAGAAAGCCGAAAATCTCATTTTTCTATCAGGTTTTTCATCAGAAGCATATTTAGTTTTTAAACTTTCAAAGTATGTTAAAAACTCTTCAGCTTTTTGTTTTTGCTCAGCAGTTAATTCAGCATTTGCACTAATTCCAGCTGCCCAAGCTTTAATTTCAGCACTAATAGCTTGTTGTTTTTCGTATTCTGGATGTTTTTTACTATCTAAAATCCAAACAGTTAAATTACCTGTCAATACAGGCCATCCTAACTTTTTATTTAAAGCTGCATTAGTATTTGTTAAATGTGTAGCATATTCAGTATTAAAAAACTCATTTAAAATACTTCTTCTATTATTTCTAATATAAGCTTCTGCTTTATAATAATCTTTTTGTTCAGAACCTAAAGAAACAACTTTACCTTTATTGTCAGTTATAAAAGCTGAAAATAAAAATTTACCAGTATTGTCAAATACATCCGATTTAAATTTGATTGTATATTTCAATGTTGGTTGGTAAGTACTTGTAGAACCTATTACAACTCCACTCGAATTTTTAGTTTCTCTACGAACTTCTTTAACATCATATTCGTCAATTCTTGCATCAACAAATGAAACTCTAATCTCATAATGACCTTTTTCTACCTTTTTTAATCCATCAATATTAATGTCACTTTCAGCAGAACTAAAACGAATTCTAAAATCATCAGAAACATCATTTCCCTGTGGAGAAACAACATTATATGTATTTTTTGTCAAATCAGCTACTTCAGGTATAACCCTATAGCTATTTGAAATGTAAAATCTGTCAATATCAACTTTTTGAGCAAATGTACTCAATGATATTGAGATAACTGAAGCTAAAGTAATAAGTGTTTTTTTCATTTATAGTAATATTAGATATTTTGCTAATTAAATCATTTTTTTTTACTCTTACAAACAATATACGTAGTTGTAGTTGTTAAATTTTATAGTTTAAACAAAAAATATAATTGTTTTTTAATTTTTATACGTATAAATGAACATGGAAACTTTAGGATATATTGGAGCATTGATAATGGGACTTTTATTAGGCTTTATTGGAGGAGGTGGTTCAATTTTAACTGTTCCTATTTTAATTTATTTATTTAATATTGAAGCACATGTTGCTACTACTTATTCATTATTAGTAGTTGGCATTGTTTCTTTTTATGGTTCAATAAATAATATTAAAAATAAAATTGCAGATTTTAAAACAGCAATTTTATTTGTTATTCCTTCTGCAATAACAGTATATTTTACAAAAAAAATATTTATTGCCAACCTTCCTGACCCTTTAATTAACATTAATTATTTCACTGTTTCAAAACATCAATTTACACTAAGTTTCTTCATAATACTTATGTTTATTGTTGGATACAAAATGATTTTCACTGATTTAAAAGTTAAAACTGATGAAATAAAAATAAACAAACCTAATATTTTGATATTAAATATTGCGGCAATTGTAGTTGGTATTATTACTAGTATAGCTGGAGTAGGTGGAAGTTTTTTAATATTACCTGTTCTAATTACTTATCTTGGATTTTCGTTCAAAAAAGCCGTTGCAACAGCCTTGTTAATTGTAACATTTAATTCACTTTTAGGGTTTTCAATTGACATACAACACCATATTGATTTCAATTGGCATTTATTAACTATTTTCACCTCTATTGCAATTATTGGGGAAATTTTAGGTCAATTTTTATCTAAAAAAATCCCTATTATTTACATAAAAAAAACATTTGGCTTTATTGTAATTCTAATGGCTATTTCGATTTTAATTGTAGAAATACAGCAATAAATCAATTATTGATAATCACTTATTCTAATTACTTCGTCGCAAATCATGTATTCAAATTCCTGATTAGAACATATCAATAAAGTTCTATTATCAAGATGTTGTTTTAAAATTGAATGATACCATTCTATACCAGTTGCATCCATATTTGACGTAGGTTCATCTAACATGAGTAATGGATTATTTGAAAAAATGGCTAAAAGTAGTTTTAATCGTTGTTTCATGCCTGATGAGAAAAACTTTATTTGCTTGTTTTTATGCGCTGATAAATAACCAATTTCAAGTAATTCATTAAAATCTGAAAACTTATATTTTTCTCTAAATGAATAATGAAACTCTAATAATTCAAGTAAAGTGAAATCTTCTGCCAATTCCATATATGGTGATGCATATCCAATATATGAATGAATATCATCAATTGAAATGTTGGTTTCGTTTAATTGAAATTCAATTTTTCCTTTTGTTGGGTTTATAAACCCAGAAAGTATTTGCAATAACGTGGATTTACCTGAACCGTTTGCTCCGGTTATTGCTGTTTTACTACCTGATTTAAAAGTATAATTCAGTTTTGAAAAAATAGTATCGTTGATATATTTTTTGGATAATTCCGAAACAATGATTTGCATTGAATATAAATTAAAATGCTCAATTCCTTTTTAGAATTGAGCATGGTTATTATTTTAGTCGCTTATACCTCTCATTATACCTCTCTCCGATCCTCGAACAAAGTTTATAATTTCATCTCTTTCAGGAGAAGGTGGCATTTCCATTTCTATTATTTGAAGTGCTTTACTATTATTATTACCTTTTAAATAAAGCGTTCTAAATATTTCTTGTATTTCGTTGATTTTTTCGTTTGTAAAACCACGTCTTCTTAATCCAACAGAATTTATTCCGCAATATGCAAGCGGCTCTCTACCTGCTTTAGTAAATGGCGGCACATCTTTCAATACAATTGAACCACCTGAAATCATAGCATGTGAACCAATTTTTACAAACTGATGAACTGCACTTGTTCCGCCGATAATTACCCAATCACCCAACACAACATGTCCTGCAATTTGAACAGTATTTGCTAAAATACAATTATCACCAACTATTGCATCATGTGCAACATGTACATACGCCATTAACAAGCAATTAGCACCTACTTTGGTAGTAAATCTATCAGATGTACCTTTTGAAATAGTTACATATTCACGAACAACAGTATTGTCTCCAATTTCTGCTGTAGTAACTTCTCCTGCATATTTTAAATCTTGAGGAGCAGATGATATACAAGCCCCTGGATAAATTTTACAATTTTTCCCGATTCTTGCACCAGGACTAATCACAGCATGAGATGCTATCCAAGTTCCATCACCAATTATTGTATCCTCATGAATTACTGCAAAAGGTTCAACTGTTACATCTGAGCCTAACTTAGCATCAGGGTGTATATATGCTAGAGGTGAAATCATTTATTTATCTTTCCTTACAATACTTGCAGTCATTACTGCTTCACTTACTAATACACCTGCTACATAAGCATGACCTTGCATTTTTACTATTCCTCTTTTAATAGGAGCTAATAATTCGCATTTAAAAATAACTTGATCACCAGGAGTAATCATTTTTCTAAATCTGCAATTCTCAATTCCTAAGAAATATGTCCAATAATTATGAGGGTCAGGAACAGAGTTTAATGCTAAAATTCCACCTGTTTGAGCCATTGCTTCCATTTGTAATACTCCTGGAAATACAGGATTATCAGGAAAATGTCCGACAAAGAAAGGTTCATTTATTGTTATATTCTTTAAACCAACAACAGTTGTTTCGTCTAAATGAATAATTTTATCAATCAATTTGAATGGATAAGCATGTGGCAACATTTTGTAAATTTGCACATTATCCATTACTGGAGGTACAGTTGGGTCGTATTGAGGAATGTTACTTTTGCTTGACTCTAACATCATTTGCTTTAATTTTTTAGCAAATGCTATGTTTGCAGCATGACCTGGGCGAGCAGCTAAAATTTGTGCTTTGATTGGGCGCCCAACCAATGCTAAATCTCCAATAACATCTAATAATTTATGACGAGCAGGTTCATTTTTATAACGTAATTCTACATTATTAAGAATTCCTTCTTTTTGAACCGTAATTTTATCTTTTCCTAATAGTTCTGATAAATGATTTAATTCATCATCAGCCACAACTCTATCAACTATCACAATTGCATTGCTTACATCTCCACCTTTGATAAGGTTTTGTTTGTAAAGCATTTCTAATTCATGTAAAAAACAGAATGTTCTTGCTGATGCAATTTCTTTAACAAATTGACGAATACTTGTAATTGATGCATGTTGACTTCCTAAAACAGGTGAATTATAGTCAACCATTACAGTTACTCTATAATCATCTAAAGGTAGCGCAGCAATTTCAACATCTCTGTCAACATCTTTATAATTTACACTTTCAGTAACTTCAAAAAAGTTTCTAAGTGCATTTTGCTCTTCTAATTCAGCTTCTAAAAGTTTATCAACGAATTGAATTGAACTTCCATCCATAATTGGTGGCTCCGGACCATCCAATTGTATCAATACATTGTCGATTTCTAAACCTACTAAAGCAGCTAAAGTGTGTTCAACGGTATTAACACGAGCACCATTTTTTTCGATGGTAGTTCCTCTTGAAAGGTCAACTACATTGTCAACATCAGCTTCAACTATAGGTTGTCCTTCGATGTCAATTCGTTGAAACTTAATGCCATGATTAATTGGTGCAGGCAAAAAAGTCATATTTGAAACTACTCCCGTGTGTAAACCTACACCCGAAACAGTAACAGGATTTTTTATTGTATGCTGTTTAGTATTCATCTATTTGGTTTCCGAAACGGACAAATGTACCAATTTTTCTTCAATTTTTTCAATTTTACTTAATAATTCAGGCAGTTTTCTGAAAATTGTTAGCGATTTCAGGTTTTGTGCATATTCTTGGGCTGGTGAACCTAAGAATGTTTTACCTTCTTCTGTAACATTTTTGTTTATTCCTGACTGTGCACCTATTTTGGTTTTAGGTGCTAAAGTAAGGTGACCAATAATACCTACTTGTCCACCAATCATAGAATTATGACCAATTTTTGTTGAACCGGCAATACCTGTTTGCGCCGCAATTACTGTGTTTGCACCAACAGTTACATTGTGTGCTATTTGGATTAAGTTATCCAATTTAACACCTGATTCTATGATAGTTGAACCCATTGTTGCACAATCAACTACTGTATTTGCTCCAATATCAACATGGTCGCCTAAAATTACATTTCCTAGCTGTGGAATTGTTTTGTAAGTACCATCGGCTTGAGGTGCAAAACCAAAACCGTCAGAACCAAGTACCGCACCAGCTTGAATTGTGCAATAATTTCCAATTACTGTATCTGCGTATATTTTTACTCCAGGAAAAATAATGCAATTATTTCCAATTTTTACATTGTTACCAATATAAACGTGTGGGTAAATTTTTACATTATCTCCTATTGTTGTATTTTCTCCAATGTACGAAAATGCTCCACGGTAAATACTTTCGCCTGTGGTAGCATTCTTTCCAATAAAAGAAGGTTCTTCTACTCCTGAAATTGAAAAGCTCTTAAATTTGTGGTATTCTTCTAAAAGTGCGGTAAAGGCTAAGTAAGGATCGTCAACTAAAATTAATGCTGGAGCAATTTCTTGTTTTGGCTCAAAAGTTTTGGCAGCGATAATTGCACTCGCTTGTGTAGTGTAAACAAAATTCTCATATTTTATGTTAGAGAAAAATGTAATTGAGCCTGCTTGTGCAGTTTCAATTTTATCAAGGTTACTCACCTTTAGTTCTCCATTACCGATAACTGTACCGCCTAAGAGAGCCGCAATTTGATTTACGCTAAACTCCATACCTTACTTAATTTTTATGCTTTTGTTAAAAAACGTTTACAAATTTATTGATTTCGGCCAACATAAATAATGCTTTTTCACTTTTTTACTGATAGCAGTTATGTTAGGAAGGTCGGCAGCTTGTGCAATATCAAGAACGTCAGCGGTTTTAGTAACAATATTTATTTTATTATCTCCTCCCATATATGCTTCATTGTAAATTTCGCCAGTGAGTAAAATGTAACTCAATTCTTCAGCAGAAATATTTAATTCTTTCCTAATATTCAATTTTAACTCCTCAACTTGACTTTCATCAAATGCTTCATTTTGAAGTTTTACTTTGAACAATTTTCTGTTAATTAGTTTAATGCATAAGTAAGATAAAATAAAATCCTCGTGTGTCATCCACTGTTTTATTGCCCCCAAAACATCAAAATCATCTAATGAAGAAAAAGCTTTTAAGTATTTAGAATTCGTTTTAAAATCTTGTATATCAATATCTTCTTTTAAAAATAATTGTAACCCATCGCATGCAGGAATTGAAATATTATTTTGTGCTAAATATCTTGCTCTTCGCATAATGCTTATAAGCATCATTTCTGCTGAAATGGTAGTTTTATGTAAATACACTTGCCAATACATTAATCGGCGTGCATTTAAGAAATTTTCAATAGAGTAAATTCCTTTTTTTTCTACTACAATTCTGTCGTTTACTACGTCTAACAATTTAATAATCCTTTCAGAGCTGATTATTCCCTCTGCAACCCCAGTAAAATACGAGTCACGATTTAAATAATCGAGTCTATCGACATCTAATTGTGAAGAAATTAAATCATGAAAAAACTTTCTGTGGTATTGGTCGGTGAATATTTCAATGGCAGTAGTTAGTTGTCCGTCGAATTCCAAATTTAATTGTTCCATGTACAACACCGACAACACTTCATGATGTGCATTCGGCAAAATTGTACTTTCAAGCGCATGCGAAAACGGTCCATGACCAATATCGTGTAATAAAATTGCAATCAATGCAGCTTCGTATTCTTTACCCGAAATATCGTTTCCTTTATTTCTTAAAGAATCAAGCGTAATACTCATCAAATGCATACAACCCAAGGCATGATGAAAACGAGTATGTAGTGCTCCTGGGTAAACTAAATCTGTTAATCCCAGTTGTTTAATACGACGTAAACGCTGAAAAAATGGATGTTCAATTATATCATAAATCAAATCAGTTGGTATAGTTATAAAACCATACACAGGGTCATTGATAATTTTTTTCTTATTCATACATTGAAAGTTAAGAGTAAATAGTTGAGGGTTAAGGGTTTTTACTTGACTTTAAATAAAAAATATATACTCAGTTTTTCTTTTTTGAAGAAACCAACTTACTTATTTTCTTTATTTTTTCAATCTAAATACTTTATAAGGTGCAAATTCGTTAGAAATTTTAATAATTAGTAGCTTATTGATAAAATTTTATGGGTTAAAAATTATTTAGATATAAATTCTATATACCATGTTTGGAAAACAAAATTTATTTTAAGTCTTAAGTCTTATGTCTTTCATCTAAAATCTAAAATCTTAAGTCAATCAATCATAACCAAATACAATTTAACTACGAATAACAACTAATTAATAACTATTTAAATAATCCAAAATAAAACTCTATTGTTAGATTTTTTTCTAAATTTGAGAAATAGAGTTTTAAAATTTACTTTCAAAATATGCAAAAATACCAGATTCTTTGGGCCGACGATGAGATTGATTTACTAAAGCCTCATATCTTGTTTTTAAACAATAAAGGTTATGAAGTTACCGCTGTAGTAAGTGGAAATGAGGCAGTTGAAAAATGTTTAGAAAACAATTACGACTGTATTTTTTTAGATGAAAATATGCCCGGCATGTCTGGTTTGGAAGCCTTAGCAAAAATCAAAATTGCTAAACCTTCATTACCCGTCGTGATGGTTACTAAAAGTGAAGAAGAGCATATTATGGAAGAGGCTATTGGTTCAAAAATAGCTGATTACTTGATTAAACCTGTTAATCCGAATCAACTTTTATTATCTCTAAAAAAGATAATTGAAAATAAACGTATTGTTTCTGAAAAAGTAAACTCTGGTTACCAACAAGATTTCAGAAATATTTCGATGGCTTATAATGATAATTTGAACCATGAAGAATGGGCAGATATCTATAAAAAATTGATTTATTGGGAACTTGAACTTGAAGATTCGCAAGATTCAGGAATGGCTGAAGTTCTTGAAAATCAAAAATCTGAAGCCAATAGTTATTTTTGCAGATTTATTAGAAACAACTATGAAGATTGGTTGAATAACCCTAAAGTTGAAAAACCAATTCTTTCTCATCAAATAATGAAAAAGAAAGTTTTTCCTTTGTTGAAAGAAGATGAATCGCTATTTTTTCTATTGATTGACAACTTACGTTATGACCAATGGAGGGTGCTTGAACCTCTTATTTCTGAATTATTTAATATAGTTGAAGAAAGCTCATATTACGCTATTTTACCAACTACAACTGCCTACGCCAGAAACTCTATTTTTGCAGGAATGTTGCCTGACGAAATTCAAAAATATTTTCCTCAATATTGGGTAAGTGATGACGAGGAAGATGGCAAAAATAACAATGAAGACAAGCTTTTTGCCAAACAATTAGAGAAAAACAATATTTCTGGTAAAATGAGTTATCACAAAATATTAAATGTAACGCAAGGCAAAGCATTGAATGATTCATTTAGTAACTTACTGAAAAACAAAGTAAATGTAGTTGTATATAACTTTGTTGATATGCTTTCGCATGCTCGTACAGATATGGCAATGATTAAAGAATTGGCTGCTGATGAAGCTGCATATCGTTCATTGACTAAGTCGTGGTTTTTACACTCACCATTGTATGATTTAATCAAAAAAATAGCTTCTAAAAAAGGCAAATTGGTTATCACTACCGACCATGGCACCATTAGAGTTAAGCGTCCGTTTAAAATTGTGGGCGACAAAGAAACGAACTCGAATTTGCGCTACAAAAACGGTAGAAATTTAACTTATGAAGACAAAAATGTATTCTCTGCTCGTAAACCAGAGTTGTTGCATTTACCAAAAAAATATATGAGTTCATCGTTTGCATTTGCCGAAGATGATTATTTCTTCGCTTATCCAAATAATTACAACCATTACGTAAGTTATTATAAAGATACTTTCCAACATGGGGGTGTTTCTCTCGAAGAAATGATTATTCCTTTTATTGTATTGGAGTCGAAGTAAGAGTTGAGAAGTTAAGAGTTGAGAGTTGAGAGTTGAAAAAAACTCCCATTTCCCTTTGCAACACAAGATAACATAGCACTCTAGTGCTCGTTATTTTGAAAAAAGAGTAGAACAGTTGCGACAAATCAGATACTAATAAATTCGCATTTTAAATAACTAAAAAAAATAATAATATACCTAGCATCAAATTATAGCCTTAGTTCCCCTCCTTTTTTCAAGGAGGGGTGGGGGTGGTAAAATTTCCTTCACAAATGCAACAATTCACTTGTAATCATATAGATAATCTACCTCAAACAGCACAAGAAATTTGTGATTATATTGGAGATAAAACAACTATTTGGCTTTTTAATGGACAAATGGGTGCTGGTAAAACCACACTTATTGCCCAAATATGTAAACATTTGGGAGTTGTTGACAATGTACAAAGTCCAACATTTTCAATTGTGAATGAATATTTTTCTAAAACAAAAGGCACTTTGTATCACTTTGATTTTTACAGAATTAAAAACGAACTGGAAGCGATAGAACTTGGTGCTGAGGAGTATTTTGAATCTGGTAATTTATGTTTTATTGAATGGTCTGAGTTGATTCCACGTTTATTGCCAACAACTTTTGCAGAAATTAATATCATTGCAATCAACGAAAACGAAAGAGTAATTGAGGTAAAGTTGGTTGGGTAAATAATAATCAATAAAAATAAATTTTAAGCATTGTTTAAATTTAATAATTCACTTTATAATAATTATATTTACGAAATTCAATAATTTGATTTACAAGTTTAGAATAACCGAATATAAGCCATTATGAAATCTGGATTTAAGGAACTTTTGAAAGGACATGCACTCTCTCCCCAAGAGGCGCCAGCTAAGGTAAAAAACAACAAGCAATGCTTGAGCATAGGTATACCCAGAGAAATCGAATCAACAGAGTACAGAGTATGCTTAACTCCTGAAGCTGTGGCACTTTTAGTAAATAATGGTCATGAAATTTTTGTTGAAACTGGTGCAGGAAGTGGTTCAAAATACCTCGACAGAGAGTATTCAGAAGCAGGTGCAACTATTGTTTATTCGGCAAGAGAGGTTTTCCAAGCAAATATCATCATGAAAGTTGAACCTGCTACACTTGAAGAAATTTCTTACATGCGTACAGGCCAAACTATAATGTCTGCAATACAAGTTGCAAAACTCAATGTTGAATATTTGAATGCTCTTAATAAAAAGAAAATTACCGCAATTGCATTTGAATTAATTGAAGATAGAGTTGGTGGCAAACCTGTTGTAAAAGCTATGAGTGAAATTAGCGGAAGCACAGTAATGCTTATTGCAGGTGAATACCTGAACTCTGTAAACAATGGAATGGGGGTAATTTTAGGTGGAATTACAGGTGTACCTCCAACCCAAGTTGTAATTTTAGGTGCAGGCACAGTGGCTGAATATGCTGCAAGAACTGCTATTGGTTTAGGAGCTGAAGTAAAAGTATTTGATAATCAAATTTTTAAATTAAAAAGATTAAAAGAACATGTAAATCATTCTATTTACACTTCAGTAATTGATACAAATACCTTATCGTGTGCGTTAAAAAATGCAGACGTTGCTATCGGAGCCCTTAGGGATGAAGATGGAACAGGTTCAATGGTGGTTAGTGAAGAAATGGTTGCAGCAATGAAACCTGGTTCGGTAATTATTGATGTAACAATAGACCAAGGAGGTAATTTTGAGACATCAGAATTTACAACCCACAAAAATCCAACTTTCACCAAATATGGTGTAATTCATTATTGTGTACCTAATTTAGCTGCTCGAGTAGCACGCACAGCAACAATGGCATTTAGTAATATTTTTACACCAATGTTATTGCAATTAGCTAAAAATGGAGGAGTTGAAGAAATGATTTACAATAAAACATGGTTTATGAAAAGCGTTTATTCATACAAAGGTTCATTAACCTATTTACTTCTTGCTCGCAAGTTTAATATGGGGTACAAAGATATAAGCTTGTTATTTCCGTCTAAATATTAGTTTAAGATATTAGATGTTAGATTTCAGATTTTAGATTTGAAAATTTAAATCAAAACACTTGAGTCTAAAATCTAATATCTTTAATCTAAAATCTCATTATAAATTATTAATTAACTAAAAGTGTTTACAGGAATTATAGAACTATTAGGTGAAATCAAAGCAATTTCAGCCTCAGAAAGCAATATTACTTTTACAGTTGAAGCCGCATTTACGAGCGAATTAAAAGTTGACCAAAGTGTAGCACATAATGGAGTTTGTTTAACTGTAACAAGTATCAAAGACAATACCTACACAGTTACAGCCATTCAAGAAACCTTAAACAAAACCAATTTAGGTTCACTTGCTGTTGGTAATAAAGTAAACCTTGAAAGATGTATGCAAATGAATGGTCGTTTAGATGGACATATAGTTCAAGGCCATGTTGACCAAACAGGAATTTGCAAATCAGTTGAAAACCAAAATGGTAGCTGGTTATATACTTTTGAATACGACCAAGCTTCAACAGGAAATATCACCATAGAAAAAGGTTCTATTTGTGTAAATGGTGTAAGTTTGACGGTTGTAAATAGTGGATTGAATTATTTTTCAGTAGCAATTATCCCATTTACTTTTGAACATACCACTTTTCAATACCTAAAAGCTGGTGATAAAATTAATCTTGAATTTGATGTTTTAGGGAAATATGTAGCTAAGTACTTGGCAGTGTTGGGGAAGTAGGGAAATATTAACTATGAAATATTATCTAATTATACTTTTTTCAATAATTACATTTACTAGTTTTTCTCAAAATACTGAGAAGCTTTTATTAAATGATTTATTGAATAAGGATATAAAAAGTATTGGTCTTGATGGACCTGATAAAATTATTTTTCTAAACAAGTCAAATGGTTACGATGATAAATTGGTAATCAATGATTTTAAAAACTTGTTAAAAATAAGTGAATATAAACTGGATAATTTTAAATTTTCTCAATCAAAAAATGATAATCATGAAATTAAAAAGTGGATTTCAATAGACAAAACTGAATCATTTAAAACAATTTATCAAATTAAATCGACTTTTAAAATAGTTTGTAAAAATGAAAACATAGATGAATGTCTAATATTTTACACATTTATCATTAAAACAAATGATAAAATTATTGAATACCAAACAATAGAAAATGGTGGAATCCAATTTTATAAAATAGATAATAAAAATATTAGTACAATGCATGTTAGCATTCGCTTAGCTCAGACTTGTTCAAAAATAAATATGAAAGCTGAAATTGAATCTATTGTTGATAGATTAAAACTTTAAGATTTTTTTAATAAAAAAAATCCTGCAACAACTAAGTTACAGGATTTTTCAAAATATAAATTACCAATTTTAATTAAGCATGCAGAGTAGCATTTAACTCAATCGTTTTTGGATTTGGTTTACAAATTACTTGTCCAGAAATACTATCACGTAAGAATAATAATTTATCTTTTCCGTTCAGTTCCATTCCTTTAACTATGTTTTTACCTTCTTCAACTACGTTGTTATTGATATCAACAGGCTGATTCTCTCCATTGTATAAGTGTACTTTTCCTGAAGCTGTAACATACAAACCAGCCTCAATTGTACATCCAAAACCTAATGAAATACCAGTTCCAGAGTTTGCACCCATTAAGCATTTTTCACCAAGTGAAATTACATTTTTATTTCCACCAGAAAGTGTACCCATTATTGAAGCACCACCACCGATATCGGTATTGTTGCCAACAACTACTCCACCAGAAACTCTACCTTCAACCATTGCATTACCAAGTGTACCTGCATTGAAGTTTACATAACCTGCTGGCATTACTGTTGTACCCGGACTTAAATGTGCACCTAAACGTACTTGCGATGCCGATGCAACTCTAACACCTTCAGCAATGTGATAATTAACCATGTATGGGAATTTATCAACATGTGAAACAACCAATTCTTGTCCAGCAAATAAGTATCTTAATTTTTCAGCAGATAGGTGTTCAACCAAAATCGGACCTTGGTTAGACCAAGCAATATTATTTAATTTACCAAAAACACCATCTAATTTAATTTGATGAGGTTTTACATATAATTGAGATAATGTTTGTAATTTAAAATAACCTTCTTCTGCAGTTTCTACAGCTGCATCGTTATCAAACAAGAAATAAGCAACAACATCTAATTGATAATAAGCATGATTTACTGCTGGTGCATCTAATAAGTTTTTTACAACTACAATATTTGGGTGCTTTTCAATTTCACCATGAAAAGCTTTAAAATTATCAAAAACTTGTTGTAAAGCAGCTTTATCAACTGTAACAAAGCCATTTTTATTGCTTGCGTAGTTGGTTGCTTCTAATAACAAAGCTGCAGTTCCAAAAGCAGTATTATAGTTTATATGAGGGAAATATACATCTAGCGTTTTATCGTCCTTTTTTCTTCTAACACCTAAAGCAAAAGCCAATGGTTTTTGATAAGCTTCTTTACTTTCAATGTTGGCAACATATTCTTTAAATAATTCTATTGTAGCAGGCATATAAATTTTTAGTCTAAATTCAGAAAGTAAAAGTAATAGTAAAGATGCAAAAAATAAAGAATTGCCATGATTGATTTCAAAGTTTAAGAATCAATAATAAATTCTTTTCTATTACTTAAAGGAATTTTACATTTAAAATCTATACTTTTGAACAAAAAAAATATGTCAATTACACTAATCATTATTATAATAACAGTAGCAGCAAGTTATTATGCATGGGAAAAACCTGATATTATGTACAAATGGATTATGAATCCTTATACAGTTCAGCGAAAAAACCAATATGAACGCTTCATAACCTCTGGATTTATACACCAAGATTGGGGACATCTATTTTTTAATATGTTTGCTTTGTACATTTTTGGAAGTAATATTGAACGTGTATTTTCATATTTATTTAATGAATCAGGAATATACATTTATCTGATTTTATACATTACAGCAATCATTGTTTCAGATATTCCAACTTATTTGAAATACAAAAACAATGTAAATTATAATTCTTTAGGTGCATCAGGTGGAGTAAGTGCTGTAATTTTTGCATCTATAATTTATTTCCCAACAAATGATATTTGTATATATTATGTTTTATGTATGCCAGGATTTATAATGGGTATAGTTTACTTAATTTATACAACTTATCAATCAAAAAGAGGAGCAGATAATATTAATCATGATGCCCATTTGTATGGAGCGTTATACGGTGTTGCTTTTGCAATTATTTCAAATCCTGGAGTAATTATAACCTTTAGAGACGAAATCAATAATTATATTCATAACTTAATTTAAAACAAAAAAGGCTTCAAATTTTAGAAATTTGAAGCCTTTTTTGTTTTTATTCTGTGGGTTGTATTTTGTCTTCGAGTTCTCGTACCTTGAATGACAACCTATCAATTTTCTCTAGATATTCTCGTTCTTTACGTTCCATATCTTCTTGAATAGCAGCCATTTCTTCAAGATTCTGACGCATTTCTTCTTCTTGCATTTGCATATTTTCAGCTTGCTGACGAGTAGTGTCTAGCAGTTTCTTGGTATTCTCATTTGTTCTTAAGCTTGCAAGTACAGAAGCGATACTCTCCCCTATTTTTTCTAAGAATTCAATTTGATATTGCTCAAATGGATAGAAGCTTGCTATTTCAATTACACCAACTACTAAATCATTTGATTTTATTGGTACAATTAACAATGAAGTTGGATTTGCATCGCCCACACCTGAAGTAATTTCAGCATATTCGTTTGGAATATCTGTCATATAAATAGTATCAGCTTCAATATAACACTGACCAACTAAACACTCTCCTATTTCAATATGACGTTCTTTGAATTTGCGTTTATCATAAGCGTACACTGCTTCAAGCGACAATACTTGCTGATTATCAATAGTATTTTCAATAAAGAAATAACCTTGATTTGCATTCATGTATTTACAAACAAATAACATGATAGCATTTCCTAATTTACGAAGTTCAGTATGTTCACGAAGTAAAACTGCAAATTTAGAATATCCTTCGTTAGCCCAGTTACGTTGTTCATCTTGAATTTTAAGTGCATTCAAGTCGTCACGCATACCAATAATTACCTTACCTAATTGGTCTTTATTTCCTGCCAATTCAAATTCAGTTTTATAGTTTCCTTTACCAATCTCTGATAAAAATGACATTACATTATTTAAACGAGCATTTAATTTATTTAATGAATTTACAACAGTTAACATTAAAACATCACTTGTATCAACTTTAATCTGATCTTGAGTAATACCCTCAGCAATAGATGTTAATTGTGTTTGTACTAACGAAATTGGCTTTTCAATTTTGACAGCTAACCTAAATACATAAACAGCACAAATAGAAATTAATACACTTAATACAATAAACATTTCCCAATAATCAACCACTTTTTCATGGGTCATTTCCACCTTTAAAGCATCAATTAATTTTTCATTTGCTTTTTGCATTCTGAAATAAGTTTCGCTGGTTTTGCCAGCTAAACCTGTATGTGGAGTTAAACCTAATTCTTCATAAATTTGAACTATTTGATAAAAAGTTTCGCCATAATTTACAACCTGATCACTTAACCAACCTGTTTTGGTATCACCATTGAGATTGTAACCAACATTATCGTGTTGAAAAATTTTTATTGCTTCCTTAAATTTATCAACAAATTCCATATCTTTTCTTAAAAAAAAGTCTTTTTCATGTTTTCTTAAAGTTAAAAGTTGAACTTTATTGATTGGTTCTGACGAATTTTCAATTGCATGGATAAGTTCTCTAAGCTTTCCCTCTAAACCAGAGTTTTTATACCCTTTAGTATAATTTTTTTCAACAACATCTGAAAACGCCTGAACATAAGTGTTTATATCTTTTCTTTGATTTTTTAATATTTGTTTTTCAACTGTAGAATTTAAAAAAGATGTATTTTCTAAATCATTGATTATTTCTAAAGCATTTTTTGATAATAATTTAATGCTATCTAAGTCTGTTGATACTTTATTTTCTAAAAATTCCAACTCCGACTTACCGTGCTGCTCAAAACGGTTTTCAAAATATTTGATTTTATAGATACAAGATTGGAGTTCACGAGTTTTTTCCAAGTCATCATTAATGGCAGCTTGTTTTCCACTAATCCAAATTCCCCATAGAATTATTACAATCATCAGAAAAAAAACTACTGAAAATGACAATAACAAACTTGATTTAACTGAACCTGACTTAAATACTTTTTTTAACATATTATCAAAATTAACAATAGTTTTTTACTGTTTTTAAAGAATAAGGTTACAAAAAAACCACATAAATATGTTTATGTGGTTTTTTTGTAAATGAAAAGCTAAATAAAATTCTATTTTACTCCTTAACTACCTTTTCTTCCTTATAATCAACTCGTTCAAGTTTAAGCATATTCATAGGGTTTACATCTATGCCTTTGATTCTGTTTTGGGTAAGGTTCACTAACTCATCATAATAAAGAACTATCACAGGGCATTCGTCCATTACTATTTGATCCATTTTTCTATACAAAGCATAACGAGTGTCTGTATGTGACTCTTTTTGGGCTAATTCATACAATCTATCAAATTCTTTGTTTACAAAATGCGTTTTATTTGGTCCTCCAGGAGAGAAGTTTTTGCTGTAAAATAAACTTAAATAATTTTCCGCATCAGGATAATCTCCAATCCATGAACCTCTAAACAATGAAACCCTTCCGTTATCAACCAATTCCCTAAAAGTTGAAGCTTGGTTTACTTGAATATTTACTTTAATTCCAATTTTAGACCATTGTTTTTGTAGATATTCTGACATTTCTTTATAATCACTTGTAGTGTAAAGGTCAAACTCAGGCAAACCATGTCCACCAGGATAACCAGCCTCTTTTAGTAAACTTAATGCTTTTTCAATATCATAATTATATCCTTTTACATCTTTATTAAATGAAGGCATAGGATATGGAATCATACCTTGCAAACCAGGAATCCCCAAGTTATTTCGTAAATAAGCGACCAACTCACCTCTATCAATTGCATGCGACATTGCTTTACGCACTTCTTTCTTTAAAAACGGGTGATTTTTATCTTTTAATTTCTCTGGGTCAATTTGAAAACCAAGATATTCAGTATTTAAGTACAATAATTTTTGTACTTTAAATTTACTTGAAAACTCTTTTTTTACATTTCCTTGATTATCTAAAATTTGCTCTTTTGATGTTTCATCAATACCAGATATAAAATCTAATTTTCCTTTTAAGAATGTTAAAAAAGCAATATTTTTATCGGTCATAAATGAAACTTGAATTGCATCAAGGTAAGGTAATTGCACTCCTTTTTCATCTTTTCTCCAATATTTTTCATTTTTCAAGAATATCAACGTTGAACCTTCTTCCCAAAGTTTCAACTTAAATGGACCTGTTCCAACAGGGTGAATTCTGAAATCTTTGTCATATTTTTGAATACCTTCGTGAGGAATTACATAACAATATGGCATAGTTAACATGTGAATAAATGGAGGAAAAGCTTCACGAAGATATATTCTAAAAGTAAAATCATTCACAGCCATAAAACATGTATCCGACACCGAACCATCTTTTTCTTTCAAAACTTTATCATTAAAAACCCAAGCACCAGTACTTGCAGTACCATGGTCCATGATTCTTTTAAATGAATAAACAAAATCTCTAGCTTTTACTTCACGCCCTATTCCATCAGGAAAAATTTCAGAATCATGAAAATGAACTCCACGTTTTAGTTTAAATGTATAAATTTTCCCATCACCAGAGATTGTCCATGATTCGGCAATTGACGAAACTACTTCTAATTTTTCATTATGTTCAACCAAACCATTAAACAATTGATTAACAGCCCAAATATTTGCTTGATTTCGAGCAAATGCAGGGTCTAAAGAACTTATCCCTTCTGCTTGGTTATATCTAAATATTTTTTTTTGCGCTGTCTCTTCACTTTTTTCGCATGACAATATCCCTAATATTGAGACAACTAAAAGTATCCATTTTATAAGCTTCATTCTTTGTAATTGGTTTTCGTAATAAGTGTTATATCTTTGCAAAGCAATTTACACTTATTTTATAAAAAACTAAGGATTTTCTTATTAATGGTTGTAAATTGCAACTATTCGCAAAAACAATTTTATGGCAAAGGTAATTTCAATAGCAAACCAAAAAGGAGGAGTTGGTAAAACCACAACAGCAATCAACTTAGCTGCGTCTTTAGCTGCACTTGAGTATAAAACGTTATTAATAGACGCTGACCCTCAAGCAAATGCAACTTCTGGTTATGGTTATGACCCAAATCATATTGAAAGCAGTATTTACGAATGTATGATTGGAGAAGCTGAAATTGCGGCTTCTATCCTAAAAACAGAAATACCATTTTTAGAAATTATGCCATCAAATATTCATTTAGTTGGTGCCGAAATTGAACTTGTAAATGCGGATGATAGAGAATTGTTGATGAAAAAAGTGGTAACACAGCTTCGTCCACAATATGATTTTATATTAATTGACTGCTCTCCTTCTCTTGGATTAATTACTACAAACTGCCTTGTAGCGTCTAATACAGTAATGATTCCGGTGCAATGTGAGTATTTTGCTTTAGAAGGAATTGCTAAATTATTAAATACTATCAAAATTATTCAGCAACGTTTGAACCCTGCAATGCAAATTGAAGGTATGTTGTTGACTATGTATGATTCAAGAATTAGACTTGCTAATCAGGTAGTTGAAGAGGTTCAACAACATTTCCCTCAAATGGTTTTTGAAACTATTATTCCAAGAAATGTTAAATTAAGTGAATCACCAAGTTTTGGTTTGCCAGTAATTATGCACGATGCCGAAAGTAAAGGTTCAATTGCTTACATGAACTTAGCAAAAGAAGTAGTTGAAAAAAGTGGTATCACTTTGAAGAATTAATTGAAGTCTTAAGTACTAGGTATTAAGTACCAAGTACATTCAATTTAAAAAATAATATTTTAGAATAAAAAACTTTGTACTTAGTACATAATACTTAATACCAATAATATGAATCAGCCGGTGAAAAAAAATTCCTTGGGAAGAGGACTAAGTGCATTACTTACAGATGCTAACTCTCAATCAACCAACGAAACCAAACAAGAAGCTTCACCAGCACTTGAAAATTTTAAAGAACTTCCAATTGCATTCATTGAAGCTAATGCAAACCAACCTCGTGAATATTTTGACGAAGATGCATTGATTGAATTAGCTGAATCAATTAAAGTTCAAGGAATTATACAACCAATCACAGTTCGTCAGCTTGCAAAAGACCAATATCAAATTATTTCTGGTGAACGTAGATTTAGGGCTTCGCAATTAGCTGGTTTAACTGTTGTTCCTGCCTATATTCGTGTTGCAAATGACCAACAAATGCTAGAAATGGCATTGATAGAGAATATTCAACGTGAAAACTTAAATGCTCTTGAGGTTGCATTATCGTACCAACGATTAATAACTGAATGTTCACTTAAACAAGAAGAACTTGGAGATAGAGTTGGGAAAAACAGAGCTACTGTAAATAACTACTTACGTTTACTTAAATTACCTCCTGATATTCAAGCGGCTGTGCGTGACCATAAATTATCAATGGGACATGCAAGAGCATTAATAAATATTGAAAACATTGACACTCAACTTAATATTTTCAAAAAGATAATCAACGAAGATTTATCTGTAAGAAAAGTTGAAGAACTTGTTAGAAATATTGGTAAACCAAAAGAAGAAGAGGAAGAAAAAAAATCTGGTAAAATTAAAATGAATAGCGACTTTGTTCGTTTACAAAGTTCATTATCTTCTCATTTTGGTACAAGAATCCAAATAAAAACTGACGATAACAAAAAAGGTGAAATAAAAATCCCATTTGTTACTGTGGAAGATTTAAATAGAATTTTAGAAATTTTACATATCTAATTTATAGATGTTTAAACGATTTACATACCTTTTATTACTTTCAATTATTTGTTTTAGCAATACTATTTTTGCTCAACAAAACAATAATTCGTCTAGTAATAAAGACACTGTTTCTCAAATCATTGTAAAAAAGCCAAAAAGCCCTAAAAAAGCAACTTTAATGGCTTTGGTACTTCCTGGAAGTGGTCAAGTGTACAATAAAAAATACTGGAAAGTACCAATTGTAGTTGGTGGTTTAGTTGGATTGATTTATGGAGCAAGTAGAGAACATAATTCTTTTTTGAAATTTAATAATGATTTAAGAGATTATAGACTATACAAAACAAAAGAAGACTCACTTAATCAAATACCACAATACAACAGCGACGGTTCTGTAAAGTTTAAAACTGATGCAATTTCAGTAAAAAAAATTACTGAAATAAGTGGTGAAGTTGATTTCCACAGAAGAAACAGAGATTTATTTATTATTGGATCAGTAGCTTTATATGTTTTCCAAACTTTAGATGCTTGTGTAGATGCTCATTTATCGGAATTTAACATGAGCGACAATTTAACTGTAAAAGTTACTCCAACTTTAAACCCTTACACCCAAACAGGAATGCTAGGGTTAACATTTAAATTTAAGTAAAGACATAAGACTTAAGATATAAGATTTAAGACTTAATATAATATAAGACGATACGAAACTATTTAAAAATGAGAATATTATTAATTGGATATGGTAAAATGGGGCAAACCATTGAAAAATTAGCCATAGAAAGAGGACATACAATTTCAGGTAAAATTTCTGTAGATAATACCGATACTTTATCGCAATACAATGCTTCAAATACAGATGTTGCAATTGAATTTACCCAACCTCATGCAGCAGTAGCAAACTTAACTTATTGTTTCAATAACGGTATTAAAGTTATTTGTGGAACTACTGGTTGGTTAGCACAAAAACCTGAAATTGACGCACTTTGCAAAGAAAAAGGAAGTGCATTTTTATATGGCTCAAACTTTAGTATTGGTGTAAATATATTTTTCCATATCAACAAAGTGCTTGCAAAAGTGATGAACAATTTCCCAAATTACGAAATTGATACTGAGGAAATTCATCATACTCAAAAACTAGATGCACCAAGTGGAACGGCTATAACTTTGGCCGAAGGTATCATTAATAACATTGACAGAAAAACTGCATGGGTTAATGATGCTGAAACTAAAGATAGTGATGTATTAATTCGTTCAATTAGAGAAGGTGCAGTACCTGGAACTCATACAATTACTTACAAATCAGCTATTGACGATATCGAAATTAAACATACTGCACATAATAGAACTGGTTTTGCACTTGGTGCAGTTGTAGCAGCAGAATGGATTGCTGATAAAAAAGGTGTTTTTAGCATTGAAGATGTGCTTAAATTTTAATTTATAATACAATGGTTCTTATAGTTTTAGCATTATTTTATTTACTGGGTATTGGAGTAGGTTTAGCAAAATTCTTTGAAAAACAAGGATTAAAACCAGCGTTGGCGTTTGTACCATTTTACAATACTTATAAATTAATTGAAATTTTAGGTCGACCAACTTGGTGGGCTTATGTGCTTTACACGCCTATTGCTGGTTTTTTTGTAATGCTTGGTTTATTAACCGACTTTGCAAATACCCATGGTAAAAATAGGTTTATTGATCATGTAGCAGTAGTATTAGCAGGTCCGTTTATGTTTATTATTTGGGCTTATGATAATAATATTAAGTTTTTAGGAAAATATGATACATTACCAGTTCTTAAAAAAACACAAACAAGAGAGTGGGCCGATGCAATTGGGTTTGCAGTTGTAGCAGCAACGTTTATTCGTTGGTCATTATTTGAAGCATTTACCATCCCTACTCCTTCTATGGAAAAAACACTTTTAGTAGGTGATTATCTGTTTGTTAGCAAATTTCATTATGGAGCAAGGACTCCTAAAACGCCATTACAAATTCCATTTACACACCAAAAAATTTGGGGTACAGAAATTAAATCTTACTTAGATTTTATTCAACTTGACCAATATCGTTTACCGGGCATTTCCCATGTTAAAAAGAATGATATTGTAGTTTTCAACTATCCAGAAGAAATGGAGTACCCAACAGATTTAAAAACCAACTATATAAAACGCTGTGTTGCAACTGGTGGAGATACTTTAGAAGTTCGAAATTTACAGGTATTTGTAAATGGTAAAGCACAAGAAAATCCAAAAGACAGACAATTTAGATATGCTATTAAAGTAACACCACCTGCTGATAACACACAGTTTATGGCTTACTTAGCTAATATGCTTAAAGAAAATGGTATATCATTACAAGAAACGCAATATTCTGATGAAGATGGGTACTTAATTGTAAATACCACTCCTGAAGTTGCAGCAAAAATGAAAGGTTATAATTATGTAACTAATGTGATTTTGAAACCTTTGAATAAAGGAGAATGGAACGAAAGGACATTCCCTCAAAACTCAAAATTCAAATGGAATGAGGATAATTATGGTCCATTGGTTTTACCTAAAGAAGGCATGAAAATTCCTTTAACTGAGGAAAATATAATTCTTTATGGTAAAGCGATTGAACGTTACGAAGGAAATAAAAATGTTGTTATTAAAGACAACAAAACTGTTTCTATTAATGGTAAAATTGTAACAGAATACATATTTAAACAAGATTACTACTTTATGATGGGTGATAACCGTCACAACTCATTGGATTCTCGATTTTGGGGATATGTACCAGCAGACCATGTAGTTGGTAAAGCATTTATGATTTGGCTTTCAAAAGATGCAGAAGAACCAAATTTCTTTAAAGGTTTAAGATTTAAACGTATTTTGAATTTGATACATTAAGAAATTTGCTGATAGTAGATAGTTGAAAGTAAACTATCTACTATCAATAAATTTCAAAATATTATTTTTCATATAAATAAATTAAAACAATCATGACCATCCGATTATTCCTAAAAATCATGGTTCAGACAACCAATGAAACAAAAATTTGAAGCATTAACGGGAATAAGAGCAATTGCTGCGATTATGATATTTGTGTATCATAATCGTAAATTTTGGAGAAATACTTTCCCCGAAATGGCAAATAGATTATTGAATGAATTTCATATTGGTGTTTCATTGTTTTTTGTACTAAGTGGATTTTTAATTACTTATACTTATTTCAATAGTTTTCAAAATAATAGTTTAAATCAATATAAAAATTACATAACTTTAAGATTAGCAAGAATTTACCCTGTTTATCTATTAATCATTTTAGCAAAATACATATTTACAAAGTTCCCTACAGGCATAGAAACTTTCTTAAACATTTCACTTTTAAAAGGGTATTCAGAAAAGTATTTACTCACTGGAATTCCACAAACTTGGTCGCTTTGTGTTGAATTAACATTTTATGCTATTGCTCCACTTATATTTTGGAGTATTTACAAAAATGGAATGTTAAAATCATTTTTATATACTGCAATCACTTGTATTGCACTTGTTTTTGTAGGAATTGAACTGAAATTCTTAAATTTGAATCCTTATGGAATACTCAGTGATTTTAAATTTGTAAGTATTGCTACATTTCAAGGTAGATTTATTGAATTTTGGGCTGGAATTATTTTAGCATTAATGATTTTAGAAAAAATTAAAATTCCTTTCGAAATCAAGAATAAAACTCTATTGGGATTTTTATCCATCATTGTATTTTTATTTATTTTCACGTTATTCCAAAAACAAATTTGGACACATAGTATTGAAACTATTCCAGGAGTTTTATTACACAATATCCTTTTTCCGTTCACTATCTTACTGTTTTATTGGGGTTTAATTACTGAAAAAACTTATACTTCCCAAATACTTGGTTCTAATCCATTACAAATATTGGGGTATAGTTCTTTTATATTTTACTTAATCCATATCAATTTTGTAAACAATATTGTTTGGGATAAAATACATCATTTTAAAGATAGAAACTTTGTATTTTTATGGCTTATTGCCATTGCAGGGTATTATTTAATTGAAAAACCTATTTATAATTTGGTTAAAAAATGGGTAAAAAGAGTTAAGAGTTAAGAGTTAAGAGTTAAGAGTTAAGAGTTAAGAGTTAAGAGTTAAGAGTTAAGAAAAGACCTCCAAGGTTTTGAAAACCTTGGAGGTCTAGGAAATTGTTCTAACTCTCTACAACTACTTTTACCAATTTAGCATTATCAATAGCTATTTGTTTTACAACATTTACATCAGTCCCTATTTCATCATAAGCCAAAGTTACTGCCATTCTTCTATACGGACGAGTGCTTGGCTTTCCAAAAATACGAATATCTGTTTTAGGATATTTGATAGCATTCTCAACGCCTTCAAAAGTTGGATTAATTCCTTCTTTATCAGCTAATATTACAGCACTTGCGCCTATTTTTAATAAAGTAATTTCAGGAATTGGTAAACCTAAAATTGCCCTTGAGTGTAACTCAAATTCTGATAAGTTTTGCGTTCCAGCCAAAGTAACCATGCCTGTATCGTGCGGACGAGGCGATAATTCACTAAAATATACCCCATCATCAGCCAAGAAAAACTCTACTCCCCAAATACCAGCACCTGTTAATGCTTCAGTAACTTTTGCTGCAATATTTTGTGCTTCAAGTAGATGCTCTTCTGAAATATGTGCTGGTTGCCAACTTTCTTGGTAATCGCCACGTTCCTGACGGTGCCCAATTGGTGGACAAAATAATGTATTTCCGTTTTTTTGTGTAACAGTTAAAAGTGTAATTTCTGAATTAAAATTAACAAATGCTTCAACAATCACTTCTGCAATATCTCCACGTTTACCAGCCTGTGAATAATTCCAAGCCTTTTCAATATCTGCTTCTGATTTTATAGTTGATTGCCCTTTGCCACTCGAACTCATCAATGGTTTTACCACACACGGAATTCCAACTTCATTTACAGCTTTTTGTAATTCTTCAAATGAAGTAGCATATCTATAATTCGCTGTTTTCAAACCTAATTCTTTGGCAGCTAAATCACGTATGGCTTTACGATTCATTGTAAAATTGGCAGCTCTAGCCGAAGGCACCACTGTAAAACCCTGTTTTTCATACTCATAAAAACGCTCAGTACGAATCGCTTCAATTTCTGGTACAATTAAATCTGGTTTGTGTTTGGCAACAATTTCATCAAGTGCGTTGCCATCAAGCATATTTATAACTTCACGTTCATCGGCAACTTGTTGTGCTGGAGCATCATTATAAGAATCAACTGCAATTACATAAGCACCTAAACGCTTGGCTGCAATTACAAATTCTTTCCCTAACTCCCCACTTCCTAACAACATTATTTTCTTTGCCATGATACTTGATATTAAATTTACACTTTTATATAAAAAATCTTAAGTCTTAAGTCTTCCGTCTTAGGTCTAAAAATTAATGCGCCGAAGGCAACTCTTTCCAGTCAATTAATCTACGAATTACAACCGAAGCAACTGTACACCCAAAAACAGCTGGAAGATACGAAATAGTACCATAAGCTGAGCGTTTGTAATTGCTACCATCGGTTAGCATTAAGGAATCGTGTAACGGTAATTCGGTACTAAAAACCGCTTCAAAACCTTTACGAACCCCCAATTTTCTTAATCTTTTTCTTACTGTAAATGCCAATTTACAAGCATACGTTTTTGAAATATCTTTCACAAAAACCCTTGTTGGGTCCATCTTCCCTCCTGCTCCCATTGAACTAACCAAAGGAATTCCTTTTTTCATTGCCCCCACAATCATAGTCAATTTTGGAGTCAATGAATCAATACAATCTACTGCGTAATCATATTCGTTTTTCATTAATTCCTCCATCAATTCAGGGGTCATAAATTGTTTAATTACAGTCAATTCCAACTCCGGATTAATTGAACGAAGTCTTTCTTCCATAATTTCAGCCTTCGACTCTCCAACATTGGTGCTCAATGCAGGTAACTGTCTGTTACAGTTAGTAATATCTACAACGTCGCCATCAATAATAGTCATTTTACCAACACCACTACGGCATATTAGTTCTGCTGCAAATGAGCCTACTCCGCCCAAACCTACTACTAATACATGTTTTGTTTTTAACTTATCAACTTGCTCTTCGCCAATTAATAACTCTGTACGTTGTAACCACTTTGTTGCCATGCTATAAATTTATTCCTATGCCTAATAATAATACAAATACTAATGTTGAAAGTGCCATTTGTTTAAGAAATGGGTCTAGTTTTTTAGGGTCGCTGTAAGCAAATACTGCTCTTACATTTATCAAAGTCAATGGTACACCCAATAACCACAATAAATGATTTGCCGAAAATCCTTTAAAATATACAAATACCAACGCTGAAACTATTCCACCCAGAACTAAAAAGGCGTGGTAAAATGCACCTGCATTTCTGCCAATTCTTACAGGAATTGAACGCTTACCTGCTTTGGTATCTGATTCAATATCTCTCATGTTATTTACATTCAAAACTGCTGTTGAAAACAAACCAACAGTAATTGCAGGCAACACATTTAACCAAACAAATTCTTGATTATAAAGGAAATAACTTCCCATTACCCCTACTAAACCGAAGAAAATAAATACTGATAAATCGCCCAAACCTGCATAACCGTAAGGATTGCTTCCTGCAGTATATTTAATTGCTGCGCCAATGGCTAATAATCCCAACACAAAATATGCAACAAACATTAAATCAATATGTTGAAATGCTACATACAACAATCCTAAACCTGAAATAAGCGAAAAAGCACCAAACAAAATCATTGCATTTTTCATGGAAGCAAGTGAAATAGCTCCACTTTGCACTGCCCTTTCCGGACCTTTTCTGCCATTTTCAGCTTTATCTGCACCATGAATTGAATCACCATAATCATTTGCCAAATTCGATAAAATCTGTAAAAATAAAGTAGTTAAAATACTTAATATACAAATACTTGCATTAAACTTACCTTCTGACGAAGCCAAAAATGCCCCCAAACCTACACTTGAAAGTGCCAAGGGTAAAGTACGAAGTCTAAATGCTGAAATCCAAGCTTTTATATTTGTCAAAATAAATGTATTTATAGATTAATTATTTATTGGATGAGCATTTTCGGCAAGTACCAATGATATTGCCTTAAAAAGTTTATCATCGCTAATTACACAACCATTTTGCAACATATCAAACAACTCTTCTTCACGAGTTTTTGCATAAGGTTTACTTGTGGTGTAAGCTTGAATTTTACCAACATATTTTTTCAAACTAATTTGCAAATTTTCAACGTTTGTAAAATCAATTTTTGAACGCTTAGGACCTTCTATTGCCACCAAAACAATACTATTTTGATTACATTGGTAAGTAAACAAATAATTTTTGCCCCTAGCCTCTAAATATTTGATTTTTCGCAAAACAGATTCAATAATTACTTCACTAAAATGAGCAATAACTTTATCAGCACCTTCAGGATTATCAGTTTTAATTTCTACCCATTTTTCAGGAGTAATTCCATTGATAACCAGATAATCAATAAATTCTTTTTCTAAAGATTTTAGTTCTTCTAAGGTGAGTAATCTGTATTTTGTCATTTTTGAGTATTAAACCTCAAATTTATAATTGATTAACGGATTTTGTAGTATAATTTCAAAAATATTATCATTTTTTTGAATGAAAATGTTTGAATTAGGATTTTTTTGTCTGAATTAGGATTAGAAAGATTAAGCAAAATTAAAAAATGACTTTTAAAGAACGTTTAAGTAAAGATATTTTATCGTTGAAATCAAAATAATCTCACGTTGACAACGGTTGAAAACCTTGTCAATCGTAAAAAAAATAATTACGATTGTCAAGGTCGATGACCGTTGACAACGTAGAATAAAAAATCAACTTTTCGATCAAAACAAAGTATGCTTATTTAAATAAGATGTAATTTTCAAATTTACGAATCAAAAATATCGTAAAAATAAATATTTCAAAATATTATTTTGTATTAATAAATATTTACATACATTTACAAAATAAAATTTCAACAATTAAAAATTTACTATTATGGCATTAAGACTAGGTGACATAGCTCCAGACTTTACAGTAGATACTACTGAAGGCACTATCAGTTTCCATAATTGGCTAGGAGATAGCTGGGGAGTATTATTTTCGCACCCTGCTGATTTTACTCCAGTTTGTACTACAGAATTAGGCGCTGTAGCTAATTTAAAAGGTGAGTTTGAAAAACGTAATGTAAAAGTATTGGCATTAAGTACTGATACTATGGCATCGCATATTGAGTGGATTAAAGATATCAATGAAACTCAACATACTACAGTTAACTTCCCAATCATTGCTGACCCAGAATTTAAAGTTTCTGGTTTGTATGATATGATTCACCCAAATGCTTCTGATAAATTCACTGTGCGTTCGGTATTTGTTATTGGAGCTGATAAAAAAGTGAAACTAATTATTACTTATCCTGCTTCAACTGGTAGAAACTTTGTAGAATTATTGAGAGTAATTGATTCATTACAATTAACTGCAAACTACAGTGTTGCAACTCCTGCAGATTGGAAAGATGGCGAAGATGTAGTAGTTGTTCCAGCAATTAAATCAGAAGATATTCCAGCTCGTTTCCCTAAAGGATTCACTGAAGTTAAACCTTATTTAAGATTAACTCCTCAACCAAATAAATAAGTTTCTTAGACTTAAGAAAAAGCTTGTTTCTATTAAAGGAACAAGCTTTTTTAGTTTAATTCTGATTTTTCATATAAAGATTTTCTATAATTAATACCCCAATTCGCTAACGCATCAATTAAAGGAGACAATGTTTTCCCGTATTCCGTAATTGAATATTGTACAGTAATTGGTTTTGTATTCAATATTGTTTTACTAATTAAATTATTCATTTCTAAATCATGAAGTTCTTTTGAGAGCATTTTTGAACCTATACCATCCAACTCCCTTAATAAATCCATAAAACCTAATTTATTACCTTCAATTAGCGTCCCCAAAATATGAAACTTCCATTTTCCTGTTAACAAACTCATTGCATCCGTAATGGCTTGCATTCTAACTCTACAAACTTGGGTTGTATTTATTTCAGCACTTTTTTTCATTTCATACAAAATTAATTTGTTTGGTAAAGGTACAATTCAGCTCGGTAGTTTCCTATATGAAAGTACTTCCCTAATGGAAACCTATAGTGATTTTGTTTGAAATGAAAACTAATTTTGAACCGTACCAAAAACGAGAAATAATAATGTAAAATCAAACCATTTGAAATTAAATATTTGATTTACATAGTTAAAAATTCATTTCAAGATTTGATAATGAAAGAAATTAGAAATATAATCCTATTAATAACCATGCTTACAAATATCAATTGTAAAGCACAAACAAATTCGAAAATGGAAAATAACAACCCTTTATTTTGCGACCCAATTGAAGGTATTTGCGGAATACCAGATAGCTCAAACTTAAAAAATATTGAATCACAGAAAATTGAAAAATCTGTTAAAGTGATATACTTTACTGACCCTATTTGTTCGTCATGTTGGGGAATTGAACCTCAATTACGAAAACTAAAGTTAGAATATGGAAATAGTATTGACATTGAATATCACATGGGTGGATTGTTACCTGATTGGAGTTATAATAGTGGAGGTATAAGCAAACCTTCAGATGTAGCACATCATTGGGACGAAGTTAGTATTTATTACGACATGCCAATTGATGGTGATATTTGGTTAGAAGATCCGTTAGATTCTTCATTTCCACCTTCAATTGCAGTTAAAGCTGCTCAATTACAAGATAATACTAAGGCTATTCTGTTTTTAAGAGAAATTAGAGAAATGGTATTTATTCAAAAAAAGAACATTACAAAATGGGAAAATTTATCAGTAGCAGCTCAAAAAGTAGGCTTAAATGTAGATCAATTAAAAACAGATTTTAATGGTAAAGCTAAATTACTATTTGACGAAGATTTAAAATTTGCAAAAGAATATGGTGTAAGAGGCTTCCCTACCATTTTTTTCGTGAATTCGACTGGGCAAAAAGAGACAATTTATGGTTCAAAACCCTATTCAATTTTTGAATCTGCTATTTTGAAAATATATCCTGAAGCTACTAAAAAGACATATAATTATGATTGGAAAAGTATTTTCACAATATATTCAACATTAACAGCTAGAGAGTTTTCTGAACTTACTGGTACTTCAAGAATTGAAAGTGAAAAAAGTCTAAATATTCTCACCCAAAAAGGTCATTTAGAAAAATTTACAATTAAAAATGGTTCTATTTGGAAATTGAAAACCGAAAATTAATCATATTTTGATTCATTTAGTTATAATTCTTACTTCAATAAAAATGAATTAATTAAAGAATCTACATTTATTTAACTTTTTAATAAAAAGTAATATAAAGTGTTAAAAAAATACCCAAAGTACTTTCTTTAAATCTAAAATACTTTGGGATTTTTTAATTATTTCACAATAGTAACCGAACCAGCTTTGTTTTTGTATCCGTCTTTATTTGGGGTGATGACGTAGTAGTAAGTTGCAATTGGAGCTTCTGCTCCGTTGTCGTACTTACCGTTCCATGGTTC